>JAZQTB010000069.1:0-9733 GCA_045630425.1 Kiritimatiellia bacterium | reverse complement strand
AAACATAAAACTGTCGCGATACATATAAAGAGCATGTCCGCCATCCCGAATGGCATTATAGTGAAATAGTGCCTCAAAATTATCGGCATTTTCAGGCTTAGAGCGAATCGCTTGAAGTAACTTTGGAAAAACTTTTAATTCCGGATACGGTTTTAAATCACTCAATGTTTTTGCAGCCAATATCTTTTCAGCTACGGATGGCGTTATACCCATAAAACAGGAAGTAATAATGCATAGAACCAGTGCCGTAGCAATACAAAAAACAAGTCCTTTCTCTTTATTCGAGTACATTTATTACCCCTTATCCTTTACGATTTCCATTAGAATCCAAGAGACCCCATTGGTGGGGTAAAAGTGGTGGGGTGAAATCATTTTACAACCCTCCGTTCTTTGGAAGTTATCAGAATTTTTATAATCATCCATCATCATCACTGCCAATTATACCACTTTAACCCTTAAAATAAAAGCGCGGCGCTCGCTTGAGGATCAAGTGAAAATCAGAGATTAAATCCGGCTAACGAATCTTCATCCAGTAGCATACTGCATCTTCTTACAGTAATGATGTAACAAACATCATTGACATGACGATAAATTAATCTAAAATTCTTACGCACCAATATTTCAAGATATGGTGTATCTGGAAATTCAGGTAGTCGATGCCCTATATCTGGAAACTCCGTCAATCTTTCTGCCTCTGCGAAAATATCATTAGCCCAATTCCAGGCAATTTCAGAAGAACATGATTGCTCCGCGATATAGTGCGCTTGCTCCTTTATACAATTAAGCGCATGATCCGACCATTTAACGATAGCCATTAGACAGAAACTCCAAGATTAGTAGCAATTGCACGACGAGCATCTTCCATCGAATGAACTCGCCCCGCCGCAATATCCTGTTCACCCTTGTAAATGTCCATCATTAAATTAATTTTATCAATAAGTTTCTGATAATCTGCGACATCTAAAAACACATTCGCAGCCCGTCCATTTTGTGTAACTACTATTGGTCGATGAGTTTCTTTAGTCTGAACCATTAAACGGGTCATATCAGCTCTAAAGGATGATAGCGGAACGATATCCTCAGCATAATTTACATTTACCATAAAGAAATCTCCTAGCATTATTTACAAAATAGTTTAACATATTTTGTAACCTTTTTGCAAACTCCCAATACTCCGATGAAGGCATACTTAATATCTGCCGCACGCAAGAATTTTTCCCGCGTCAAATTCTCACTTTATAAAACATAATAAAACCGCCGAATTTATCCAATTTTCCATCACTTATCGAAAATAGGGACAGTCCCCCAAGCTATTTATAATAAAATCCCTCCCGCTCAAGAAGAACATCTAAAAGAATGTTAGTATCAACAAAAATGCGCTTTTTCATACTTCACCATACTTCCCCGCAAGTTCAGCGGAAAGCTCGGTGCGATAATCCCAATCTGGCGAAACGCATCCTTTAGCTAAACCCAACGCTTTTTTAGTAAGCGGCGGGATATCTTGCCAATCAGCATCCGCCTGCTGCTCCATAATACACACAAATGACACGAATAATTTGGAAATACTGGTATTGCGCGCTTCCGCCAATCTGCGAGCACGTTCAACCACACTTTCATCCATACTCAATGCAAGTCTTGTCGCCGCCATTCACCCCTCCTTATACGCATTGTTTTTAAAAATATTATACACCTATAGAGCAGTGAAAGTCAATGCTTCAACAGGCGACAAGACGGGTTTTCGACGCGCTTTAGTCGGCGAGCGTCACGGCGGGCGCGAGCGCCTCGAAGTTCACGACGGAATCGGTGTAGCCGCTCTTCGCCTTCGCGAGCTCGGCATAGAGGCTCGGATACTTCGTCGCGAGCCAGTAGTCGAGAACGACCTCCTTCTCGGCGAACTTCGCCGCGAAACGGATGAAGAGCGCTCCTACGATAACGCCGATGGCGGCATCGACAAGCTGGCGGGCGTGGAGATCGTGGTACATCTTGGAGTCGGGATGATTCTTTACGAATTCAACCGCGCTGTCGAGCTCTGCAGAAAGCGCGTTAACCTTCTCGAGCTTTGCCTTAAGCGCGTCGGTAAGTTCAACATCCTTGAGTATATCGGCGACGACGTCCTTATAAAGGCCCGCCATTACGCCCGCGATCGCGGCGACGACCTGAAGCTGGGATGTACCCTCGTAAATCGTCGTGATACGCGCGTCGCGCAGATAACGCTCGACGGGATAATCCTTCATGTAGCCCGAACCGCCGAGAACCGCGACGGCGCCGTTCGAAGCGCGCATCGACATTTCGGAGGCGTAGTACTTGGCCATGGGCGTAAGCATCTTGTTGAACGCCGCGTAAAGCTTCATACGCTTGCGGACGTCTTGGGACTCTGGCGTACCCTTAAGAGACTCGAACTTCTTAGTAAGACCGAATTCGAGGTCGACGGACTTGGAGGAATAGTAAGCGAGAATACGCGAAGCCTGAAGCTCAACGGACATATCGCTCAAAAGCTCGCGGAGCGCGGGGAAGTTGTCGATCGTTACGCCGAACTGCTTGCGGGCGGCGGCGTAATCGCGCGCGGCGCGGTAGCTCGCCTCGCCGATACCCGTACCCTGGGCGGAAATGCCGACGCGCGCGCCGTTCATGAGCGCCATAACATAGGTGATAAGGCCGCGCTTGCGCTGACCGATGAGCTTCGCGGGAGCGTTGTTGAAAACCATTTCGCACGTGGGCGAGCCGTTGATGCCGAGCTTGTGCTCAAGGCGGCGGACCTTGATCTCGGGGCACTTCTCGACCAGAAGGCAGCTGAGACCGCGGCCGTCGGAAAACTCGGGCTCGGTGCGGGCGAGAACGAGAAGAACGTCGCCGCAGCCGTTGGTGATAAAGCGCTTTACGCCGTTTACGAACCAGTTGCCGTTCTCATCCTGCCACGCGGTCGTCTTGACGCTCTGAAGGTCGCTGCCCGCGTCAGGCTCGGTAAGAACCATCGCGCCGGTCCAGGTGCCGTCGCAGAGTTTGGGAACGTAGTCTTTCTTGATTTCTTCGGACGCGAACGAGTTGATCGTCTCGGCGATGCCCTGAAGACCGAAAATGTTCATGAGCGCCGCGTCGCCGCGCGAAACGATATCGTTGCAGGCGGTGAGAATCGTGCAGGGCATGTTAAGTCCGCCCAGGTAATAGGGAATCGTGCAGCCCGAAAGGCCGGAGCGGCCGAGAAGCTCGACGGCGAGCTTAATGCCGGGAGCGTAGGTTACCGTACCGTCTTCATTGAGAATGTTGCCGACCCTGTCGGTCTCTTCGGCGGTCGGAGCGATGCGATTACCGATAATGTCGCCGCAGACCGAAAGCGCGCGCTTGTAGTTGTCGATCGCCTCTTCGCTGGTCTTGGGCGCGAAATCGTATTCCTTCGCGAAACGAAAGCCCTCTTCGCAAAGCTCGGCCACCTCGCTCAAATCGACCGCGTCGAGAGTTTTTTCGATATCGGCGTTATCGGTATAAAAATTGCTCATTTTTACTCAACCTTTCTGCAATTGAAACAACCCTATTTTATTCTCGGGTATTGTACCAAATTCCGCCCCAATCCGCAAATTCAACCTGTCTGTCGGATCCCGCGATCACGACCGACGACCTATCTTGAGCCAGACGCGCAGAAGTTCGCTCACGCTCCAGGCCTGGGCCGTGCAGCCCTTCTGGGCGTGAGGCGCGTCTCCGTCGGCGTTCTCGCTCATGTGGCCGATTGTCCCGGCGTTGATGTTCTCGACGGCTCCCGCCAGAAGCTGCAGAGCGGTTTCTGCGGATGTCGACTTAGTCATCCAGAGAGCCTCCGCAAAAAGCGCAAACGGCCAACCCCAGACCGTGCCGTTATGGTACGCGGGTTTGCGGCTCGTATCTTCATCCCCCTCGTAAACGCCCTTATAGAGCGAGTTGCCCGCCTCGAGCGATCTTACGCCGCCGGGTATCAGAAGCTCCTCGGTCTCGGCCAGAATCGAAACGTCGTCGAGAATCCCAAGCGTGATCAGGAAAAGCTCGTTAGGCCTTATCGTAGGCTCAGGAACAGCCGCCGCCACAGATTCTCCGTTCGGCGCGGCGAGGCAGTCGTAATACCCGCCGTAAGCGCGTTTGAAATACTTTTTGACGCTCGCGAGCGCCTTATCGGCCATCTCGCCGCGTCCGAGATACTTGAGCGCCGAAATCCAGAGAGCCTGAATCTCGACGGGGTAACCCTGCCGAGGAGTGCAGGCGGGATAGTTCGTGTCCATCCACGTAAAGTGGGACGGGGAATAAACGAGCGCGCTCTCCTTGTCGACACGGATGCCGTTGGGAGTACCCTTGATATAGTTGTCGACGATACTCTCGCACGTCTTCTTAAGCGCTGCGATTTCGGCCGCCTTCAGCCCGAGCGCGTCAATCTCCTGGACGCAGCGGATGAACCAGAGCTGAGCGTCGGTCGTGTCGCGGTTCCCGGCGGTCGTGCCGTAAATGATGTTCGGCAACGTCCCGTTCTCTTCGAACGCGGCGAACGCCTTCAATATCGCGATCGAGTCGTCGATCTTACCGGCGGCGATCATGCCGCGCATGAAGATAAACGTGTCGCGCCCCCAATCGAGGAACCACGGATATCCCGCGATCACCGTCTTAAGGTCGTCGCGCTTCACGATAAAAAGATCGAGCGACTTTTCAAGCGTCTCGGGCACGCCGAGCGATCTCGGAGAATCTTCGCGGGAATCGGGGAAATCGAGTTTCTCGTCCCCGCGTCTCACGGCTCCGACGCCTACGGTTTCGCCGACGATCGTCACCGTATCGCCAACCTTGAAATCGGCGGAGATCCAGCCGGGGCTGAAAAGATCGCCCGAACCGTCCTGGCCGCGGCGCGCCTCCTCGACGTGGGAGACGCTGTAAACCCACTCCGGCTCATGATGATACTCGCCGCCGTCGACGCTCATGACGAAATCGCCGTCGTACGGATGGAATGCGAAACCGCGCGGAGACGGCGAAACGCTGCGCGGAAAAAGCGCTTCAAGGCCTGTATACGCCTTCGTCGTCGAATGAAAACTGCGCCATTCGATATCGGGTCTAAAGACGACGCGGACCTGATCGCCGACGTCGTTCTCTCCCGCATCGCGGCGCGTCACCTTAAGCCGCGCGGCGTTATACCTTTTAGCGAGCGAAATTTCGAACACGAACGCCGTCGTCCTGCCCATGCCGCACGGCATATTGAATTCCCAGCGGGCAGTCTCGCCGGCCGGATCGGCGACGAACTTTACGGTCGAGCGGGCGTCGAACTCGCGCGTATAGCCTTCGCGCTGAAGCCAGCAGCGCATTCGCGTCCAGACGTTAAGACGGTCGGACGGGCAGTCGGCGTTGGGATTGGCGGCGAGAATCGCATCGTACTGACTCGCGATCACGCCCCAGCCGAGACGCATCTGCGAGGCGGCGCCCGATCCGTTAGAGAGAATCGTCCTGTAATCGGCATTGCGGCGCACCTCTTCGCGGTTAAGCGATATGAGCGCGCGCGCGGCGTCGCCCGGAGGAGGCACAAGGAATTTAGAAACTGTTCTCGTTGCCTTTTCAGGCGAATAGACGACCATTCTCAGATTGAGCGCGCGGCACTTCGAGCCGTCTCCATCGTATGCGGGAGATTTAAATTCGGCGAAATGCTCACCCCTTGCGTAACGTGAAGCGGCGGCGCGCAGCGTGCGGCCCGTACAAGGGTCGACGAGATGGAACCTGAAGTGGAACGGGGCGGAAACGCGCACTGTCTCGCCGGCGGGCGCGACGACCTCGCGCTTTACGTCGCGCGGAAACTGCCAATGGAACTTAAACGCGTCCTGCTCCGCCGTTTCGGGCGCGGTCTCAGCGTCTGTCTTCACTGACGCTGGACCGACAAGACAGAGAACCTCTCCGGGCATGAGATCAATGACTCCAAGAGCCGAGAGTTTTCTGCCGGTAACAAGATCGAGAACCTCCTTCGACGAAAACTTCGCCACGTCCCATTCGACCTCCGCTCCGTTCGCGCAATCGAGATTCGCCACTACGAGGAGTTTGCGGGCGCGCGCGCCGGCCTCGGCCGACGGCGTTCTTACGACGGCGAGAGTGTTACCGCCGCCTTTAGTTACGACTTCAAGTTTGCAAGCCCCGGAGAATGTCGGATCCGTATCGAGGATCAGATTTAGTTTCGAAATAAGATCGACCATATTCGAGGGCGAGCCCCAGTTGAGGTCGTTCTTGCCGTGAACATCGATCTTCTCGCGGCAGAACCATTCGACGCCGTTGGCGATACCCCACGCGCCCTGCCAGCTTAAAAGCGCCGCGAGCTGTACGCGCAGTTTAGCGTAAGTCTCGCCGCCCTTCGCAAGCCGGTCGTTGTCGTGGGTTTCGGCGAAGTGGACTAATGTTCCGTACTTTTCGCTGCGATCGATCGCGCCCGGGAGATACCACTCGAAGGCGCTGCGGTCGTACGTCTGGAAAATCTCGGAATACGCCCAGTCGAGATTCGATTCCGCAAGAAGACGGTCGGTAACCTTAAGATCTCCCCCCAGCCCTTCAAGCATGAAGACCGTGTCGGGATATTCCTCGCGCACGCGGCAGACGATATACTCCCACGTTTCGGCGGGGATCATGTAACCCGCGTCGCATCTGAAACCGTCGACGCCGTTGCGGCACCAGAAGAGGAACACGTCGGCCATATACGCCCTGAGCTCGGCGTTGGAATAGTCAAGCTCCACGAGATCGGCCCATTTGACGCCCCATGCGCCCGGTGAAATGAACTTTCCGTCGGTTTCGCGGTTGAACCAGTCTGGGTGGTGTGTCTGCAGCGTAGAAGCCCAGCCCGTATGGTTTGCGGGCAGATCGACGAAAAAGAGACCCTTGCGCGAATGGACGGCGTCGATAAGTTCGCGGAACTGATCCAAGGGAGTCGCGTACTCGTCGAACTCGGCCATCGCCGGATCAACGGAATAGAAATCAAGCGACGCGAACGGACAGCCGTACTCGCCCATCACCGCGTACGTCGTCGGCACGGGGAACGGAGGCAAAGTCTGGATCAGGCGGAAGCCCATCTTCTCCATGATGACGGGGAGCTTTCGCACGACCTCTCTGAACGAGCCGAACTGACGCGGGAAGACGGTATAGATCGAATTGCTCTTCCTGACGGTTTCGCTCTCGACTTTAACGTGGGTATTGCGCCCTTCGGGCCATTCGGGAACGTTGGAGCCCTCGGGGAAGAAACACGCCTTGCCTGAAAAAATTCCGACCTCGTCGAGCGCGATGTCGGCTTTGAAAACGCCGGGCTTCACCTCGGCGAGCGGAATATCCGTCCAGGCGCGGGCCATGGGGGTGACGCCGCTCTCGGTCTCGGCTATTATCTCGCGCCTGCGTATGCCGGCGTTGCCGATATTGGTTCTGAACGCGGCGCGGCCCTTGCGGGGACGGTCCAGCTCAAGAATGACCGTAAGCTTGTCGCCGCGCCATTTCAAGATGAAATCGTCAGGATTCGGTGTCTGTCTCATACAACTATTTCAAAACTTTCTTTAGTATAATCCGTTAAAGTTTTATCGGCACTACGCGCGTATTGGAAAGACGGCGAACGGTAAAGTTAAGTTCCTTTTTCCCTCTCGTCCTCTCTTGAAAATCCTTAGCCGATGTAACGCCCTCTCCGTTTACTTCAATTATAAGCTCCAACGGTTTTAAGCCCGCAACCGCGCCGACTCCTCCCGACTTAACCTTAGCGATCACAACGCCGGGGGCCTTGTCGTCGAACTTGAAATACTTCCGCACTTCCTGCGACATATCGCAAACGGCGATTGAAAGCTCCTTGTTCCTAACGCGTGCGGCGGTAGTAAACTGCACGGGCGCGAGAGCAAGAGTCGTCTCACCCTCCTTAAGTTCGCCGTTCGAAACCCACGAAACCGATACCTTCGCTCCGACATTGAACTTTGAAACGACACTCTTTATTCCGCTTTCAAGACCCGACCAAGGAGCGACCTGCCCCATTGAGGCAAATTCCACAAAACGCTTATCCTCAAAAGCCTCGACCCAGTTTATCTCGGACATATAATCGCGCTCAACCGAGAAATCTTCATTTTGCGAAGCTGCGACATGTTTTATCGAAACAAGAATATCCCCCGCCTTGACGCCGAGTTTATCGGCGGGTGAGCCTGGATAAACTTCGGTCACGAGCGGAGCAGACTCCGCAGACGCTTTAAGATAGGACATAGCCTTTTTCTCGCGCGCTATCTCATGCCCCGCCGCCTGAACTTCAACTCCGAAATACGCAACACGCTTGCGGTCGGAAATTTCTCGCGGAATATTTTCAGAATCAAATATCGGAGCGTCCAGCATTGCAGACAAAGTTTCACCCTGAATATCTGAACGCTCGGAACTCCAGCGTTCCGAATGACGGCTTTTAAGCGCTACCGCGACAAGCGAACCGTCTACTGTGAAGATGCATTCATTCCTATTCTCACGACCGCTGGAATATCTTGTTTCGACACCGCTAACTTTTCCAAACTCGGCAACAGAAACATTGCCCTTGATTCGCTTAAACCTGTCTACTTTCGAAAGCCCAGTGTCAAATTCAATTTTACCGCCGACATTCTGAAAAGAGACATGATAAAATTCATTCTGCCACAGTTCAACCGCCTTGCGAACATCCAATTTAAGAGGCTCGAAATCGGCAATGTTCTCCCGCGGAATAGTAGCAAGCAGCGCGCCTTCATCCTGATATGAACCTGCAAACTGAAGCGGAATCTTAGCGCCGTTGGAGGCTGACGCGTTCATTTTAACAAGACGTGCCGTCGCTTGCGGCTGCAGCGCGGCAAGAACGATAATCTTACCGCCTTCAACGACAATACCGGGGCAGTCGATATCGTTTTTATCGTTGAAATCGTCATCATCGCTCCAGCTTATTGAAAATCGCCCACCTGACTCCTTTGCCTTCGCTTCAAGCTGAATATTGACCGGAATTATAGACTTGATCAATTTTGTCTCAAGCGACCTTATACGCTCAAAACGCTTATCTGCAGGCTCTCTCGGCCAGTTCAGCGGAGATGAAAACACCTCCTTGCCAAGCTCTATTTTATCCTCGAGCGCAACGGTTACCGGCTCTAGAGCTTTATTGACCACAAGCGTATTGGGAGTGCCTTCGTAAAAATCTTTGTTAAGTTCAACAAAATGCTTGAACTGGGAGACCTTAGATCCCGATACCCCCGCGACCGTCATTCCTTCCTCGCGAACCATAAAGAAATAAGAAGGATTCACAGGATTCTTGTCATCGACAAACCTTATGGGCTTAGCCCTTGAAAAAGGTCTGGCTAACTTTAAATACAGAGCCTTACGCTCTCTTGAAGACTCATACTCTTCCGCCGCGACAACTTCGCCCGCGCACTCAACCTCAATGCGATCGATGAATTCTGGCGGCAACATTATGTCCGTCATCAGAACACGGTCGTCTGAAATGAGAAATCCCGCAAATTCGGCAGGAATCTTCTTAACGGCTGACACGAGCCCGTCACGAAAATGTGTATTGTCGCAGTTAGGGCATTTATACGGAATTCTGAAAGACGGCTCGACTCCCTTATCATTCTTTTTGACATAGTAGCGCACAACCGCGATCGAATCGGAATATTTACCGACAAGTTTGCGGTTTTTAGCCGCGATTTCGTAAGGCGTAACTGCAGTTTTATTCTCTGGTACGACCGCATTTGCTGAAAAAGAAGCCAGGCATAAAGCGATAATTGAGAACTTAACG
>JAZQTB010000068.1:0-14096 GCA_045630425.1 Kiritimatiellia bacterium | reverse complement strand
CAGCTCCAAGCGCAGATTTAAACGAACCATCCTTCTCATTGCCGAACAATGGTGAATCCGCCGCGAATTTCATACCGTCAATAAATTTACGGCAATCTTCGTATGTAAGCTCAACCGAACGACCTTTAACCTTCGGCTTTTCAATCGTTTGATGATCATAGCCATCTAATAAATCAAGAGCACTTGAATATGTCTTAACTACGTCTAAGACCTGTTCTGTATCAAGACTATTGGAGACGCGCTTCATGATTTCGACAGTCTGATCAAGCTGACGAAGACGATTTTGGTTAACAGCATAGCCCTTAATGAGATATTCTTTTAAGACACTCGTCGCCCAACGCCTAAATTCCACACCTCGCTGCGACTTTACACGATAACCGACAGAAATTATGACATCAAGGTTATAAATATCGACTTGGTATACTTGATCCGCTTCCTTACCCATATGTGCATATTTTGCACACATGGTAGTCGGATTAATTTCACCTTCATCAATTGCATTCTTTATATGCCTACCAATTACAGTTCTATCCTTATCAAAAAGCTCAGCCATCTGCTTTCTTGACAGCCAAACTGTATCAACATCTACTGAAACTGGCAATGTAACATTACCATCTTTAGATTCAAATAAAACTATCTCATTTTCATTTTTCATAATTCTTCCCCTTACAGATACCTTCTTACCGTATTTCTCGCGACCTTCAGAGCTTCGGCTGTTTTCGAGAGATTTTGGCCATATTTATCAAAAATGCGGCGAACATGAAGGCGCATTACCGCGTCCATTTCGTCTGGTATCGATGCAAGCTCACTCGCCGCATTATCGGTAAGCCCCGCATTCATTTCTTTATGCTCATTGACAAGTGCCGTAAAATCCTCTTCGCCAAGAACCATCGCTCGCTCCAGGAGATTCAAAAGTTCTCGCACATTACCAGGGTAATCATACTCCATTAACGCGGCGATTTGCTCCTCGCCGAGGTGCGCTTTATTATGCTGGAGCCACCAGCCGTCGGCGATATCACGAATATCCTCTTTATGCTCGCGCAACGACGGAATTCTAAGCTGGATGACATTTAACCTTTGGTAAAGATCCTCGCGGAACTTACCTTCGCGAACTCGTTTCGGGAGATTACGATTTGTCGCGGTAATAAGACGCACATCAACCGAAATTTCCTCTCTGCCCGCCATGCGCATAAAGCGTCCTCCTTCAAGAACGCGCAGCAATAAGCCCTGGGCTTCTAATGGCAACTCGCCAATCTCGTCTAAGAAAAGCGTCCCGCCGTTGGCCAACTCGAATAGCCCCATCTCGCGCTTATCTGCGCCAGTAAACGCTCCCTTCTCATGGCCAAAGAATCGGCTTTCCAGGAGTGAAGGATTAACACTCGCACAATTGAATGCGTAAAACGGCTCGTTTTTTCGCTCTGACTTATTATGTATCTGTAAGGCGACCGTCTCTTTACCGGTACCAGATTCGCCAAGTATCAAAACGCGCGCATCAGGGAACGATGCGATGCGATTAATGCGCCCGACGAGCGTGCGCATTTTTGCGCTCTTGCCTACAAGCTCCCGGCCTCCATACCGGCGATAATGCGCAACAATCTGACGAGACTGAGCATCCCAAGCGTTTTCGCAAACTCCTGACGCTAAATAACGGATTGCCTTCGCATAAGATTCTTCGTCTTGATAATTACGGTAGAAATACATCGCAGCATCAACAAGTTCCTGCCAAGCCTTAACTGATGAAGAAACCTTCTTCGTTTCTGCAGCATACGGCTCAAAAGAATTTGTCTCAATATTGAAAGCCTCTCCTACGACGTCAACCAAGCCATTATCAAGACTTACCTTAGCCGTTAAATATGGCGCAATCAACTCTTTTTGTGATGCCGTAAAATCTATGGAGCTAATCCACACAACCTCAATATTACGCTTTTTAAGCGCCTTAAGCGCCGATGTAAGCCGCACCTCGTCTCCGCTTAGCGAAACACCTATTACAATAATCCGCTTATGCTTTTGAGAATACAACTCCAAAAACTCAGGTAATCTTCTGCGGCTCATTCCTGCTACATCGGCATCGCCGCCTAACGCCTTAAGCACGAGTGCCGCAGCTACAGGATACTCCTTCCAACCCCAGCCTGTTAAAATCAATGTTTTTCTCATATTAAACCTCCGCTATATTTTGTTGAAAGTAAGTGTATCATAATTAACCAATAGATTCAATACCTGAACATACTAAATGAAACAATAACGAAATATTTTCTCATCATCTCCATCTTCTTAAAGCACACAAGCCCTGCGCTGTAAAGCGCAAGGCTTGGTTTTATATGCTGACTAGGCAATTATTTGCTATTTACCTAATTTAGCTTCGGCATAAACGCCGCTCGTGCTCATACCTGCATCGGCAGACGCGCCGACTACATTGGCGTTCATACCGATACCGCACTGCTTTTCACTACACTTGGATTTCAACAGGGCCCCACTACTGCTCAACCCAAATAAGCTCATCGGCATCATAACCACGGCGCTTTGCTTCAGTTAGAATCATTCTTTTCACCGTCGGATTAACTGCGGTCGTTCGGGATAATATCCATAAATAATCTGAATCACCCCCGCCTACCAACGCATGCTGATAATCGTCATCAAGCCAAAGAATTCTGTAATCACCGTAAAACGGCCAGAAAAACGACACTCTTAAAAGACCTTCCTGATCCGTAAGTTTCGCTCGGCCGGTAGATGTTTTTATCTTATCGTCCTTTAAGCCTGTATTGACAACTTGAATATCTCCGTCTTCACGCATAGCATAGGTCGCTTTTGTTTGAGTCATACCTCGCTCAAACCAATGATCAAAGCGCGCAATCTCATACCACTGACCGAGATAACGCGTTAAATCTACATTGTCGATCGGCGTTAAATCTACGGGTCGCCGCGTTGAACGACAACCCGTAAACACCGCCATCGACAATATCAGTAGCGCGGACGCCAAACGCAGCACAATAAAATATCGTACACGTTTCATAGAGCGCTCCTTTCTAGTTCATATCCAGTTTCCAGAGCCCGTGCAGATTACAATATTCATAAACGCCCGTCACCTTCTCGCCAGGCAGAAGCGCGAATTTAGCTTCAGGTTTACCGAGCGGATCAAGCACCTTGCGCTGATTTCCGGCGGTCGTCTCGATTGCGATCCATTCGATGTGATGCGCATCGATCATCGGATGCTCAAGAGCGCCGACCCTGACGGAAAGAACTTCGCCCTCCATACGAGCTACAGGCACATGCTTTTCGCCCGCGCCGTCGCTCGTGTTTGGGATGAGTGTGGTCATCGGCTGTCCGCAACAAATTGTATCCGGAACGCCCTCTTTAACCATCGCGACAATCTTGCCGCAAATCGCGCACTTATGGAATTGCATAATTGCACCTCACTTTCTTTTATCGCCTACCCAAGAACCATTCCCGGGAGACGAGAAAAGCATACTCTTTTTTCAAGTGAGTGCAAAATAAAATAATTAGATTTTGTTGTTACTCCAACAAATTTTAATATTAAGGATGGTGATATTCAGTCCGAGGAAGATATATACGTACGTACGCGCAGAGAAACTCCGAGCCTGTCGCAGATATCGCGGCAGGCGGCAATTTCAGTTTCGGGAGTGTCGGAAGTCGCGACGATCGACATCACCACCTCTGGAACGAAATCGCGAACCTGAGAAGTAAAACTCAGCATCGCCTCGTATGACTTAAGCCCGAAACGCGGACGACACATCTCGCAATACGCCTCCGCCGTAGAAGCGTTTAAACTGACGCTAATAGTATCAATTACCCCCTTAAAGAACTGAGCAGTAGGCTCACCCGCTATTAAATCTGAAAGACCATTCGTATTTAACCGAATCGGAAGCAACGGATATTTGGCTTTAAGATATTGCGCAATCGCCACTAAATCATCCAATCTTTCTGTCGGCTCGCCATATCCGCAAAAAACGATTTCAGAATACAATGGGGGATTCGCAGCCTCAATCGCATCGATAACCTCTTGGCGCGTCGGCTCACGCTCTAACCAAAGCGGATCAGAGCCGTACGCCCCCTCACCATTAGTGCGAATACAAAACTTACATGAACAAGGACAACGATTCGTAAGATTGATGTACAATCCGCCTTTAACCTCATAAACAACAGTCATCGCCATAGCTGAATCTTAAAATAAATGATGATACTTGAATTACTGAATATCAAATCGCCACATTAACGCGTTCAGTTTCGCCGAGAGCAACTTCAAGCGCTTCGGGCGCCATCGACGCGCAAATGCCGCGATGACCAGCGTTTATGTAAATCCGCGGCAAATCGAAAATGGTCGATTCAATATAAACTTTCATCCGCTTTCTCGTGCCGAAGGGGGAAGTTCCTCCTACATGATAACCGGAATGACGGTCGGCGACTTCTGGCGCGCAGGTCGCAACCGTCTTAACCCCTCTCGCACGGGCGAGATTTTTAAGAGAAATTTCCTTATCACCGTGCATCAAGCAGACAAACGGCTTTTTCGTCTCGTCTTCGAGAATTATCGTCTTGATCGTCGCGTGATGATCGATCCCTAATTCTCTCGAGCACTCCGCCGTTCCTCCGTGGGGAGTGTAATCGTAGGTAAAAAGTTCAAAATCGACCTTTGCCGCCTTAAGCGCGCGAATCGCCATCGTCATCGGTATCGTTTCGGGTTT
The DNA here is from genome assembly GCA_045630425.1 of Kiritimatiellia bacterium. GTDB lineage: Bacteria > Verrucomicrobiota > Kiritimatiellia > RFP12 > UBA1067 > UBA1067. Next base: position 9,399 of record JAZQTB010000068.1, on the reverse strand, counting down.
CATGATTTCTTTTAAAGGCTGAGGTCCGCCAACAGGGCTTTGCAACCTGCGAGCACATCATCGTAAGTCTCATCGAAATTTCCCGTATACCACGGATCGGCTATTGAACGGTCACTGCCGATGTACGAGAGTAGACTACGAACCTTCGAAAGATCTTCCGGAAAGACAAGGCGCTTGAGATCGGCGATATTATACGAATCCATCCCGATTAAAAGATCATACTCTCTCGCCTTCGCCGCCGTTAAAAGCCACGCGGCGCGCGGAGCGAACGGAATGCCCATCTCCCTCAGTTTCGCCCGCGTTCCATAGTGGATATCGCTTCCGATTTCATCCGTATGAAGAGCCGCAGACTCAACCTTGATATCATCGCGCCCGGCATCGGACAGGAGCTTTTTCATGACAAACTCCGCCATAGGGGAGCGGCAGATATTTCCATGACATAAAAACAATATAGATTTCATGCAGATATTATACCATTTATTAAGCGCACAAGCCCCACACGATAAGATGCAAGACCCCACCGCACTGTATTACCTTCACATTTTTAAAAATGTGAAGGTAATACGGTGGCCGTTTTACGACACTTACCGCCGCTTTTAAAAAAATGCGGAGAGATTAACCGCCTGACGATTACACGTTGAGCGCGGAATTATCCTTCTTGACGCTGTCGCCGTCGAGTCCCATCTTCTTGAGATCGATGTTGACCACGCCCCAGGGCTTGACGTTGCGCCAGTTGCCGCGCGTGAAGTCGGGAATCGAAACCGGCTTGGAGCCGTTGCGCACCGAGACCTCGGTCAGCTCGCAGATGCAGCTCGTGGCCGCCAGATCGTAAACGTCCATATCAAGCGGCAGCCCGTTCTGCAGGCAGTACGCCCACCTCAGATCCATGATGAAGTCCATACCGCCGTGGCCGCCGACCTTCTGCGCCACATTGGAGAGGTCACGCCACATCGGGTGCATGTATTTGCTGCGGATCTCGTTGGCCTTCTCGGGCGAGAACCATCTGTGGGCCTTTTGATCGAAGCACTTGTCCTCGAACGCGCACTGGAAGGGAAAATCGCGAACGATACCCCTCGTGCCCGAAATGAGGTTGATGCGCGAGTAGGGACGCGGTGAGCTCACGTCATGCTGCAACATGATGGATTTGCCCATGACCGTCTTGATGAGAGTCGTATTCATATCTCCCATCTCAGCCGGCGGATCATTCTTGCGCGGATCGGAAGCGTCGAGACATTCACGCTTGAACACCTCGTAGTTCACGTTCTTCGGACCATTCTCGAGCGAAACGAGGTAATCCATACGGTCTCCGCGGTTGATGCCCATCGTCTGGCAGAGCGGCACAAGCCCGTGCGTCGGATAACGGTTGCCTTTGTGCAGCATATTCTCGCCGTAGCGCCACTTCGCCTCGCGGTTTAACGTGCCGCTGCTTGGAATGATTTCACGCAGATCGTGGATGTACGCGCCCTCGGCGTGCACGATCTCGCCGAACATCCCGAGACGGGCCAGATTCACCTCCAGCAATTCAATCTCGCCGTAGACGCAGTTTTCCAGCTGCATACACGGCAGACGGTACTTTTCACTGGCCTCGACGAGCTCCCAGCATTCATCGGTCGTAAGCGCCGCCGTCACCTCGACGAGCGAAATCTTGCCGCCGAGAAGTCCGCGCAGAGCTACGGGCTGGTGAAGCGCCCAGGGGGTCGCGCAGTAGACTACGTCGCAGTCGCCGAAGTCGCAGAGATCCTTGTAGGCTTCAGGCCCGATATAGGAACGGATCTTGTCGAACCCGGGATAGTTGATGTCCTTAAGATGCTTCAGATTGGCCTGCACGCGCTCGGGATCCTTGTCGCAAATCGCCACGATGTCAACGCCGGGGATCTGCGCGATGCGGTTGACGGCGCCGGTGCCGCGGGAGCCGACGCCGATGAAACCGACGCGGATGCGACGGCCCATAAGTTTATTGTAGGCGTAATCCTGCATGATTCCGCCTTCGCCGAAACCTAAACGGTTCAGATGGCAGCCCGCAAGCGCGGCAGTAGCGCCCATCCATGCGGTGCCCTTCAGAAAATCGCGACGATTTATACTCATTTATGTTATCCTTTCGTTTTTTTAATATCAGGCATTAGGCGCCATCCTTTAGTTCCTGTTTCGTGATTATATCATAACAGCGCGCTTAATTACAAGAACAGGTCAAACTTCGCAATTACAGCCCACCGACGCTACCTACCACTGCACCTATCTTCTATCACCGTTTTAATCGGCGTTGTACCAATCATTCAGCTTCGCGTTGAATTCAAGGCGCGGGAGTTTAGACCACTTGATGACCGAAGAGGTGATATCCTCGATGTGCATCTCGACGCGGCGACGGCGGACGAACGGCGACCAGAAAAACCACAGCAAAACGCTCCTGATAAAAGTAGGCACGAACGCAGGCGAAGTCGTCCGGTTCTTTCGCGACCAGATCGACCCCCAAAGTCCGCGCGTTCTGACGCCGATTACGCGGACCTCAGGCGGGAGGTCTCCGCAAATATTGTGGGCGAGCTGACGGGTGCCGATATCTTCGCGCTCGCTCTCGGTCTGAATATGGCCAGACGGATAGAAGATAACGTTGCCGCCGTCCTTAAGCGTATTCTTAACGATATCGCCCAACCCGCGCGCAATAGACGCTCCGGCACGGGAACGGTTTTTGCGAAGATCCGGAACGGGAACCGCGCCGAGAGTTTTCAATACGCGCGGCGCTACAATGCCGGCCTTAAAGAAAGACTCGTCGGAAAGCGGTTTTAACGGAGTCTTCCAGAACGTCACGCCCACGAGCATAGGATCGACCATGGCAGGATGATTAGGCAAAACGAGAACCGTTGAATTATTAGCCTTTATATCTTCCAATACATCTAAGCCGTCTACAATTACCTTATATCGTCTCGAGAAAATCCATCGTCCCACACAAAGAAGAACGGAACGGTAACTGAAGATGAACAAAAACGGCACGATTAAAAAGACACCCGCGATGAGAAGGAGAAACGCCTTCGGACCCGCCAGAAAGCTGACGAGCGCGTAACATCCGCTCGCAACGAGCATAAATAGAAACGAAACCTGATTGAAGTACGACAGAATCGTATTGAGTTTAGGCCCCTTGACAACCTTTTGAATTTCAGCGTCAAACGGAAGCTTAAAAAATCCAAGATCAAAAGCGAGAATGCCTAAAACTGCCGCGAACCAGATCGGGGACATCGGCACGAAATAGAGAACGGCCAGAAGCGCCGCGGCTATCCATCCCGTCAAGAGTACGGAACCTAAAAGAAATCGCGTCTTATCGACGAAGCCGGCGACAACCTGACCTAAAACGATACCTACAGCCGCCGCGCAAAGGAGCGCCCCCGTTTCAGTCGCGCTGAGCCCAAGCCCCGTTTTGCCGTAAACCAAAAGCCCCATCTGGAGCATCGCCGCGCCCCACCAGAACGTTGAAAGCGTAAAGATAACGGCGTTAAGCCCATCGTATCGGTTCGCCATGCGGTAAACGCGGCGCATATACCTTAAAGGATTTACTGCGTGAATCGAACGGTTAAGTTCCTCGTTGGCGCGAATCGTATAACTCGCTAAAAGTCCAAGCGCGGCAAATCCGATTAAACAGCCGTAACTGAGAACTTCGCTCTTAAAATCCGAAATCACAGAGCCCGCGACAGTACCCATCAGGACCCCGAGAAACGAAACGCCCTCCATGCCGCCCATGCCGGTAGAAATCCGCTCCTCACCTCCGATATCGCGGATAAGCGCGTACTTCGCCGGCGAATAAAGCGAGCTTTGAAGACCCATAAGCAACACAGCTCCGATAACGAGCCACGGCGACTTTAAGATAAAGCCCGCGATCGCGACGGACATAATGGGAAGTTCCGCCCATTTGGCGACGCGTACGATTTTTCGTTTCGGCCAGAGCGCGGTCAATCGGTCGGCGAGCGGCGAACAGAGAATGTACGGCAGGACGAGTGCCCCGGCCGTAACACCCATAGCGATCGACTTTACGCGCTCGTCGGCGATCCAGCCGATAACCGTAAAACTCGCGAGCGTCTTAAGGAAATTGTCGTTGAGCGTCCCGAAGAAATTGGTCGCGTAAAGCGGACAGAAGGAATTTTTCATGCCGCACCCCTTTTCACTTGTCAATCGTGATGAAAATCGATTCGCAGATATGATCGCAGACGATCTCCGCCCACTTGCGCGACGTCACGCCCTTTGGCCTGAACGATTTATGCCACTTCTCGTCCGCGAGCGCATAAATCGAAACCTGTGCCCATACTGACGACGCCAGCAGATCGAGTTTTACATCGTCCTTCATTTTAGAGGATATGAGTTTCTTAAGTCCCTCGTAAACAGGACGTCCGAACGCTTCCCTGAATTCATTATGAAACTTCGTCGGCCGCGTGACCTCATGCCGGAAAAGCGCCGCGCAGAGTTTCTGGGCCTTCTCCGTGGGGATCGTCATGAAAAGCATATCGCTCACCCATTCGCGAACAGCAGCGCGCCATGAAACTTCATCAGTAACGTTATCAGAAAGATTGGCAAGAGGAGCGCCAAGATCGCCGAAAAGTTTCTTCGCGACAATCCGGTAGAGCGCCTCCTTTGAACCGAAGTAACGGCTCAAAAGAGCGGAATTCACTCCGGCTCTGCGGCAGATCTCCCGGGCCGAAGCGAGCTCAAAGCCCTTCTCGGCGAATTCTTCCTCTGCGGCGGAAATTATAGCCTCGCGCGTCTCTATTCCGTCAACGCGAGACTTGCGGACATTGTCTTTCTTCTTTGAGATTATACTCATCGCATGACTCCTCTTTGTAATCACGCGATTACTTTATCATATCTTAAACGCTTCTGTCAACCCTGTCTTACAGCGGCAACGTCATTATTCCAACTTAGCCGCAGAAATCTCTCCGCTGTCGACAACCACCGTAAAAAACGCCGTTCCGCCCGGCGGCAGCATATCGGCGGGAACCGACAGCCTGCCTTCTGACTCCGGAACTACGGCGTATGCGTCGGCACCCAACGACGGAAAAACCTTAACCGCATAAAAAAGTCCGTTCTTTCTGTTTGAAATGCCGATACTCACACCGCTCTTATCGCTCAGAAAAGCGTCGTCTATCACCGGCGCCGTCGTCTTCGGATCAAGAACGGCTGTAACCTTCCAGACGCCGTCACCGCCTTCGGCGCGCTTAACAAAATACCCGTCATAATCTTCCGCGGAAACAACCGTATCCGTCACTCCGTCCGGCCGAGCCACGAAAACGAGATCGGCTGCCTCCTCGGCCGTCGCAGCCGTCACGACGGCCTCGCCGCCGGGAGCGACAGAAATAGGATCCGGCTCGAAAACGACAGCTCCGTCTCTGACCGCAAACTTCCACCCGGCAGGAGCACCGTCGAACATGGTGAGATCGATTTTATCGGCGTTCTCACAGGCAATCACCTTCGCACCCGCCTTAAAACCCGGTTCGACATCAACAAAGACTTTGCCCTTAAGCGTAAGGTCGGCATCGACGCGGACACACCCCGACTTCGAAACGTTAAGCCTGGAACCCTCGAGAAAAGTAAGTTCAGATTTAACGCTCCCCGTACCTGCAAGCGCCGCGCCACTATTTACAATGACCTGCCCGGCCCACTCTCCTTCCAAGTCTACAACGCCTCCATAGACATTCAAAGATCCTTTAGCCGTATTCTTCGCCGCCAGCTTCAATATCCCTAAGCCGTATTTCGCGACAACCGCTTCTGAGCCGCTGTCGACATGCCGAAAAACGTTTTCGATTTTTAATACCGAATTTTTACCGACCGCGATACCGATACCTTTTGCGTAATCTTTGGCGAATGTGATAGGCGCTCCGGAAATCGACGCTTCCCTGACGAGAGCCTTCGGATCAACCGCCGGAACGGCGATCTGTGCGGTCGATTCAGCGGCGGGACCGCCATTGAGTCTGAACCTGTCTCCAAAACCCTCCGCGACAGAAATCCTCCCGCCCGGCTCCAAAAAGAGCCTTTGGCGATAGTACGATGTGCTTTGAGCGTTATTGATAAAGTTAAGCTGACTTTCACTATCGACACGGATAACGCCGCCGGCATCGGATTCGCCGACCCATCCCGAAAGATCGTGAGACGTAAAATTAAGAACGGCGCCTCCCGTCACTCGAATCGTAGGATTTTCATCAGTGTCTCCGCTTGCAAAATTATTGACCTTCTTGTCCATCGAATCCCGCCTGTAGCTGAAGCGATGCAATCCTCCTTCAAAAATCAAATTAGGCCCGAACTCCGAATCTATCGAAGCGTCAAGCGGATAATCGAACGAAGCGCCTTTCAGCCCCGACCCGACCACCTTAATCCTCCCGCCGTAAGCGCGGATCTCATCGAGCGCAAGAGGAGTCTCGGGGGTGAACTCCACTGCATTATCGGTCGCATCGACTATTAATCCGCCGTCAGATCCGACTAACGAATCAACCGTTTCAGCATCTTTTACGGTCAACGACCTGGCCGCGGCGATTTTCACCGCGCCGAAATTACCGACGCCACGGGCAATCGTCAGATCGGCATCAACAGCGGTTTCAGACGAATATACAGATCCGGCGCCGCTCTTGACAACACTGCCGCCGAACTCGCCTTTAACGGTGATGCGTGAAAATCTCAACGCCGCTTCATTGTCGAAAACGAAAGTCTCACCGGATGTCGCTCCGAAGTCGATCGTCAGAGTTGAATTTTCGGGTATTGAATCGGTTTGAACGGTCTGCGAGAGAGCGGTCTTACCTTTTTCGACATCGGCCACAATATCGACAGGATCCGCTTCCGGAAGTTCAATATCGGCAATAACATTGCCGGACGTACGGTTCACGTAAGTTATACCCTGATCCTTAAGATAATTATCGTCAAGTTTCTCCTCGTCGTCATCGCAGAAAAATCTCCCGGTTTTCACCGATATCGACTCTGTACCGACGCTCAAAGTATATTCTGTATTTTCAGGCAGTCCAGTAAACCAATAGGCGCCGTTTTCATCGGTAACGGCGCTTGCGCCGCCGGAGAGAAAAACTCTCTCGTTAGATACGCCCTTTCCGCCGCGTGTCACTCTTCCGGCGAGAACGCACCCGAGACCGTTCGGATGAACATTCGCATAAAACAGCACAAATGTGTCATCGCCATTGTTCATTAAAGTGAAGAAGTCGATGGGCACCCAAAACTGAGTGCCCTCGCCCCATCCGTAATGGAGATGGAAGTATGCCTTTTCGCCCTTGTAGCCGTATCCGTCACAAATAATCGCATGTCCGCCGCCCGAAGTATTGATCATCACGACAAGCGGCGCGCCTCCGTGCAAAGAACCCCTTAAAAGCCCTTCCGCCATCTGAGGCCAATCTTCCTGCAGTCCGGTCGGCGAAGACGGACAGACCGGCTTGCCGAAACGACACCCTTCTCCGCCGTCGGCATAATCGAAATATTCCGCAAAACGGATATTGCTTACAGTCCCCATCGTTCCCGTCGAAGTGTAAAACGATCTTCCGACAACGCCGAGATCCGTCACAATCCGTTTTGCGTCATCGCCTTTTTCTTTTACATTCGCCCAATCGTACGCCTGGCCGGACGTCGAACGCTCTATCGCGCCGGAGGAATCCTGAGTCCCGTAGTAAACCGTCTCTGTGACAACATTCGGGGCCCATCCCGACAAAGGATGCTCTGTCACAAGCCCATGGTATGTTGCGATCTGCCCCCACGCCAAAGGATCGCATCCGCAAGGCGCAGAACCGCTATCTGGAAAAGAAAGCCAAAAATCGGAATTTTGATTCCAGGATTGCGTTTCCGCGCAGAGAGGAGAGACGATAACGACGTCTAAATCATCGGTCTTTAGCCTCTCGCCGGCAAATCCGACCGTGGCGATCAATATGCCGAGAACAACCGCTATAAAATCCGAGGGTCCATTGGTGGGGTGAGAGTGGTGGGATGAAATCATTTTACAACACTCCATCCCTCGGAAGTTATCAGAGATTTTATGATCATCCATTATCATCTTTACCAATTATACCACTTTAACGCATAATCTAAAAGCGCGGCGCTTAATGAAAATCACACAAGCACATAGTGCGTTGAGCGACCCTGACCTTCACGTCTAAGGATAAACTTATCGACGAGAGCGTTAATCTCGCGCGATGCGGTATCCTGAGAGACTTTACATATCTTCGCCCATTTAGAAGACGTGAGATTCCCCTTAAAACCATCGAAAAGCATATTCAGCATAGTGCGCTGATTTACAGTCAGCTCATCCAAAGCATGCGCATTCCAAAATTCAGCCTTGGACAATATCGCCTTAAGACGCCCCTCCGCCGCGAGAACTGCACGATGATAACAGCCGAGAAACCACTTAATCCATCGCGTCACATCTAAATTCCCGCGCTGGGCTCGTTCAATCTCATTGTAGTAAGCGTCCTTCTCAACCTGTATTTCAGCCGAAAGCGAGTAAAAACGCATAGCCGAGCGCTCACCCTTCGCTAACATATATTCGGTAAGCGCACGACATAAACGCCCATTACCATCATCGAACGGATGGAGCGTCAAGAACCAAAGATGCGCCAGAGCCGCGCGAACAAGCCAAGGCTGAGACTTACCATCACTGTTTACAAAGGCTATAAGCCGCTTTATTTCATCTGACAATGACTGCGCATCCGGCGCAACAAAATGTACTCGCTCCATCATCCCATAGCGCGACACAACACGCATAGGCCCATCGCTATCATCTCTAAAGCGCCCAACCGCTATCTTACTTAGACCCGAATATCCTGTTGGAAAGAGCGCGGCATGCCAAGAGAAAAGCCTCTCGACAGTCATAGGAGCCGCCCAATTCCGCGTTGCGTCAATCATTAAATCAACTCGCGCCTCAGTCTCATAAGATGCCGCGCCCTTAGAATCTAAAAGCACAACATCCATTCTCTTAGCAACACTTGAACGCACATCTTCACGATTAAGCCGCTCGCCTTCAATCTCAGCAGAATTTAATATTTCAGTCGACAGCATCTCGCACACAGCCTCATTCTGCACCGAAAATCCTATAGATGTCAAACGCCCCAAGAATTTACCTATTGCAAATGATGCCGCCTCCAAATCAGAAGCGATTCCAGCTGAATCCCATCGAAAATTAGGCCAGCTTTTATGTTGATATATGTAGCGCACTAAAATATCTCCGCAGAATTTGCGGACATTATACCACATAATCTCCGCAAAGCGCAACAGCAACACTCCACGCCGTACAGCACGGCGACGTCGCGGTCAAGCAACACCTGCTGATTGCGGATCGTGAGCATGCGAGATTCGCAACATGCTTAAGCGTAAAGCGCCACTTGCGGTTTTGATCGCGCTTCGAAGCGTAGGCGATGCCGATACGCGGGGCGGCGGTGAACT
>JAZQTB010000067.1:0-20807 GCA_045630425.1 Kiritimatiellia bacterium | reverse complement strand
TCTCTTTACCCTTTACCCTTTTCTCTTTACCCTTTACCCTTTTCTCTTTACCCTTTACCCTTTTCTCTTTACCCTTTACCCTTTACCCTTTTCTCTTTACCCTTTACCCTTTACCCTTTTCTCTTTACCCTTTACCCTTTTCTCTTTACCCTTCTCCCTTTACTCATCCCTTCTCTCTCCTCCCAATCCTGCGAGCTATCAGCAACAGAATACCGCCTGCAAAATAAACGGGAGCCAACGAGGCAAGCCCCATCGATTGTGATGTGAAAAGTCCTGTTAGACCGCCAGAAGACGAGCCGACCACAAATGCGGCGCAAAGCACCAACCCCATCGCCGAGGCGTGAAAACGAGCCGGGACAACATCAAATAGCGCAGCAAAAATATTGGAATCGAAAAAGCCGCGAAACAGCCCAAAAAGACCAGATGCAAGAAGACAAAGCGCAAGCCCCGATTCTCCAGAAACCAGTTTTGGCATAAACGCCATCAAAACAATAAACGGAGCGGCCAAAATCATGCCGAAAGCCGAAGTCTCGTAACGGACGGTTCCGCGCCTCAAGATGAATCGGTCGGCAAATCGGCTCCCAATTGAAACACCGACGATTGCGCCGATATAATGCCACAGCACAGCCCATAACGACGCAGAGGCGTTGCTAAGTCCGAACGAGGTGTGCAAGAAATTAGGCATCCATGTCTTATATCCGACATCAACATAGACGTGCATCCCAAATGCGGCCGCAAGAACAATAGCGACAGGATTTTTAAGTATCGCCCCTAACGCTTCCGCCGGAGACGCTTTTACAGGTGTCGCGTTATTATGAACGGCGGGCGGCGTATCCTTCAGGAAAAACATACATACTACAGCCCAAACAACACCGATAGCGCCGAAGAGCAGGAAAGGCTTCTTCCACCCTTCGGCACCGAGATCGGCGAAATACCCGCTCATCCAGGAAACGAGAATTATCCCGGCATAAAGGCCGAACTGCAAAATACTGAGCGCCGTCGCGCGGGAATTGGAATGGAGCTGCGAGACAAGCGAAGTCGACGCCGGATAATAAAACGTCTGACCGAGGCCGTTCACCACGCCATACATTACAAGAAGCCAAAGTATTCCATTCGCAAAGCCGGCGCCAAAAACGCCGAGAGAGAATATCAACACACCGACGGCAACCATCCACTTACGCTTTAAGATGTCGCTTGCAATGCCGGCAAAAGGGACGCAAATTCCATAAACGAAAGTAAACACAGTCGCCACCAGTCCGATTTCGGCTTTCGATACATCAAAAGCGGCCCTGATTGAAGGCAAAGTGGCCGAAAATATCTGCCGCGTACCTTGCTGCAGAAAAAAAGCCACCCACAAGAGTGCCAACGCTTTCCATTTATAATCAATTTTTTTCACATTTGAAGTATATCATTTTCTCAACAAAGCAACTATAAAAAATCAAGCAAAAGAACCTCACAAAACGAGCAAAATATGATATACTTCTCTCACGATGAAAAAGAATGTTTTTATAGCGCTTAGAATGGCAGGAATCGCCGGACAATCAAAGCTCGCAGGTATATTCCGCTATCTCTCGGAACGATATGGGGAAACTCCGCCATGGAATATCGAACTCATGCGCACACGCTTCGACATAACGAGCGAAAGCGTAAGTAACGCGATAAACCGAGGGGTTGACGGCTTTATCGTTTCCATCCCGGGGATTGAAGAGACGATAGAAGATCTGGCAAAAAACGAAATCCCCACCGTTCTTGCCGACATGAAGCCATACGCATTGGAAAGCCGAAAAAAAAATATAGCAATTATCCGCAACTCCGCCGCCGATACAGGGCGTGAAGGAGCACTTTATTTTCTGCAGCAGGGAATTGCCCGATCTTATGCCTTTCTTCATGCCGAGAATAAACCTTATTGGAGCGAAGCAAGATTCACCGCATTTCGCGACACGCTTGTTAACAATGGGCTTTGGTGCTATGAGATCCATTCTCCGAAGGATGCGCTGAAACTGAAAAAAGGAACTGCCGTTATGGCGGCAAACGACGACACAGCCTTTAAACTCCTTGATATTCTCAATGCGCGAAAGATAAAAATACCTGCAGATTTCGCGGTTCTCGGTGTAGACAACGATACAATCATCTGTGAAAACGCAAAACCGCGTCTTTCATCAATCCAGCCGGATTTTGAAGCCGAAGGTTTTATGGCCGCTGAAATCTTAGACAAGATGATGAACTCTTCTTCGCCTATGCCCGTCCAAAAATTATATACCGGCGTAAAATGCATTGTCCGCCGCGAGTCGACGGCTGAAATTTCCCACGCCGGCAGACTTGTTCAGAAGGCGATAGCGTATATCGACACTCATGCGACAAAAGGAATCGACGTATCAGACGTCGTCGCCCATCTTGGATGTTCACGCAGATTGGCGGATCTCCGTTTCCGCCAACTTCAGGGTCGCTCCATCTTAGAAGCCATAGTGGATAAACGCCTTTCTGCCGTACGCCACCGCCTTGTGGAAACGCGCGACATGATAGACAACATTGCCATGGATTGCGGTTTTGAAAATCCCAATTATCTTAAGAATCTTTTCAAAAAACGCTACTCCATGACAATGAGCGAATTCCGCAAAGCGGGATCGTTGTTGAAGAGATGAGAGATGAGGGAAGAGTAAAGGGTGAAGAGTAAAGAGTAAAGGGTGAAGAGTGAAGAGTAGAGACTAATCACTAATCACTAACGACTAATCACTAACTCTCGAATCAGCTCCAGCGGCGATCGTTGGACCATTCCTTATCCCACTCCTTCGTCGGTGTCCACGGCGGCGGGAAATCGGCGCACGCCTGCTTCTTGATAAGTTTTTCATTAAGCTCATCAATACCGAGACCGGGCTTGTTCGGAACCTCAATAAAGCCGCCGTCATAGCGGAGAGCGGGCTTTACAAGATCGCCCCACCAGGGAACGTCCACGCTGTGGAGCTCAAGCGCCATAAAGTTCCGCGTCGCTGCAGCCACATGAACGGCAGCCATACAGGCGATCGGGGATTCGGCCATATGAATATTCATCTGAACGCCGTAATCCTCGGCCATATCGCCGATCTTCTTCGTCTCCATAATTCCACCCGCCGTGAGAAGATCGGGATGGACAACCGCGAGCGCATGAGACTCCAAAAGCGGTTTGAAATCCTCTTTAAGATAGATATCTTCACCTGTGCCGAGAGGTGTTGTCGTAGCGGCATGAAGCTGCTTCCACTGCTCGGTATTACGCCAGGGCAAAACATCCTCCGCCCAGGAAAGGTGGTATCTCTCAAGGCGGCGCAAAAGCTGAACGGCGTCCTCATAAGGAATATGGCCGAGGTGGTCGATGGCGATAGGAACTTCCCAGCCGATTACTTCGCGCACGTCAGCCATATACTTCTCAAGATAATCAAGCCCCTTTTCAGTAATATGAATACCCGTGTGGCCGTGCGCCGTCGTAAAAAGTTCAAAAGCTTCGCCGCGCATCACGCGAGGATCAATTGAACCGTGCGGAGTCTGGACAACATTCTTCATCTTGCGCATATACTCAAGATAACCGAGAGGCGCGATAAGTGCGTCCTTGACGTTCATCAAAAGCTCAATGCCAAGATCCATCTTGAGGAACGTAAAGCCCATTTTCATGCGCTCTTTAAGCGCCAGGCCCATATCGCGCCCGCCGCCTTCGGAGTCGGTATCGCAATAGCAGCGGATCTCGTCGCGCCACTTTCCGCCGAGAAGCTGCCAGACGGGAACACCCCACGCCTTGCCGCAAATATCCCAACACGCCAACTCAACCGCGCAAACGCCGCCCGCTTGGCGCGAATCGCCGCCGAACTGCTTAATACGACGGAAAATCTTCTCTACATTGCAGGGATTCTCGCCGAGGATACGGCTTTTCAGCATCGCCGCATACGTGCGGCTCGAAGCGTCACGCACTTCGCCGTAGCCGACGATCCCCTGATTCGTGTAAAGCTTTAAAAGCGTACAACGTTTAGGCGCCCCGTCAATATCGGCGAAGCGCATATCGGTTATTTTGAGAGTCGCAGGATTGATTTTATTGATATTCATAACAGGCAAATCTATTTATATTTTATGGTGTTACAAGTTTACCATTTTCTTAATGATACAACTATAAAAAATCAAGCAAATAGATATCACATTTTGAGCAAAAACCTTTTACAGGGGAGATGGGAGATGAGTAAAGGGTAAAGGGAAAAGAGAGAAGAGTGAAGGGTGATGGGGCATCCCCCGACGACCGAAGGGAGGAGTCGCCGAAGGCGATGCCCTAGCAGGGGTGATGAGCTACCCGTGATAATACTTCACGCTGTCCGGCGGGCGCACGTTCGTGAGCGTACCGACATAGTGCCTGAGCCAATGATCCTGCTTCGCGTGTGCTGCGGCGGCCTCTTCGTTCAGTTCTATGCCAAGCCCAGGGCGATCCGACGGATACATGAATCCGTCCACAAAGCGCACATCCTCATCGACAACATCCTTTCGCCACGGCACATCGTCAAAGAGCGTCTCGTGGATACAGTAGCCGGGAGTCGACACACCCAACGCGAGCGTCACGGCGTTAGCGACAGGACCCGACGGATTGTGGGCGCAGAAAGGAATATGATGCGCGTCGCAGATGCCCGCGATCTTCTTCATTTCGGTAATGCCGCCCGCATGCGACGAATCCGGCTGGAGATAATCGCATGAGCGAAGTTCGATGGCATCCATTATCTGCTGCGTGGAATAAAGCCTTTCTCCGCAGGCAATTGGCACGCGCACACGCGAGCGCAGATCGGCAAGTGCCCGCATCGTGTCTGGAATAATCGGCTCTTCTACCCAATATGGATCAAATTCTTCAAGCGCATTGCAGACGCGAAGCGCCGTGGGAAGATCAAACCGCCCATGACATTCGATAAGGATTTCGGCTTTGCCTTCAGTTGCCGCCTTGACCTTCTCAACGCATTTCAACGCCTTTTTGAAATCCTCAGGCGGAAGCTGACGGTAGTTCTTTCCGAAAGGATCCCATTTAAGACCCTTAAATCCGATTTCAACCGCCGCCGTGGCCTTTGCCGCGAATTCCTCCGGCTCTTTCGCCCCTGCGAACCAGCAATTCGCGTAGCAAGGTACGCATTCTCGGCACTTGCCGCCAAGAAGCTTCCACACAGGCATTCCCAACGCCTTGCCCTTAATATCCCACAACGCCATATCCACGGCTGAAAGAGCGCTCATAAGAACGGGACCGCCGCGCCAATAAGCATCGCGGTAATTCTCATGCCAGATCCATTCAGTATCGAACGGATCCTTTCCAAGAAGCGCGTGTTCAAGATCAGCGACGGCACCAGCGAGCGCGTTCTCCTTGTATTCGAGCGTACCTTCACCGATTCCGTGAATGCCTTCATCCGTAGCGACCTTCACGAACACCCAGTTTGTCCGGAAGCAATCTATCACAAAAGTCTTAATGCCTGTTATTTTCATCTTATCTCCTTACTCTTTTCTCTTTACTCTTTACCCTTTTCTCTTAACCCTTTACCCTTTTCTCATCCCTCTTTACCCTTTTCTCTTAACCCTTTACCCTTTTCTCTTTACTCTTTACGCTTCACTCTTCACTCTTCACTCATCTCTCAAACATCCACATCCTCCGGCATGTGCTGGCACGAGCATCCCGCATCGCACGTAACGATCTCGCCTGTCATATTGGCCGAATCGTCGGAGGCGAGAAACGCCACCACGCCAGCGATGTCAGATCCTTTCGCCTCGTGGCGCAACGGACAGTTAAGGCGGCGGCGGGCAGCCTTCTCCGGATCGAGAACATCCCATCTGTCAGTATATATGTAGCCCGGGGCGCAGCAGTTAACGCGTATTCCAAGCGGCGCAAGATCGAGCGCAAGCGCCCGTACCATCGAGTTGATCGCGCCCTTTGACGAACAGTACGCGGTACGGTTGCGGATCGCGCGCTTTGCGGTGTTCGACGAGAGGAACACCACCGACCCGCGGGACTCCTGCTTCATGAAAAAGCGGTTACACGCCTCCTGCGTCACCTGAAAACCGCCGACGACATTCGTCTTAAACACATCAAAGAACATCGCCGGATCCATCTCAAGAGGCCCACCATGTCCCAGCCCCTGATTTGCGGCATTGTTCACAAGAATATCGAGCCGTCCCGACTCGCGCTCGATCGTATCGAAAAGCGCCGTCACCTGCGCCGCATCCGATATGTCGCACGGCACCGAAACAACCCCTTCTACCCCACGCTGTTCAAGCTTCGCCGCGCCTTCTGCGGTCGACTCTGCAGTTAAACCGCACATATACACCTTTGCACCCTCGCGAGCAAACCGCTCCACCAGGTCGAGCCCGGTATTGCGGTTGCCCCCAGTTACAAGGACGACTTTCCCTTCAAAACGATTCATATTAATTTTCCTTTCATTGAACATTGTGCCGCAAACCAACACACCAACTTTTTATTCTGTATCCAAATTATATCAAATCACAGTAGTCATACGCATCCCATTTGCGCAAAAATAAACACACCTAATACGAAGTAAAGAATTTGAAAGTAAGCTATATGCTTTCGCGCCATTCGGTCATCGTCTTGCCGGTCTGCGCTCTAAAGAACTTCCTGAGCGAATTGGGGTTTTCAAAGCCGCAGAAGTCCGATATTGCCTTCAGCGGCATATTTCCATCAAGGAGAAGTTCCTTAGCGCGCGCAAGCCGCACGGCGTGGATCTCGTCTAGAATCGAATGCCCGGTCGCCTTCTTGAAACGCATCTCGGCATATCGCCGCGAACATGGAAAACGCCCCAGCACCCGCGCAGCCGTAAGTCCGGAGCAAGCCTCGCGGCGAATGAAGTCTATCGCCTCCGAAACGGCGGCATCACGCAATCCAAGCATGCGGGTGGAAGCGCGCGGCACTACCATGAGCGGACCAAATGTCCTGCGGCGAGAGCCGCGAAATCCCTCCTTGTCCCTGATCTGCGCGGCAAGCAGAATCGCGGCGAGTTCGCCGCCCCGGCGGAAGTCGGGCTTAACGGAACTGAGTGTCGGCTTGGCATGCTCGCAGATATCATGAGCATCATCCACCCCGATCACCGCTAAATCGTCCGGAACCTTCACGTCCGCAAAAAGCGCTGCGGCCAAAACCTCGGACGCCACGGCGTCATTCGCCGCAAAAAGCGCACACGGCTTCGGCAGCTCGGACACAAACTCCCTGAGCTCGCGCTGATAGCGCGTCGGATTGGCCGAGGATCCGCGCCCCGAAAACACGCGGCAGCCGCGCCCATTCAGCGAAAGCGCCGACACGAATCCGCGTTCACGCTCTTCACACCAGAATCTCCGCTTCGGATGCGGCACGTACGCGAACGAGGTCGCGCCGGACTTCATCAACTCGCGCGCCGCCATCTGCGCCGTGGCGGCAGAGTCGTGCGTCACGCAGAACGCGTTCTTCGGCAGACACGATGGATCATGGTCGAAGAATACGACAGGCAAATCGCCGAACATCGCCGGCGAGACCGTCGCCGCCGTACCGCCACATTCGACTATCGCCCCGACTGGATGCCAGAAGTCCTCAAGCGCCCTGAGCAGTTTCGCTGACGGACACTTGGGAACGATCTGCACGAACCATCCGCATTTCGCCGCCACATCCTGCACGCCGCTGAGCTTTTCGGCGGCGTTCACCTTGGTCTGCGACTGAAAATACAACACCGTTTCCATGCGCTCTATTGTATCATGTTCGCAAAAAGGACGCAATCAAGTGCGCAAGAGGAGAGAGGAGTGAAGGGAAAAGAGTAAAGAGTAAAGAGAGAAGAGAGATGAGATATGGGAGATGAGAGATGAGTAAAGAGTAAAGGGTAAAGAGGTGAAGGTAAAAGCAGGTGCTTCAGATGATGAACGCGAGAAAGTTTCTCAGCGTCATCATTTAGTTTTTATAAACTCCGATAGGTTCCGATGAGCTTCACTAACGTTTCGCTTTGTGGGCTTCGCGCTTTATAACCGCTTATCCGTAAGCTATACTCCTACTTGTTTTTTATATATGCCTTCGGCATTGGGTCTGGGGTGTAACCCCAGATAGAAAATAAAACAATAGAGTAGTAATAGTATATCGGTTGGAGTGTGCGAAGCGTTTAGCCGGAGCGTTAGCGGAGGCCTTTGAACAACCATCGGAGTTTATAAACTTAACTCCTCTCTTCACCTTCACCTTTTCTTAATCGCCGAAACGCTTATCCCGTTGGCGATCGCGCAATCAAGGACGTTTAAAGATTAAACGCCGCTCTCGAAATGAGCATCCTCCGCGATGCACTTCGCGGGACATTTCGCGGCGATCTGGGAATCGCTCGGAGGATTCGAATAATTGACGCACGCCAAAAATCCGTTGAAGGTGAAGTGACCAGCTTCTTTGCCTCCTGAATTCTTCTCGCAGAGCCGGCAGCCTATGCAGCCGACACCGCAGACCTTGCGGACCTGAGGCCCCTTCTCCGGATTGTTGCAAAGAACGTGCATCGTTGCGGAAGCGGGAACGAGCGCGATCACCCTCTTCGGACAGACGGAGACGCACTTGCCGCAACCGATACAAAGGCGCTTATCCACCTTCGCCAGTCCGTCGACGATCGTGATCGCGGACTTGGGGCACACGTTCGCGCAGGCGCCGTAACCGAGGCAGCCGTAAGTGCAGCCCTTGTCGCCGCCGGCTGTCGCCGCCGCGACGCTGCAGTCGCAGATTCCGTTGTAGTCGCCGACGCGAATCGCCTCGGAGCGCGTTCCGCAGCACTTGACGACGGCGACGCGCCTTTCGGTGGCGGAGGCGTCGACTCCGAGAATGTTCGAAATTTCAGCCGCTCCGTCGGACGTTATCGCGGCGCACGCTCCGACGGGAGCCGTACCCGCGACAAGAGCGCGGGCGTAACCGTCGCACCCGGGAAAGCCGCACCCGCCGCAGTTGGCGCCGGGCAGCGCGGCGGTAATCATGCCGATCCGGGGATCTTCGCGGACGCTCAGATATTTATCTGCGAGGGCGAGCGAAACCGCCGCTACGAGACCTATGGACGCGATGCATACAACTGCTGTCAACATTTTGAAATCCTCGATGAAAGAACTTAATAGGGAAGTTTCACGAGTCCGGAAAAGCCCATGAACGCGAGTGAAAGAAGACCGCCCGTGACAAGCGCGAGCGCGATGCCGCGGAAGCAGCGCGGGGGATCCGCGTGCTCGAGTTTTTCGCGCATACCGGAGAAAATCACAAGCGCGAAGCCGAAGCCGAGCGCCGCGGCGAAGGAGAAGAACACCGATTCGCCGAAGCCCGAACCCTGCTTGCAGTTGATTTCGGCGGCGCCGAGAACCGCGCAGTTCGTCGTGATAAGAGGAAGAAAGATTCCGAGCGCCGCATGCAGCGGCGGCAGAAAACGCTTCATCGCGATATCGATGAACTGAACGAGCGAGGCGATCACGAGAATAAACGCGAGCGTATGGATATAATCGAGGCCGTTCGGCTTTAAAAGCCAATGATCGAGACACCACGTGACGGCGGAGGCGACCGTCATGACAAAGACGACAGCGCCCGACATGCCTAAGGCGGTATCCATCTTCTTGGAGACGCCCAGAAACGGGCAGCACCCGAGAAAGCGGCTCAACACGAAGTTGTTCACGAGAACCGCACCTACCAGTATTATCAGATAATAGCTCATAACCGTTCCTTAATCAGGCTTTTAATTTCTTCAGCGCCGAAAGAAGTTTTTTCATCTCGGCGGACGTTCCGACGGTGATGCGGAGCCTGTCGCCCGTAAGCGGCCCCGCGAAATAGCGCACGAAAATATCGCGCTCGCGCAGCGCGGCGAAAACCTCCGCCGCGGGCATCCGGGCGGGGCGCGCGAAAACGAAGTTCGCCTCGCTCGGGAGCACGTCCCATCCGAGTTTTTCAAGCTCCGCCGTAAACGCCTCCCGCGTCGCGACGACCTTCCTCACCGTCTTCGCGTGATAGGCGCGGTCTTTAAGAGCGGCGAGAGCGACAGCCTGGGCCACGGCGTCCACATTGTACGAATCCTTTATCTTGTAGAGCGCCTCTATCAGATCGGCCGGCCCTACGCAATACCCGACGCGCAGTCCGGCAAGCGAATAACTCTTCGAGAAGGTGCGCATCACGATGATGTTGTCATTCCCGGGGGTTGTCGCCAGCTTCATGCAGTTTTCCTTAGCGAAATCGGCATACGCCTCGTCGACGATCACGACGCCTTCAAACTTTTTGGCGAAGGCGGATATTTTCTTGGGAGCGGCAAAGCCTCCGGTCGGCGCGTTGGGATTTGTCCAAAGGAAAAGCGACGCATTATCGGGAATGTCGATCTTCGCGGAATCGACGGAAGACCCCGCCCATTTTACGTCGCGGATCGCCGCGAGAGTTTTGTAAAGCGAATAGCTGGGATCGAGAGAGGCTATCGACTCGTCGTTCTCGACGAACGCGCGGGCGGCGAGAGTAAGAATCTCGTCTGAACCGTTACCGACGAAAACGTTCTCGGCCTTAGTCCCGTTGAGCGCCGCGACAGCCTCGCGCAGCTCCATAAAAACAGGATCGGGATAACGCCTCAACCTGTCGAGATCGAAATCCCTCAGCGCCTTCGCGCATTTCGGCGAAGGAGGATACGGATTCTCGTTCGTATTGAGCTTTACCGCCGACTTCGACCTGGGCTGTTCGCCAGGCGTGTACGCTTCAAGTTCTGCTGTCGCTCTCGTTATTCTCATCGCTGTCTTTTTTTTCGGCGCCGTCTTCATATACCAGTTCGGCGCTGGTGTGGATCACATGACGTTTCATCAATATTACAAAAACGCTTTCGTCGTTCCAGAAACTTTTCAACGACTTTACGGTCTTAGCGCCGGACCGCCTGGCGACTCCGTCAAGCATTTTGAGATTGTTGTCCAATGTCGCCGTCTCGGAAAAAAGAACGCAGGAAGCCCTGTTCACTTTTTCGGGGTTGCCGGACGCTATGGGAATCAGATTGAAGAGATACCAGCTGGAATTCGATACGACGACCATTCTGCGGCCGCCGACGCCGCTGAATTCAACCGTCGCGCAGCCCGCGAGCAAACCGGACAGGAAAAGCGTCAGCAACACCCTCTTCATTTCGACGACTCCTGATCAGGTACCAAAACGCCGCTGAGCTGAATCTCCTTATACGATATGATATAAGGCAGCGGAATCGGAATGTTGGAACCGGGTATCTCGAACAGAACCGATTCCTGGGTGCGATACGAAAGATTCACCATCTCCCCCCCGTTCTTATCTTTCCGGGCATAGTCGAGAAAACGCTTCTGAATCTTGTCCATCGTGACGTCGTTGCGGAATATGACCCACGGCAGAAGCCCGCCGGAATCGGCATTGCCGCAGGCCAGCGGAATGAAATGAAAAAGATACCATCCGTAATTGGACGCAAGGACGTGCTCCTCCCCGGTAGTTTCGAGACGGCCCGCTTCAATCGAAAAACAGCCCGTCAACGCCGCCGCCGCGAGCGCCGGAGAAAAAAGCCTATACAGGACAGATCTGAGTTTCGAAATCATCGCTAATATTATATCTTTTACCTCCGCTCCGCGCAACCGCCAAAATTCCCGTCGGCGGTTAAATTTCCCGCGTAAGCTCCCATGTCTTTACGAGCATGCGCGGAATATGGAACGGACCTTTGAAAATATTGCCCTTCGCCGGCTGGGCCACCGTCCCGTCGCGGTGCAGATAGCCGTACCATTCGGGATGCTTTTTATCCTTGAGGTGCTTCCATGCCCACTCGGACGCGAGTTTATGCCGATCAAAATATTTCTTGTCGCCGGTAAGCCTATAGGCGTAGGCGGTCGCGATGATCGTCTCGCACTGAGGCCACCAGAACTTCATGTCCTGCTCATAGCATTGAGGAGGCAGATTGCGGCAGTCCTTGAACGAGATGATTCCGCCGTATTTCTTGTCCCAGCCCCAGTCCCACGACCAGTCGAGAATCTTGAGGGCCGTCCTGAGAAGCTCGGGGTCTTCGCGGTCGACGGCGACGTCCATCAGGAACCAGCTCGTTTCGATGCAGTGTCCGGGGTTGATCACGCGCCCGGAAAGCGTATCGATGAATTCGCCGTTCGGTCCCACCGTCTCAAGGAGCGCCTTGAACTCCGGATGGATAAAATATTTCTCGAGAAGATCGATGGATTCGGTAATCTGTTCATCGAACACGGGATCGTCGGAGACCTGCTTCAGCACGTTCGCCACGTTGATGAGAATCATCGTAAGCGAATGGCCCTGGGCCTTGAGCGCGTCGGTATACTTCGACGGCATCCACTTTTTACCGCCCGCGACAAATTTCCGTATCCGCTTGAAAAGTTCGACCGCCTTTTCGGCCCAAGCCCTGTCGCCGCTCGCAAGCGCGTACTCCGCGTACGCGATCGCCGCGAAACACTCAGAGAAAACGTAGCGGCGCTTTCTCAAACCGACTCCGTCTTCCATAATCTCGAAAAACGCGCGACCGTCCTTGTCGAAGCAGTATTTCTCGAGAAATTCGCAGCAGCTCAACGACGCGGCGAGCCACTTTTTGTCTTTCTTTACGTGATTGTAGGCGTAAGCGCACATCCAGCCGAAACGGCCCTGAAACCAGACGCTCTTCGTCGTATCCATTAAAGAGCCGTCCCGGTCAAGACACGTATAAACTCCGCCATGTTTCTTATCAAGACCGTGTTTCAGCCAAAACGGCATAATATTCTCGATAAGCTCCTGCCTGTAAAGTTTATTCCATTTCTGCCAATATGCGCTTTTCATTTCAGTATCCTTTTTTACTATCAGTCGTTAGTCGTTAGTCGATAGTCGTTAGTCGTCAGTTAATCACTAATCACTAACGACTAATCACTAACCACTAACGACTAACCCCTAACCCCTAACCACTAACCCCTAATCACTTATACCCGATCTTTTTAAGACGGCTGACGATCCCGGCCTTCTGCTCCTTCGTAAGGGGCTTCAGCGGAACGCGGACCGTACCAAGATCGACGCCGTGAACGGCGCACATCGCCTTGCCCGCGGCGACGCCGCCGAACTCGACGAGAATGTCGACGATATCGCACACCTTCTTCATAAGCTTCTGGGAAGTTTTGAGATCGCCTTTCTTTACGGCGTCCCAAATCTTATAGTAGATGCCGGCCGAATAGTTGTACGTGGAGCCGATGGCGGATTCCGCGCCGAGCGCGACCGCACCGGCAAACCATTCGTCGATACCCCATGTGATATCGTATTTGCCTCCGCAGGCCTTAAGGCAGCGCTGATACATATAAAGATCGGGATAGTTGAACTTGATGCCGGCGAGATTCTTGATCTTGCCGTCGGCCGCATTCAGGAAAGCCTCCATATCGAAAGTGACTCCGCTCATCGAAGTGTGGTAATAGTAGAACGGAATCTTGTCGGCGTACTTGAGAGCCTCGTTGATGTAATCGACAAGACCCTGGATCGAACCGGGACGGAAGAAACACGGCGGCACGATCGATGTGGCGTCCATACCGATCTCCTGGGCGTAGCGGGCGAGTTCCTGTGTGTCGGGAAGCGACAGAGAACCGACATGGGCGATAAGATAGAGTTTGCCCTTCGCGGCTTTTGTCCAGGCCTCAAAGACTTTCTTGCGCTCCTCGGTGGAGCAGTGAACGCCCTCGCCCGTCGTTCCGCTTACATAGACGCCCGTAACATTCTGCCTGATAAGCATTTGAGCCTGCTTGGGGATGACGTCGTAATTAACGCTGCCGTCGTCGTTGAACGCCGTGTGAGCGGCCGCGATAAGGCCTTTGAGTTTTTTGATTTTCATTTTTTACTCCCTTTGTTAGTGAGGATGCGCGGCTGCGCGTCGCACCGCACAACCTTCAGCACCGGTATTATACCATTTTATGCACGTAAATCCCACATCGATAAGCGGTTTTTTGATATAATGTAAAGAGCTTAAATTTGTATCATTCAGTATGGATAACCGAAAGATTCTTATAGTCGATGACGAAAAGCCGACCCGCGAGGTTATGGCCAGAATCCTCTCTGCCTCTTACGAGTGCCTGCTCGCGCCCGACGCGGAGCTTGCGATGGACGCTCTCGACAGGAATCCCGACATCGCCCTTCTCATCACGGATTACAAGATGCCCGGCAAAAACGGCGTGGAACTCATAAAAAAAACAAAAGAGAACCATCCGTCCGTCGCGTGCATTCTCGTGACGGCGTTCGGCGAAATCGAACTCGCCGTCGCGGCGATGAAGGACGGCGCCGACGACTTTCTCACAAAGCCCATCACCGACATCGCCCAGATGGAGCAGCGCGTGGCGAAAGCGATCGAAAAAAACGCGCTTTCCCGGAAGGTCGAGGAGCTGCAGCGCGAAATCGACATCCGCAAAGGCATCGACACCTTCACGGGCGATTCGCCCGCGATGGAACGCATCTATAAGCTCATCCGCCAGAGCGCGAAAGCAAACGCGAGCGTGCTGATAGAAGGTCCTTCCGGCACGGGCAAGGAACTGGTGGCGAAGGCTCTGCACGACCTTTCACCGCGCGCCGGAGGCCCGTTCGTGGCCGTCGAATGCGCGGCCCTTTCGCCGACGCTCATCGAATCGGAACTTTTCGGCCACGAAAAAGGCGCGTTCACCGGCGCAGAAAAACTGAAGATCGGAAAATTCGAAGCGGCGTCGGGCGGCACGCTGTTCCTCGACGAGATCACCGAAATCGATCTCGCCACCCAGGTGAAACTCCTGCGCGTCCTCGAATCGCGCACGCTCCAGCGCGTCGGCGGCAACGACGACGTAAAAGTCGACTTCAGGCTCGTCGCGGCGACTAACCGCGATCTTGCGGAGTATGTCAGGGCGGGCAAATTCCGCGAAGACCTTTACTACCGTCTCAACGTCATCGATATCCGCCTGCCGGCGCTCAGGGACAGGCCGGGCGACATAGCCCTTCTCGTCTCGCGCTTCATAAAGGAGTTCGCCGGGAAAAACGACATCGCGATAAAAGGGATCGACGCGGCGGCCGTAAAAATTCTCGAATCATATTCCTGGCCGGGGAACGTGCGCCAGCTGAGAAACGTCATCGAGCGGATGGTCGTCCTCTCCGACGGCGCGCGGCTGACCGTCGGAGACATACCCGACGAGATCCTCGCAGCCGGCGCGACGGCGCTCGCCGCTCCGTCATCCGCGCCGCCCGCCGCGGTCTCAGACGCAGTGGCGCCCGCCCGCGAGGCGGAGCCGCGCACGTCCCTCGCCGACGCCGAGAAAACGGCCATTTTAAAAGCGCTCGAGGAGTGCGCATGGAACAAGACCAGGGCCGCCGGAAAACTCGGAATTTCAAGACGGACACTTCACAGAAAACTCAACGAATGGAGGATTGAAAAATGACGCCGGCGTCTTTTATTCTCGCCATATCATTTCTGCCTTTTTTCGAAGCGAAAAACACGGCGGTGAACAACATCGTCAATCCGCCGCCTTCGTGGGACGAGAAGGAGATAAAGTGCGAAAAGCCGGAGATCGTCCATCGAGAGAAATGCCGCGCCTGCAGAGGGTCGGGAACAGTCGTCATCGAGGAGAAGGATTTCGGCCAGTTTACGGCTTACCGCCTCGACAGCCCGAAAAAGATCAGGCAGAAATGCCCGCTCTGCGGCGGGCAGAAATTCATCGAGGCTTTCCGCGACCCCGCCGAACTTAAGCTCCTCGTCGCGCGGGACCGCACGAAATTCGAGGCGGACCATCAGGCGAAGGGCGATGTTCCCGTCGGCGAAGCGTTCATCCCGAAAGAAACATACGACAGGCTTGACCGCAAAACCGAAAAACTCATAAAAGAAGCTTACGGCGAACCTTGCAGAGCGTGCCACTATCTCGGCATCTCCCCCTGCAAGGAATGCGACGGGCACGGCCACGTCCAATGCCCCAACGACGACTGCAAATCGGGATGGTCTGTCGTGAAAACGGAATCCTCGTACACGAAAACGTCTTCGGGCGGGGGACTTTCGAGAAACTGCGGCAGATCCGGATCATCGAGAAGAATCACCAGAAAAAGAACGGACATCAACGTCCAGCTCTGCCTCGAATGCCGCGGCATAGGCGTCATAAGATGTCCTGAATGCAACGGCAGACGCGCCCATGCGTGCAAAAAATGCAACGGGCTGGGCACGAAATGAATTTCAGAAAATGATCAGCAACCCCATAGAGATACAGCTGCCCGACATCCGCCTCATCAACAAGATAGGCGAGGGGGGCATGTCCAGCATCTGGAAAGCGATGGATCTGAACCGCAACGAAATCGTGGCGGTGAAGATTCTCAACCGCGAATTCACCGCTAACGAGCAGGACCTCGAGCAGTTCAAGGCCGAACAGAAGACAATGGCCGAAATCGATCACGACGGCATCGTGAAAAGCTATGAACTGCGTAAAACGGACGCGTTCTGGTACTACGTCATGGAATATGTCGACGGCTACAATTTCGGAGCCCTTCTGCAGCGCAAGCAGCATCTTATCGAGGTGGACTGCCATTTGATCTGCCAGTCGGTGGCTCTGGCGCTCGACTACGCGTGGAACAACCACGGCGTGGTCCACTGCGACATAAAGCCCGACAACATCATGGTCAACTCCGACGGCATGATAAAGCTCACCGATCTCGGACTGTGCTACACGTACCGTTTTCTAAAAGACGGACTTCAGAATATTCCCGACCACGTGATGGGCACGCCGTCCTACATCTCGCCGGAACAGATTTACGGCGACATCGAACTTGACTGCCGCGCCGACATATACTCGCTCGGAGCGACCCTCTACCATCTCGCCACCGGCAGAATGCTCTTCCCCGGGAAGACGGCCGAAGAGATGATGAAAGCCCACTGCGATGAACTTTCGCAGTCCAAGGACCCGCGCGTCTACCGCCCTCAGCTCTCCGAGGGATTCTGCCAGATGCTCGAGGCGATGCTCGTCAAGGACCGCAACGGGCGCGTCCCCTCGTGGAACGATGTCTACACGATGAGCCGCGACGTCGAGCGCGGGATAAAATTCAAGCCCAGACTGACCGGATATGTCTCGTCAATGAAACTCAACCAGTGAAGCGGCTTCTCGACATTCTTCTCGTTGCGGCCGCGATGCCGGTCTGGATATGCCTGTACGCGCTGATCGCGTGCGCGACGGCGATGTTCATGGGAAGGCCCGTGCACTTCATCCACGAGCGCGCGGGCAAGGGCGGAAAGCCGTTCAGTTTTATGAAGTTCCGCACCATGCGCGACGGCGAAGGCTCCGACATCGAACGAACGACCGGATTCGGCGGATTCCTGCGATCGACGTCTTTAGATGAACTGCCGCAGCTTTGGCACGTCCTTTCAGGGAAAATGTCTCTCGTGGGCCCGCGGCCGCTGCCCGCGAAATACCTGCCGCGCTACACCCCTTTCCAGTCCCGACGCCACGAGGTGCGTCCGGGGATAACCGGCTGGGCGCAGGTCAACGGGCGCAACGCGATATCCTGGGAGAGAAAGTTCGAACTTGACGTGTGGTATGTCGACAACAGATCGCTTCTGCTCGACGCTAAAATAATTTTCCTCACCTTTGCAAAGGTGTTCGGGAGAAGCGGCGTAAACAGTTCTGCGGCGGTGACGATGCCGGAATTTACGGGATCCGAAAAAACGTCGTGAAAATCAACAGATCCATCCTTCCTTCAGGCCGCATCGGTCTGGCCGTCTCCGGCGGCTCAGACTCGGTGGCGCTCGCCTTTCTTTTGACGAAAGGCGGGAAAAAGAAAAACGCCGCAAAAAGATTCGTAATCCTTCACGTCGACCATGGGCTCAGAAAGGAATCGAAAGAGGAATACAGATTCGTCAAGAATCTCGCCGAACGCTTAGGCGTCCCGTTTAAAGGACGCCATGCGAAGGTGGAGCGCGAAAAAGGCGAATCCCTCGAAATGGCGGCCAGGCGCGTAAGGCTCGCGTTCTTCGAGCAGCAGACCCGGCTTCTTAAACTCGACGCGATCGCGACGGGACACCACATGGACGACGTCGCCGAAACTTTCCTGATGCGCATTAGGCGCGCATCGGGGGCGGAAGGTCTTTCGGGCATCAAGGAGAAAAGCCAGGTCGGAGCCATCCGATTCGTACGCCCCCTTCTCGGATGCCGAGACATCGAGTTAAAGAACTATCTCATCAGATTCGGCGAAGAGTGGCGCGAAGACGCCTCTAACGACGACACTTCGATAGAGCGCAACAGAATCCGTCACGAAGTCGTTCCGTTTTTAGAGCGGACGCTCGACCCGAAACTGGTGCCGCACATTTTCAGGATTACGAAAAATCTCGCCGAAAACATCTCTAAGCGGATTTAAGGCCCGCCTCGCCTACAGCTTCACCTCGCCGATAAGAAGTTTCTTTTTAGGCTTGTCGAGGCGGAATGTGATGAGTTCAAACTTCTCGTCCTTCGTTCCCCAATCGGTGTACACACAAACCGTTATCGTCGCAGCCCCCGTAAGCGAAGTCTGGTGAGAGGCGAAGTAATTAGAGCAGATTTTGTAAACGCCGCGCTCCAAGTCCTTCTTAAGATACTCTTCAGGACCGTAGCCCGTCGTAACATCTTCAGAGACAAATCCGCCTTCGGATGTGCGACGATGACCATAGTACGCCTCCTCTCCGTTCGGCTCGAGAACATGAATATCAATATCGGTCTGATCGACATCCCAGCTCATAACAATTCTAAGCTTAACCGGAAGATCGCGACGATACGCCGCGTCAAACTCAGGTACTTTAGGCTTCTGATCTAAATGCCACTTTGCAGACTCAACCCACGAGATTAAGCCGTTCAATTCTTCAAGCGCAATAACCGAAACCTGGAAGTCATTACTGCGTCTACCGCTCTTACGGGCGCGGACATTAAACGCCGCGTCCGCAAAAAGTTTCATCGCCTCTTCAAGATAACAATGACATGCTCGCGAATTTGAACTTAAATCCTTAAGCATCTTACCATATTCCGCTAAAACAAGCGCGAGATCGCGCCTCGCCTGCGCCTCTTCGCCGCGCAATTTAAGCACCTTGCGAAATGCGAGAATCGAAAGCTCGTAACTGTGCGCCTCTCGCGCGCGCCAGCCCATCGAGCGCCAAAGCGCTGCGTCTTCAAGCTTGAACTCGGCAAGATTCGAAATGATCTTGTCTGCGATCATCTTATCTTTCGCCTTATAGAACCATCCCGCGCAATCAAGATAAAACGCAGGTGACTGACCGTACTTCTCGCGCTCCTTCAAATACGCCTTGTACGCAGCATCTCTATCTGGGGCGGACTTCAGCGATTCGAGATACGGCGTTTTGGGGTCCCACGCCTTGAGCGAGACAGTAGGAGCGGGAGACTTCGCATAATCATGTGCCGTCCCGGTCTTTCCTGTACGCCAAGGAAATGACACTCTTTCCGCACATACAGAAGATGGAGTTCTTGATCCCTGCATACTCCTTAAACGAACATTACCACCGTACGCCCTTGCTTGAACGGACGAACGCACAGACGGCGTTTCGGCCGGAGGTTCTGGTTCTTCCGCTTCAACCGCGTCATTCTGAACGCTAGCAACTCCCGCATCACCAAAAACTCCGCTCTTTGGAGTGCGCTTGGGGGGCTTGGGATTATTCCACCACTTTACGCGCTCTTCCCAATATGTAAGAAGATTCTTTTCATGATCGGCCTTCGCCTTTTTTGCGGCAATAGGATCGTCCTGTGCTGCGCGGCGCTTTTTCCATTCGCCGTAGAAATTCATACTTTCGTTCGGCTCGATATCATGCTCTAAATATTGCTCCAATGTCTCTAAAACGATAAGCGAATGATTGGGCCCCGCGACTGAATACTTTCTGGCGAGTTTAAGAAACTCATCTTTGCGGCTATCGGCCTGATTGGCAAGATCGCTCATACGGCGCTTAGCCCAGACGGTTGCGAGTAATGTTCCATTATTAACAATTGCGCCGTCAGGTATCTTCTCGTCGACGCCAAGTTTCCTTACCTCGATCGGGCACTCTGGCGCATCATCACGCGATGCGACCGTTATATTGGCCATATCTTCATGCTTCGGTGCCGTAAGCCCCATCGTATCAATCTCGTCGGTAAACAAAAGCGCACTAGAGGAATCCGCAATCCTTTTTAATTCCTCAATCGCACCATCAATTAAAGTGCCGCCGTCATAATCAAGCGCATCAATCTCTTTAAGGAGATTATCTTTATTTAATGCCTTCACAAATGACTTAACGCTATAATTAAAGACGATTAAACGCCACTCACCATTTTCGGGAAGCGCTTCCAGGCGCTTACGCCATTTCGCGGCGAATGGCTTCGCGCTCATACTCGAATCCCAAATAATAACACCCTTATTAAACGACGAAATCTTATCGGCAATCAACTGCGACTTCTTTTCCTCGCCAGAATAAGCCGCGACAAATTCCTCATCGCCGTCGCGCTCATAAATCTTAGATGGCTTCATATCATCTTTAGCGACGATATATTCAACCTCGGCTTTGCGCGGCGTTTTAGGATTAAGCGGGAATATTCTCGTGCGCCAGATATTACCCTTATCGTGCTCGACGATACCAGGATCGACGCGCTTACGAGTTTCGTTCTCGAATGCTACACGCGCCTTCTCCTTCTCGCAGATGACACCGGGAATCATATCGCCGTTGATCTCAAGCGCGTAGCCGCACACGAATGCGCCGTCGGGAATCGGGAACTCAAGCTCGCCCGACATTACGCGCGCGTTCGGATTGGTGAACGTAAGATTCACCTTAACGCGCTTGAAAAACGCATTCTCCGCAGCAACAGTTTCTTTCGTCTCGACTACGACATTCGTCTCGTTCTGCCTAAGATCTCCG
>JAZQTB010000066.1:0-44790 GCA_045630425.1 Kiritimatiellia bacterium | reverse complement strand
GGCCTGATCGACCGTCGCGGCGTCGCCGAGAGCCTTCGGATCCCAGAGTTTGATCATACGCACCGAACCCACCATCGCAACCGTCGTCGTCAAGTTCGCAAACTGAAGGAGCTTGTCGCTGACGCGGATTCGGCCTTGAACGTCAAGCATAAGCTGTTCAGAGTTGCCGCCGATGACCTGAAGAGCGCGATTGAGCGCCGGATCAAAGAGCGCTTTTTCGCGTAACTTCGCCAAACGGGCCTCCATCTCGGCTCTCGGCACGAGATTAAGGCACCCTTCCTTATGGTCCGGCATAACGTACACGTAGTCAGGCTCGCCCATCGTAGCGCGCCATTCGCGGGGAATGGTAAAACGCTTTTTAGGGTCCAGCGCATGATCGAAGCGTCCCACCAAGACGCCCGACACGGCCTGAGTCGACTCCGCGACACTCTGTTTGCCTACTTTTGACATTTCTTGACACAATTATACACTTCCTGACACCGCATTGCAACAAGAAATTTTAAAAATCGTTTTTCCGCTGATTTTATGAAGTAGCGAATAATGGGAGGGCGCGTGTCCTCACGCGCCGCAATATCGGCGGCTGGGGACAGCCGCCCTCCCCACTACATCGCTCGCCATATCGGCGGGAATCATCTGAAATCCGCGGAAACCGTTCCTACGGGCATAAACGTCGCTATTCCGCTTAAGTCGCGCGGGACATCGTCGAGCGCGCCCCAGAGATTAGTCGCGTCTTTTGAAGAATCGTGAATAACGATTTTCGCGTCCGGCGCAACCGGCTCGAGCGCCGCGCCGTCCTTTATCAAAAGCCCCGCCTCAACGGCACCCGTCGCGATCCAGTAAAGCGACGCGTCGGCGATTACATGATTATCCTCATAAAGTCCGCCGACATCCGAATGAACTCCGGGGAATACGAGCTGCTCGACTTTCTGACGCTTATTCTTAGGATTCGCCTTTATCTGCAAAATATTGAAAAAGCGCCGCTTCTCGTCACGCGCGATCGCATGACGCGCGAAAGCCACATTTTGAGGACACGTTTCCAAAACCTCCAGGTCCGGAGTCGAATCGACCGTATCCCAAAGCCCGAGATATCGAACCCCGAATCCGATCTTATCTAACCACGCTGTAAAATGCCGCGCGATTAAAGCCCCTCGAGAAAAACCGAAAACGAAAATTACTGGCGGCCCCTCAATCGGCGAAAGCTTCTTGACCGCCTTTTCAAAAAACCTCTTCGCGTCGCGAAAAATTATCGTCCAGTCGCGCCCTCTTAACAGCCCGCGCAGATACGACCCGAAATGCGTCCCCGGCCCGCCCTCCAAATGCAACATCTGCGCCTCATTCAAGACGCAGATGTTGTGTAACCTCGTAACGTTCGTTATATCGCTCTCGCCGTCAATCCCCGTACCTTCAAAAAAGAACGCGAGATTCATAACGGCGAGCCGATATCAACGAACGCGAATATAGAACGGTCTCGGGGTCAAACGCGAACGAAGCGCCTTAAGCTCATTATCAGTAAGCGCGGCATCATACACCGTCCAGTCGTCAAGATAGCAACCAACGCTTTCAAGACGAGTATAACCGCAGCCACCAGGAACATTACCGTGAACTGAAGCGAGCTGACCTACCTTACCAACACCCTCTGGGAATACCTTATCAGTTGTTACTTTCTTATCATCAACCCAAAGAGTCGTCCCCTCGGGCGTAAATTCAACAGCAACAAAATGGAAAGACTTGGTCAAGTTTTTAATTCCGCTTACTGAGGCCAATGTTGTTAATGTATTGTTCGCCCATGAAATCATGGATATGGTATTATCATTATCAACTACCAAGGCTACGAATGCCCCTGAATTACCACTTCCCAAAGCCCAAATAATCTTCTTATCTGTTGCCTTTGGCTTAATAATTGATACAGCCGTCATAGCTCCCGCGTAGAAAGGAGTCTTATTGGCGGTATTGTTATCCCAATAGACCGAAAATCTTTGACTGTCGCTATTGCGATAAAGAAGCGCAGCCTTTCCATTGCGCGTAAATATACTCTTATCATCGCCATTAACATCTTCCCATCTATCAAGTTCATAAGTGGAGTCTTCAGCCTTAGCGGCTTCTTTAGTCATTACTCCATCATTGAAATCGTAATGCCAGAAGTTCTTCAAAGCTCCAACTGTAGCAGCAACTGCCTCTTCAGTAATTTCAGTCAATTCCTCATTAAATCGACCACCGACAGAAACCTCGGCAAAATTATTCGTAAGTCCAGAACCATTAACCAAAGTGACTGTATCTCCAACATTTAGAGATTCCGGATTTATAAGTCCCGCATCAATGACAGGTCTGATAGCTGCATTAAGATGCTCCAACCCAGTAAAGCCAACGCCATTGCCGCTTCCGTTCGAGCGGAATTTAAGCGATGCAAGACCCGAGAGGCTATCACTTAATGAGAGAGTCGCATTACCTTCAATGCTAAGCTTAATTCCAGCCATATTCGAAGGCTTACTGACACAGGCGAGAGTTCCTTCTTTTACCCTAAATGTGCCGGCTGTAGTATTAACCACCTTAGTAATCCAGAAATCGCCAGGGCCAACCTTCGTTAAGCAATATCCGTTCAATCTAAGTTTAGTATCTCCCCAACCGCTTGCAACCAAGCCAAAGTCACCGACTGCTTCGACCGTTGCATTACCTTCCAAAATTATTCCTGCTAATTGACGGCTTCCATTTCCCATATCACCGCCCGAATTCTTTAATACAGATCCCTCTTCAAGAGTTATCTCGTGCATCCAAGAATCAGCCTTACCATTGAAATCGAAAATTGCACCCGCCTTAACGCGAACATTAGCGGCACTGTTATAAGCCCCTCCGCCAAGATAGTGCGTTCCAAACTTAAGAGTGCCTTCTTCAATTACAGTACCGCCGTTAGGAACAATCTCCGCATCAAGTTTCAAAGTTCCAGCACCGGTTTTCGCGAATGCGAAATTACCAGAGATGCGCTTGGTAATGGCAACTTCGCCCTCAGCTACATCTACGGCAAGAGTTACATTTTCTTTAATGTCTAACGTTTGAAGAGCATTAATCGTCGATACTGGTAATTTAACCTTACCGAATACCGAAACAGACGATGGCGCATTATCGAACGCAACGCTTGTAAGAATAAACTCGTTACCAAGTATTATCACAGAGGCAAACGCCGATGGAACTTGAATAGAAATCGACTCTGTCATCGCGGATGTATCAATAACAATATCACCTGTCGTGGGAACAGATCCGCTCGACCAAAGAGCTGAATCAGACCAGGAAGAATCAGCAGAAACAGGAGTCCAAACAGGGAATGGCGCATATACGCCACCGTTTACATTGTCTGTAACAGCATCACCTTCACGCGTAATAAACGACACTGGTGAATTGGCCTTAGATGAATATCCCTTCGCTAACTGCTCTTGAGAAAGCGACAACTTCAAGGTACATCCTTCAGAAACAGAAACTCCGGTCTCTGCGCCGGCAGGCAATATAAGAGTTGCGCCGTTCTGCACCGAATAAGAACCACCAAAACCATTCATATCGGCATTGCCGAAATCAAGTATATTTCCCTCGCCGTCAACAGAGAAACTACCAGAGCCACTGACGGAACCTGTGAATTTCGCATAACCCTTTACCGCAAGTGCAGCATTCTCAATCAGATTGACACTCTGCGATACAGGCAACGTTTCAGCAGTAGCCTCGAGTGTTGCATTTCCACCAACATTTACACTTATAGAAGTAGAACCGTATGATGTTATACCGGTTTCACCCAATTTAAGCACGCCACCATTAAAGTTAAGAACATTTGTTCCTGTTGCTCCCGTTGAAGCTTTAATACCGCGTGCTGTAAAAATTCCGCCATTGATGTTTATGGTCTGATTATTACTGGTAAGTCCAACCAAGATGTCGGCGGAGGATGCGACAAACGCAGCATTTCCCTCTAAGTTAAACGTAGAAGGTCCATTCCAGTGACCGAACATAATACTCGCCGTATTTCGATCAACATTATTGTCGCCGGTAATATTTACGACTGATTCATCCTGTATTGTAATTACAGACGTTTGCCCATTTGCTCCCTGCGAAAGCACCATCCTCTGAGCACTCACGTTAGAGTCGCCTTTAATAACATAGTTGGCCGTCCCCAATGAAAAATTAGAACGGGTGGTTCCGTCTTGGTATGTACCACCATATACCACTTGCGCGCCATCAAATGTAACATCTGTAGCCGTAGCACTATATGATTCAACAAGGTAAAATGGTTCAGAGCCTGTCAATGTAGCCGAACCGCCAACCAGCGACAACCCAACATGCGAGTCAGAAGATCCTGCTCCGGCAACATATGTAATTCCGCTGATAGAAGAACGAAGACCACTAACATTGCTTGTGTATCTTACAGGACACCCGAAATATTCAACTTGAATATCATCTGTCGCCATCACAATATTTTTTTGGGCAACCAGGTTGGAAATTCTTGTCGTTCCTGTCTCAAGAGTTCTCTTAACTGTAAGCGTATAATCACCTTCAACAGAAATGTAATTAAGATCAATCGCTTGATCTATTGATAAAGTGGCGTCCCCTTGCAAAATAATTTTCGCTGAACCGCTATCTGCAACATTGTCGTCAGCCCAGTTTTCAACCGTAGACCAATTAACTTCACTATTACCCTCTCCACCGATTGTCATAGTAGGAACAGTGGCAACACCGTCAGATGTTTTTACAATCTGAATTGCCGCGATTCCACCGCGAGCGCCATCAGGACCATTACCGCCATTAACGGTAAGGTCACCTGAAAGATTATCTATTTTAATGGCGTTACCGGTCTCCGTTGTTGCGTATTGCGCAACAAGACCGCGAGAAGCGCCGAAAGACGACGCTCCTTCAACCGTCACGCCACCTTCATTAACTGTATAAGTTGTTCCATTAACTGTCACAGGTGAAAACTTCTTATTTTGTTCATCTGTTGCACAATAAACAATAACAGAATATTTAGCAAAAGGAATACCTGCAACTGTAAGTTGAGCACGGTGCCCGTCAATCTCTCCATCATCCAAATAAGTCTTCAAAAATCCATCCGTTGCATCCGGCCATCCATAAGTATTTTTAGAACTATACGATACAGAATATGCGTCTGCCATACTCGCAGACTCAGTACCGCTCCAAAATAAATTAGTTACAACAACACCATTAGGTTCACTATTAAGATTAACCCAAGCAGCCCCCGGAACTGCTTCAAGACCCGCAAGCTTCTGATCTAAATCAGTTGCATTATAATCACTTCCATTATACCTTGCCACATTTAAACTAATTACGGCTTTAGTGGTCTTTGCTACGCCTAAACACGAATAATATAACTCCATCACCTGAGCGTCTGTAAGAGCTTGATTATAAATACGCGCATCTGCGATATATGCGGAAATATATCCATTCCCGGCAGAGCCTCCTGTCGTATTAGGCGCAATACCCAAACCGAAATATTTCATAGGCGTGTCGCTTGAAAAAGTCGCCCATCCATCTTCTGCAATCGGCGTTGTTTCTGCTACAAGAACTCCGTCGACATAAACTTTCAATGTGCCGTCTAAAGAAACAAATGTAAGCAATTGATAGGAAGAACTCAGTGTAAATCTGCATCCATTACGATCTTCACCTTCCGGTATCTTATCATTTGCAGCCCCTGATCCATAGACATTGATAGTTGTATCACTACTTTTTTGAATCATCAAGCCACCAGTTTCGTCAGAAAAGCCAGCATAATTTCGCCATGTTGCTCCATCTGTCATCTTAGACCAATATGAGAACGTAAAATTATTGGCAACCACATTAAGATCTAATTCCACCGTATTTATAACTTTACCCGAAATCGTATAGACCTTCTTCCCATAAATCGTATCGACTTCCGTTCCATCAGTACCGTCCCATGTATAAACAGGCTGAGGCACTTCCGCCCACACACTGCCGCCAAGTATCGCCAATGCGAACATCAGGATCGTTTTAATCATAGTTTTATTCATATTTGTTCTCCATTCTAAAGAGTTGCTCAAATTCATTATGAGTAAATTCTACCAAAATTCATAAAAACCAGCAAGTTTGAAAGGGGTGCGATTTTATTTCGTTGATTCATTTCCATTTTCATCAATACAAATAAGCTTCGGTCCGGGGTGCTGACGCTCGATCTCGTCGTTCGGTTTTATGCTTTACAATCAGGACAAGTAAATACACATACTCCGGGGATGCCACAACAACATCACTGGCTTCATGCTACGACACTCATACGCTTACAAAACCTCACTCCTCACTCGCGTCCCACCCCGCTACCTTCGCTTTTTTTGTGACATCTATTTTTTCTGAGATCTTTTATTACGCCACGCTCCTTAGCCTTGCGATGATTGCGCAGACGCATGCCGCGTTATGATGCCGCCAGTGCATTCCAGCCTGTTTACACCGCCTCGCGACATGAATCCTCGCCGCAGCTTCCCCGAAGTAAGCGCAGCTGCTTGTCTAAGCGCGAAAATACACCTGCCGCCACCTCCTGAAGCGACACCATATTTAAAAATGACTCAACAAAATAAAATCGCACCCTTCTGCCGAAAGTCGGCGGTTTTATTGTAGATATCATCGCTAAATGATATACTTCTCTTAAATGATTGAATGTATCCAGAGACTTATTACCAGCATCGTTGAGCGCGTTGGAACACAAGACGCGGCGTATGGCGGGACAAATGTGCTGCGCACCGTGACGGCGTTCTATCCCGTTACGGGAGGGCCGCTGTCCTCAGCGGCCGCAGATGGTCGAGTTGCTTCCGTTCGTCATGAGGATGGAAAACTCGATGTTTATGACTATGCACATAAATAGCTTGGGGGACTGTCCCCATTAGAGAAAAGTGGTGGAAAATTGTAGTTAGTACGGTGTTTTGGGTGTGTTGTGCAAAGTGGGTTTTTGACGCGGGATTTTTAACCACGTAGCGCACGGAAATCGGCTCGCTTGGAGCTCGCCGGACACCGAAAGGGTTACGAAAGTTGCCTTTGGAAAAAGCAACCACAAGAATTCCATAATACTTTTGATTTTTTAGTATGTGCCTTCGGCATGGGGTCTGGGGTGTAACCCCAGATAAAAAATAAAACAATACAGTAGTAACAGAATAGCGGTTGGAATGTGCGAAGCTCAAAGGCGTAACGTTAGTGAGCCTCTTTTGAACAACCATCGGAGTTTATAAAACTAAGCGCCGCGCAAAATAATAAACTCTTTTTCCTCTTCTGTTACAGTAGTAATTAACTCCGATAGGTTCCGATGCCGCGGCGCCTTGAGACCACTTCGCTTCGCTCGTGCGCTCGACCTTCGGTCTGCGCATATACCCCGAACGCAGTGAGCCGCGAAGCGGGCCCTAGCGGGTTGCTTCTTTCACCCCACCAATGGGGAGCTTATTGATACAGTAGAATTGATACAGTAGCCGAATTTTTGGATAATGTCCGCATGAGAAAGAACAGTGTTATCGAACGCGTTCTCTACCGTGACGCGTCGCTCTCGCAGGTCGTTGAAATATAAAATCGCACCCGAGATAAGGATAGAGGGCCGTTGGTGATTGACTTTTATGGTCAAATAAGAGTAAAATATCCGCTTAATCATAGCTGGGAATGTGGATGTTTCCGGCTGATTTCGCAGAAAGAAGACAGATTATGAAGCAAATCGGAGTTGGTATTATCGGTTTCGGGACCGTGGGCGCGGGAGTTGCCGACGGCCTTTTGAAGCATCGTGACGTCATGGCCAAGCGCCTTGGCGTTGATATCGTATTGAAAAAGATCGCCGATCTCGACATCGTTACGGATCGCGGCGTCAAGATTGAAGAGGGTATTCTCACGACGGACGCCAAGAGCATCGTGAGCGACGAGTCCGTTCAGATCGTCGTGGAGACCATCGGCGGAACGGGTATCGCCAAGACGCTCGTTCTCGAGGCTCTCAACAACGGCAAGTGCGTCGTCACCGCCAACAAGAAGCTTCTCGCTGAATACGGCAAAGAGATTTTCGACACCGCCGCAAAGAACAACGTCGACATCTATTTCGGCGCGGCAGTCGGCGGCGGCATTCCGATCATCCGCGTCATGCGCGAAGGTCTCGCCGGCAACGACATCGAGACGATTCACGGCATCCTCAACGGAACGTGCAACTATATTCTTACGCGTATGGAGAACGAGGGTCTTCCTTTCGACACCGTTCTCAAGGACGCCCAGCGTCTCGGTTACGCCGAAGCGAATCCCTCGCTCGACGTCGACGGCTTCGACACGGCCCACAAGGCGTGCATTCTCGCGACGCTCGCTTTCGGTTTCCAGCCGAAGGTCGACGATATCCAGGTGAACGGCATCCGCGATCTCGCGGGTGAAGATGTCAAGTACGCCGCCGATTTCGGCTACCGCATCAAGCTTCTGGCGAGCGTTTCGCGCCACGGCGACGAGGTCGCCGTTTCCGTAAATCCGACGCTCGTACCTTTCACGCACATGCTTTCGAACGTGAACGACGCGTTTAACGCCGTTATGGTCAAAGGCGACATGAGCGATTACACGATGTACTACGGCCGCGGCGCCGGACGCGCTCCGACCGCGTCGACGGTCGTCGGCGACATCGGCGATATCGCCCGCAATCTCGCGCACGGCGAAACTCGTTATGAGCGCGGCGCCCCGAACTACGCCGAGGGCAAGGTTACGCTCCGCGCGGCCGGTGAAATCTCTTCGAAGTTCTACATCCGCTTCCTCGTCGCTGACAAGCCCGGCGCTTTCGGAACGATCGCTTCCATCCTTGGCAAGTTCTCCGTTTCGATTTCCGCAGCGTCCCAGAAGGCGGCGGCAGAGGACGGAAAGAACGCCGTTCCCGTCGTTGTTCTCACCCATACCGCGAAGGTTTCGGATCTCGACAACGCTCTCGCGGAAATCAAGGCGAGCGGCGTAATCGCCGATGAACCCGTCGCGCTTCGTATCCTCTAAAATGTAACAGTAAGGTTAAAGATGAAAGTTTGTAAATTCGGCGGCAGTTCTCTCGCGAACGCCGCTCAGCTCAACAAGGTGATGGATATCGTTCTCGCGGATCCCGCGAGGCGTATCGTCGTGGTTTCCGCTCCCGGCAAGCGCCACTCCCAGGACACCAAGGTTACGGATCTTCTCATCGCGCTCGCCGAAACGGCGATAAAGGGCGAGAATACCGACCGCCAGTTCGGCGCCGTCGTCGAGCGCTACGCCGAGATGGCCCAGGAGCTTAAGCTCGGCGACGAGATCGTCCGCACGATCGAGATGGACCTTATGGACCGTCTCGCCAAGGTCGCCTCTCTCGAACCCGCCGAGTTCATGGATCTGATGAAGGCCTCGGGCGAAGACAACAACGCCAAGCTCGTCGCTGTCGCGTTCGCGGCCCGCGGCCGCAAGGCGCGTTATGCGAGCCCCAAGGATACGGGTATGGTTCTCACCGGGCCCTTCGGTGACGCGACGCTCGATCCCGCGAGCTACGCGACATTGTCGCGCGCGTTTTCCAATTTTGACGGCATCGTGATTTATCCCGGATTCTTCGGTTATACGAAGGACGGCAAGGTCGCGACGTTCCCGCGCGGCGGAAGCGATATCACAGGTTCGATTCTCGCCGCCGCCGTGTGCGCCGACGTTTACGAGAACTTTACCGACGTCGATTCCGTCTATCCGGTCGATCCGCGTCTCGTTCCCGAGGTTTCGGAGGGCATCTCCACGATGACCTACCGCGAAATGCGCGAGCTCGCCTACGCGGGCTTCGGAGTTTTCGCCGATGAGGCCGTTATTCCCGCCGTTCGCGCGCGCATTCCGATCAACATCCGCAACACGAACCATCCGAGCGAGCCCGGTACGATGATTCAGCAGCCGCGCCGCGTCGTGCCCGGCACGATCGTCGGTATCGCGGCCGCCGACAATTTCTGCAACATCGTCGTCGAGAAGTATCTGATGAATCGCGAGGTCGGTTTCGGCCGCCGCCTTCTTCATGTTCTCGAGGAAGAGGGCATTTCCTACGAGCATATGCCTTCGGGCGTCGACTCGCAGTGCATCGTCGTTAAGGGCCAGTGCCTGCCCAAGTCGAAGGAGCTTAAGGTCATTCAGGCGATCAAGCGCGAACTCAACCCCGATTACGTCGCCGTAGAGCGCGACATCACGATCCTCATGATCGTCGGCGAGGGCATGTGCTACACGCCCGGCATGCTCGCGAAGGCGTGCCTCGCGCTCGCGTCGGTCGGAATTTCCGTTTCGATGGTAAACCAGGGCTCGAGCGAAGTCAGCTTCATGATCGCCATCCGTCAGCAGGATCGCGAGACGGCCGTGCGCGCGCTCTACAAGGCGTTCTTCGGCAAAGCCTGATTTATGGAAGAAATCGATTTCGAGAGCGATCCGTTCGACGACATCGTCGCGAAGGACCCGCGCTATGACGCGCGGGCCTACGCGCTTCTGATGGACGTGATCCATTATCTCGGCGAGGGCGGTAAGCACATGAGCTCGGCCGATATAATGGAGGAGTTCAAAGAGCGCGCTCTCGACCAGTACGGTCCCTTGACCTACACGGTTCTGACCGAGTGGGGGCTTAAGCGGACGGAGGATCTCGGCGAGATGATGTTCAATCTCGTAGAGGGGCGCCGCGTGCGCAAGGATGAGAACGATACGCCCGAGAGTTTCTCGGGCGGTTACGACTTCCGGGAAGTCTTCAAAGGGCCTTACGCGATCTGATGACGAGGCTTGAACGATTCGGCTGGCGCGGCGAAGCGGTCCCCGGCGTGGCCCGGATCGTCAGCGCGCACGGAGATTACTATCACCTCGTGTGCAATGAAGCCGAAGGCGAGATCATCGCCCGGAAGAAAAAGAGCGCGTTTTCAAAACGGATCGAGACCGTTAAGGAAAAGCGCGGCGTCAGGAAGGTCGAGCGCGGCGAAATCGGGCGTGAAATCCTAAAGCCGATAACGGGAGATTTCGTCAGGTTCCGCTACAATCCCCAGGGCGAGTCGATGATAACGGAGATTCTGCCCCGGTTTTCCCATTTTGAGCGCAAGGATCCGACGGCGAAGAGAAAGTCCCAGACTCTGGCGGTGAACTTCGATACTCTTTTCGTGATGATGTCGCTCAATGAGGATTTTTCCACCGCGAGGATCGACCGCTATCTGACTCTCGCCGAGGATATGGGCGAGGCCGAGGCCGTCGTCGTTCTCACCAAGATGGATCTGATGGAAGAGGGCGACGAGGAGTTCATCGACGAGCTCGTCGAGACGATTGATGGCCGGGCGAGACTTCTTAAAATTTCCTCGTTGACGGGCGAAGGTATGGACGGCGTTTTGGAGTACGCCAAAGAAGGGCGGACTCTCGCTTTCATCGGCAGCTCCGGCGTCGGCAAGTCGACTCTTCTCAATACGCTTGCGGGCGAAGAGTGGGCGGCCACGCAGGAGATTCAGGAGTGGAGCGGAAAGGGTCGCCATACGACGACCTCTCGCGAACTCGTCATTCTGCCGTCGGGAGCGATGATCATCGACACTCCCGGAATCCGCGAAATCGGGATGATCGGCGAAGAGGACGAAGTTCACAGTAAAGGAGAAGCGACTCACCGCTGGCGAAAGTGAAAATACCCTATTGCATACTGCAATAAGAAATGATATACTAATTGTCGTTTCAATCAATGGGGAAGTAGCTCAGTTGGTAGAGCATCACGTTCGCAACGTGGGGGTCGAGAGTTCGAATCTCTTCTTCTCCACCATTAAAGCGCGTTTCGCCGGGTAAAGATCGGGTGGGACGCTTTTTTGTTTTGACGCAACCTGATATCTTGTTTTATAATTTCCGTAAAAACGGCATGGCGGGCGCATGAAGGATCTTGTCGAAAAGGCTCTTGAAAAACCGTGCGGTCTTTCACTTGAGGAGATTGAAGGATTGCTGTCGCTTTCTTCGCGCGACGACAGGAAGATGCTTCATGAGGCGGCGCGGTCGCTGAAGCGCCGCTATTTCGGGAATCGCGTTTCCGTCCGCGGCATCATCGAGATCGGCAACATCTGCGCCAAGGATTGCCACTATTGCGGAATCAGAAAATCCAACGGGAACGTCGCGCGTTACAGGCTGAGTTCCGCCGAGATCGCCCGCATGGCCGAGACGAATGCCGCGCTGGGCTACAAGTCTATCGTTTTGCAGGGCGGAGAAATCGAAAGCGATGAGAACACCCGCTTTATCGAATCGGTGCTAAAAACTCTCGAAAAATTCGATTTCGGCGTGACGCTTTCTCTCGGTGAACAGACTAAAGACGTCTACCGGCGATGGAAGGACGCGGGCGCGTCGCGGTATCTGCTGAGGATAGAGACATCCAACAGGGAGCTTTATTCGGAGCTTCATCCGCCCTCGTGCGACTGGTCGCGCCGCGTGCGGTGTCTTGAATATCTCAACGAATGCGGCTATCAGACCGGTACCGGAACCATGAGTTCCCTGCCCGGTCAGACCGTGCGCGATCTCGCGCGCGACATCGTCTTTTTCGGCGAGTCTGAAGCCGTAATGATCGGGATGGGACCGTATCTTTCGCATCCCGACACCCCGCTTGCGAAATATGACGCGGTTTCCGCCGGCGATAAGCTCGAGAGGGCTCTCGATATGATAGCGGTCGCGCGGCTTTATCTTCACGACGTCAATATCGCCTCTACCACGGCTCTCGAGGCTCTTGCCGCCGACGGGCGCGAGCGCGGGATTATGGCGGGCGCGAATGTCGTCATGCCCAACGTGACGGACACCCAATGGCGCGGCTCGTATCAGCTTTATTCCGGCAAGCCCGGAATAAACGAGGCTTCGGCGGCGGCGAAGGAGCGTTTAGACGCCGTCCTTTCGGCCATAGGCGAGGTTATCGATTACGATACCCGCGGGGACAGTCCCCGCGCCGCATCCCCGCGCCGCACCTGAATTTTCGTGCCAGAATTCGCCAGATTGACGGATTGCACATTTTTCGGTATACTTTTACACAAAAAACATCTTAAAAGGAGGTTTATTTAATATGAGCGTGCAGGAAAAGAAGGGTGGCAATGTGTTCGCAATTGTCACAATGTTCGCATTGTTCTTTATGATCGCGTTCGTAACCAATTTCGCCTCGTCAATGGGGGTTATAGCCAAAGCGCAATTTAACGCGTCCAACGCGCTGTCCCAGCTCGGAAACTTCGCAAACTTCTTCGCCTACCTTTTCATGGGCATCCCGGGTGGCCTTATTCTCAAGCGTAAAGGCTACA
Source organism: Kiritimatiellia bacterium (assembly GCA_045630425.1). Classification (GTDB taxonomy): domain Bacteria; phylum Verrucomicrobiota; class Kiritimatiellia; order RFP12; family UBA1067; genus UBA1067. Next base: position 31,552 of record JAZQTB010000066.1, on the reverse strand, counting down.
AGTTCACGTCGCTTACCGCCGTGGCGGTGGGCTTCACCGGCGTTGGCATCCAGCTGCTTTCCGGCTACATCGGCTCGTTTATGGTTTATGTGATAGGCGCGTTCATCGCGGGCTTTTCGATGTGCATGCTGAACCTTGTCACCAACCCGCTTTTGAATACCCTCGGCGGCGGCGGCAACAAGGGCAATCAGCTCGTGCAGTTCGGCTGTTCTCTCAATTCGGTGGGCGCCACGCTCTCACCGATGGTTCTCGGTTGGCTTATCGGTGAAATTACCAAGGATACGGCCTTCTCTGATGCGGCGCCCGCGCTTATGATCGCGATGGGCATCTTCGCTTTCGCGTTCTTCGTGGTTCTTTTCTCCCGCATCCCCGAGCCTCACATGGAGACCGCGGAAGAGAAGGCGGCGCGCCTCGCCGGCGGAAATTCCGTATTCAAAGATGTTGTCGCGACGCTCAAGTTCCCTCATTTCACCTTGGGTGCAGTCGCCATCTTTTTCTACATCGTCATCGAAGTGGGTATTCCCGCGATGGCGCTTAACTACATGACCGACAAAGCCGGTGACGGTTTCGTCGGTCCGGTGATCGCTGGTTCCGTTGCTGCTGCATATTGGTTTTTGATGATGATCGGTCGTTTGCTCGGAGGAGCAATCGGTGCCAGAGTTTCGTCTCGCGCGATGATAACTGGGTGTTCTGTTGTCGGCATTGGACTTATGCTTGCTACGATATATACCCCGGGATGCACCAAGTTGACTGTGCCTTCGATACCTGCGGCTTTTTGGTATATGATTTTGACGGTGTTGGCCGTTGTACTGATTGCCTGGGGTCTTTCAAAACTCTTCGAAAAGAAAATTTCTTTGGCCGGGATTACCGGTCTGGCTTCAGTAGTCATTCTTCTTTGGCACGTATCCAATCCGGTCGGTCTTGTATTTCAATCCGGGTTTTCGATTCCGCTTTCGATGTGCTTCATGGCGCTTTGCGGCCTTTGCACTTCGGTTATGTGGGGCGGAATTTTCAACATGGCGGCCGAAGGCCTTGGCAAGTACGTGCCGATGGGCTCGGGCATCTTCATGGCGATGGTCTTCGGCGGCGTTCTCGTTCCAGTACAGGGGCTTCTCGCCGACGAGATCGGTATCCTGAACAGCTACTGGATGACGATCGGGCTTCTCGCCTACGTGCTTTTCTATGCGCTAGTCGGTTCTCGTCTCGGCCGCAAAAACGGTTGATTTAAAATTTTAAACAAGGCAAAAGGAATTAAAACCATGCAGAATCAGGAAATTTACGACGAGCTTGTTGCGAAGTTCGAGAAGATGTACGGCAAAAAGCCCGAAATCGTGGCTTATGCCCCCGGCCGCATTGAGGTCTTGGGCAACCATACCGACTACAACGAGGGATATGTCTTTTCCGCCGCGATCGACAAGGGTACGTTCTTCGCCGTCAGCGCGTCCGACGACGAAACGTGCGAGCTTACGGCCGGCGATTTGATGGAGACCGCTAAGTTCACGGTTTCTTCCGTCGCTCCCGCGAAGGAGATGACATGGCAGAACTACGTCACCGGCACTTTCAACTGGCTCTTCGACGGCAATCCCGCCGAAGCGAAGAAGGGCTGGAAGGGTATGTTCCTCGGCAACATCCCCCTCGGCGCGGGTCTCAGTTCTTCCGCGGCGCTCGAGATGTGCACGGTTCTCGCGTTTTCCAAGCTTTACGGCATCGAGAAGGATAAGACGGCGATGGCCAAGATCGGCCAGAAGGCCGAGCATACCTTCGCCGGCTGCCCCTGCGGCCTTCTCGACCAGGCCTCTTCGATGTACGGCGCGGAGGGCGCGCTCGTCAAGAGCGATTTCCGCACCAACGAGTTCGAGACCGTCGAGATGGGTCCGTCCGTCGCGTTCATGATGGTCAAGTCCAACGCCAAGCACGCTCTCGTCGACGGGGCTTACGCTTCCCGCCGCCAGGCCTGCGAAGACGCGGCCAAGTATTTCGCGAGCGTTCTCAGAAAGCCCGTCACGCATCTCAGAGACGTCACGATGGCCGAGTGGGTTCTTTACCGCGGCGGCCTCAGCGAGACTACGGCCAAGCGCGCCGTTCACCCCATCGGAGAGGACGAGCGCGTTCTTCAGGGCGCCTCTCTCCTCGAGAAGGGCGATCTCAAGTCGTTCGGCGCTCTTATGTACGATTCCCACGAGTCGAGCCGCCACTGGTTCGAGAATTCCTGCGACGAGCTCGACACGATCGTCGACGCGGCGAAGGCGATTCCCGAGGTATACGGCGCGCGTCTCTCGGGCGGCGGATTCGGCGGCAGCTGCTGCCTTCTCGTCGATCCGGCGGCGGCGGACAAGATCGCGGCCGCGATCACGAAGGAATACAGGGCGAAGTACGGCGACGAGCCCGTCTGCAGCCTCATCAAGCCTTCCAAAGGCGCTTACATCATCTAATAAAACACCTGGAAAACTATGAAAAACCTTTCACGCATATTTGCAGTAGCCGCGGTCGCGTTTTCTTTGGATGCGGCGGCTGAAGAACTTGATGACTTTATTGCCAATCTCGACGAGATGACCAAGGAGTCCGAGGAGACCGACGCCGCATTGACGAAGATATCCGGGAAAGACGAAGCCTCCAATAAGAAGGACGCTTCAAAGCCTTTCTACCTTCTTCCCTGCTGCCGCTCGGTCGAAGGAACGGTCGAGGTTCTCAAGCCCGGCGCCAAGACATGGGCGGCCGTCGAAGAAGGCAAGTATTATCCGTTGGGCGCCAAGTTCCGCTCGGTCGGCGCCGCGTCGCGCTTCTGCCTGGCGTTCGGGTATTACAGTGAAGTTAATATGGAAGGGGATTCGTCCTTCGGAACTCTTCTGCTGCCTCTCGGCGAGAAGAAGCGCGCAATAACGCTCGATTCCGGAACCGTCAGCATTAAAATGCCCAACAATCTCCCCGAAGGTCTCTTTACGGTGAACGCCCCCGGTTTCGTGGCCTACAATCCCGCGGGCGAATCGAAGTATACATATACGAAGACGGTCGACGGCGACGAGGTTTCCGTCCGTTGCGTGACGAAATCCCTTTCGCTCAAGGGGCGCAATTTCGATATACCTTCGATGCGCGCCGCCAACGAGCTTACCATCCGCACTTCCAACGATTTTCTCGCGACGTCGCTTTACGGCAAGAGCGGCGACATCCTCGTAAAGCTCGATCAGGGCTGCTTCGTGTACCGCGATCTCGGCACGGGCGAGACGAAGATCGAAGAGAAGACTCTCGACTGGAAACTCTCTCCCCGCACGACTGTGCGCATTTACCGCGGGAAGAACGATCTCGGGAAGAACCTCTCGGTTTCCGTCATCACGTTTGACGCGCGAGGAGAACTTAAAAACCGCTGCGCGTTCACGGAGCACTGCATCGAGGTGAATTCCGGAGAGCTCGGTCCGACGTCAAAGAAAGACCGCGAAGAACTCGCAAAGCGCGCCGCCGACATGACCGGCACGGAGGATGTCGAAGTCGTCACCGAGGAGGCGGTGAGCGACGCGTCCGCCGGCGCATCGACCGAAACCGCAGCGGAAACGGCGGGCGAACCGACGACCGAAGAGGAGAGTTTCTGATTTTGTTTCGCACGGGATTAAATTCAGCAATAAAAGAAAGTAAAAAAGAAAAATGGTAATTCTAAAGTTCAACAAGCTCATTCGCAACAAGTGGGTGTGGGGCGTTTTTGCGTTGATAGTGTCGATAGCTTTCGTAGCTCCGAACGGATGTCTCTACGGTTCCGATTCCAGAAGCGCGGCAGACTCGTTCAACAAGCTTAAAAAGGTTGAGTTTGACGCGAAACTTTTCGAGCAGTGCGATTATCTGGTCAGGGGCAGTATTCTCGATCTCGTGGGGCTGTCGCAGTTTTTCGATTCGGCGAAGACCGAGTCGACCTGGAAGGCCTACGCGGCTTTGATCGCGTTCAGAGAGGCCGGCGTAAACGTGTCCGACGAGGTTCTTTCGGACCGCATTAAAATGGTGCGCATGTTTGCCGATCCCAAGACGCAGAAATTCGATCCGAAGTTCTATGCTGCCGCCGTGGAGCAGAATTTCCGCCTGACGGTGCATCAGTTCGAGCAGTATTTCAGACTCGCTCTCGCCGTCGAGACAGGTCTTTCGGCCGTGGTGTCCGATCAGTCCGCTCTTCCGGCGGCGGCCGTCGAGCAGGAATGCTATGATTTCTCCGACAAGTTCACCGTCCGCATAGCGACCTTCTCCGAAGATAAGGCGGCGGCGGCGAAAATCAAAGTCTCCGATGACGATATGGGGGCGTACTTCAAGGAGAACAAGGCTTCGTTCGCGTTCCCCGACCGCTACAAAGTGCGCTACCTGAAGCTTAATCCGCTCGCGTCCAACCTTCTCGCCAAGGTTACCGTCACCGACGAGCAGATCAAGGCCCGCTACGAGGAGAACAGGGAAAGCGGACTTTACGATGTAACCTCCACCAACGACACCGTCTCCGTAAAGCCTCTTGAGGAAGTCCGCGACAGAATCGTCGTCGATCTTAAAAACGAGGCCGCAAGAGCCAATCTCGAAGAGGAGATCCTCTCCGTCATGCCCGAAAACGCCGAAAAGGACAAGACCGCCGGATTTCTCGACGAGTTCGCGGCTAAGAAGGGCCTGAAGGTCGTCACGAGCGGCTGGTTCTCGTTTGACGGAAACAGCAGACTTACAGGTTTCGTTAAGCCTGTTCAGTTCGAATTCCCCAACATCGATGTCGCCGAGTTCAAGGACAAGGTCAGAAATCTTGCCGATACCGATGTCGATATGGTTTCCACGCCAAACGCCATATGGATATTTCAGTCGGCCGGCGTAAGCGAGGCTTTTGAGCCCGAGTTCGACGAAGCGACCAAGACATTCCGCGTTCCCATGTTCGAGGACGAGGATGAAGAGACGGCGCAGGTCAAGAAGGAAACTCCGGCCGATAAGGCCGCCAAGGCCGATTTCGACAAGAAGATGAAGTCGCTCATCGGCCCGAAGGCTCTCGACAAGGCCAAGGCGGAGCATTTCAGGTCCACGGTCGAAGCCGTCGTAAGAAAAGGCGCCGATGCCGTTCTCAAGACCTCGAACGTTTCGACGAACGTCGTCTTCCAGCCCTGCGCCTTCGCGAAGCGCGCGTTCGGGTGGCAGTCCCGATTCGGCGGCGAGTGGGACTTCTCTCAGGCCGGCTTCGCCGATGCGGCCAAGATCGTTCCCGCGTCGCGTAAGCTCGTCAAGGGCGGCGTTTCCGACTTCATTCTCCTTTCCAAGGGCCGCGCCGCCGTCGTCGTCTGCCAGGACCGCGTCGCCGGTACGGCCGAAGATTACGAGCGCGGCATGGAATTCGCCCGCGGAATCGAAATGATGAACCGCTACACGCTCGCGCCCGTTCTCATCTCGAAATGGCTCGACTCGAACCTTAAGTCCTACGGCTACGAGGAAGCTTCGTCCGAAGTGAACGATTGAACTTCCGGGAAGGCTGACAGACAATGGTTCTTAAATTCAAAAGAATCCATCCCGACGCTGAAATTCCGGCATACGCTCACGAGAGCGATGCCGGAATGGACGTTAAAAGCGTCATTGACGTGACGGTAAAATCTCGCGACCGCGCCTTGGTGAAGACGGGACTCGTCATGCTCCTTCCGCCCATGTACGAAGCGCAGGTTCGTCCACGGTCCGGTCTCGCGCTTAAAAGCGGCATTACGGTCCTTAATACGCCCGGTACGATTGATTCCGGCTACCGCGGCGAAGTAGGCGTGATTCTTTTCAATACGACCGATGTCGATTTCGAGGTGAAAAAAGGCGACAAGATCGCCCAGATCGTAATCGCTCCCGTTACCCGGCCCCAGATCGAAGAGACTGAGTCCGTAGACGAGACGGATCGAGGTGAAGGCGGCTTTGGCTCTACCGGCGTCTGACAATCCCGAAGGTGCGCATATGGTTCTTCAGATCTGCAAATACGGAGAGAAGGTTCTTCGCGAAAAGTCCGCGCCCGTGGCCGCCGTGACCGAGGAACTCCGCACTCTCGCCTCCGATATGCTTGAAACGATGCGCAAGGCGCGCGGCGTCGGGCTCGCCGCCCAGCAGATCGGACGCACCGAACGAATGTGCGTGATAGAGATCCCCGAAGGCTGCGAAGAGCCGGAAGATGAGCTTTTCAACGCGCCTGTTGCGATGCCTTTAAAGCTTTTTAATCCCGAAATCATCGCGAAGGACGGCTCCCAGCACGACAAGGAGGGCTGTCTGAGCTTTCCCGGCGTCGGGGGCTCGGTAACACGCGCGGAGCAGGTGACGTGTCAGTATCTCGATGAGAACAACCGGCCTCAGATTATAACCGTGCGGGGGTTTCTTGCGCGTGCGCTTCAGCACGAGATAGATCATCTGAACGGCGTTTTGTACATCGATCATCTTTCGGCCGTCGAACGCCTTTCTTTTTCCTCTAAACTGAAGAAGCTCGCCAAGGCGAACGGCGGCTTTCGATGATTTTTCTCTCAATAAGAGAAGCAATATGAAAGAATCCGGCGCCGGCGCGCGGAATTATCAACGGTCTTTGCCGTTGGTCAATGCGGCCGCGGCTATGATGGCGATGAATCCGAGGATGGCGACGGGATCGGGTACCTGGCCGAATACTATCAGCCCCAGCGCCGTCGTGAAGATTATGTTTGTGTAGTCGTAAACCGCGATCTGGCGCGGCGGCGCGAAGCGGTACGCCGCCGTGACGCCGAACTGCCCGATCGCCGCCCCAGCTCCGGCCGAGAGAAGTATGACAGTCTGCGCGGGCGTCATCGGAGTGAAACCGCAGACGGTAAAGGGTATGCTCGCGATAGTCGAGAACGCGCTGAAAAAAAGTACGATAAAGGCCGGATTGACTTTTCGTACCCCGAGTTCGCGCACGCAGGTGTAGGCGATTCCGGCCCCGAGCCCGCCTCCGAGCGCGCAGAGTGAAGCGCAGACGTCGTTGGCTGAAAAACCGGGCCTCATCACCGCCAGGACGCCGATGAAAGCGATTACAATGGCGGAAACCTGTCGCGTTCTCGGGACTTCCTTCAGAAACAGCCACGAGAAAAGGACGGTAAAAAACGGTGCGGTCTTGTTTAACGTCATCGCTTCGGCGATGGGGATTTTAGACAGAGCGTAGAAATTGGCGAAAATTCCAAGGCATCCCGCGATGCATCTTCCCGCCAGGAGCGCCGCGGTCGTCGGATTCACCGGACCCGTCTCTGTGTCGCGGCCGCGGCGGGCGCGGGAACGGGCGAAAACCGCGGCCGCGATCGCGAAAGCGATGATGTTGCGGAAGAAGCTTTTCTGGAAACTCGAAATCTCTTCTCCGCAGTCGTCGCACAGGCGTACGAACATGGCCATAAGGGCGAAGCCGAACGCGCTCGCGGTGATCGATAATATGCCTTTGGAACGGTTTGTCATACCGCGTGTAATTATATCAAATTTACGCGATGGCAAGAATCGGATCGATTATGATTTTTTTTAAAATTCACGGTTGACAAAATCGCCGGATTTTGAGATACTATACGCCCGTAGCACCCGTGGTGAAATTGGCATACACGCCAGATTCAGGTTCTGGTGCCGCAAGGTGTGTGGGTTCAAATCCCACCGGGTGCACCAAAATAAACACGGCCCCTTCGTCTATCGGCTAGGACATCTGGTTCTCATCCAGGAAAGAGGAGTTCGACTCTCCTAGGGGCTGCCAATAAACCGAACAAATGTGCGCTTGAAGGTTGCGGCCGGTGAAAGAGGCTATAAAAAAAGTTTTAAAATTCCTCGGAAAGGCGATGATGTTTCTGTTCATCGTCTTTATTTTGTTTTTGGGGAGTCTTTTTTTTCGTGATCAGAAACTGCCACGCTTCGCCGTCGAGCGGTTGACGCGGGGAATGTCGGGCGACGGTTTTGAAATCGTCTGCGATGACGCGTATTTCGGTTTTCGCCACGGTCTAAGGGTTTCGGGCGTCAGGCTTTTCGACAGAGGCGATCCCGATTTCCGAAAAAAGCCGGTAGCGGGAATACGCAATCTCCATTACGATTTCATCAAGCGCGAACTGTGGGTGCACGGTCTTGAATTCGACAGGCTTCCGGACGGTTATTATCATGCCCGGCCTTCCTTCGCGCCTCCGTCTCCGCTTGAGTTCGCCGTTCCCGACATGGAGGAGATGTCGCTTCTCGTAGAGTCGTCACGGATTCTCGGACTGGACGTCGACCGCGCCTCGGCCGTCGTGAAATGTTCGGCGACGGCCGCGAGGATATCAGCCGACAACGTCGCAATCGTCCTTTCCGGCAAGGATTCCGACACGTCTCTGCGCGGTTTCGCGGTAATGGATCTGAAGACCCAGAAGATAAAATCCCGTCTGCGCGGAGCTGCGACCCAGCGTCAGATACGGCCGTTTCTCGAGGTTCTCGAAATCAAATGCGCGCTGCCGTACATGGATGCGTTTACCGATATCGTCGTTCCTGTCGAGGCCGAGGCGGATTTCGACGTCGATCTGTATTCCGCCGACTTCAGCATGCTCCTGAATCTGACGGTTCCCAAAATGGGAAAGTACAACTCCGTGCCGATGGAATACGCCAAAGGCAGCATAAAATTCCATTCGAAGGCCGACGAATACGAAAGGCGCGTCGCGGTAAAGGTGACGCTTCCTTCCGCCGTGGACGGCGAAGGCCGACGGTTGAACGGCTGGATAACCGTCGACGATTTTTCCGGCACATTTAAGATTCATTACGGCGTCAATACCGGTCTGATGTTCGAGGACGCCCTTAAAATCGCCGATTTCATCGATCCGGGAACGATCGGTTTTCTGAAGTTCCGCGATCCTCCCGCCGTAACGGTAAAGGGCGTTTCCGGCACTTCGGTTGAACATTTGTCGCTTAACGACGTCAGCGGCGAATTTCAGAGCCGGGCGGGCGTTCTGGACGGTTTTGAATTTTCAGGGGCGAAAGGCACATATTCGCTCAAGGAGGACGTCTTCAGCGTAAACGCCGAGCTGACCGGCGTAAAGGGCGGGAAGGCGAAATGCGAGGCTGCCGTTTACTGCGAAAAGTTCGACGAAAGCCGGGCCCGTTTCGCTCTGAAGGGTTCCTACCGCGACGGTTCTCTCGAGGAACTGGCCAAGGCGCTTTCGTTCGATCTCGGAGATCGTCAGGGCGACATAGACATCGATCTCGACATTACGGGGAACGTCGCGTCGAATTTCTGGCGGACGGTCGACGGCCGCGGCAGAGTGAGGATACAGAACGGCCGTCTCGCGCGGATGAAGCTTTTCTCGGGGCTGACGGGACTGCTGGCCGATCGGGTGCCGGGCGTTTCGTTTCTCGTGGATCAGACCCAGGCTTCGGCCGATTTCGTTTTCACCGACGGCGTTTTTAGAACCGAGAACCTCTACATCGAGGGCGGACTTGTTTCGATAAAGGGCTGGGGAAGCTACGACATCTCCAGGGACGATCTCAATTTCATCGTCCGCGCCCAGTTCATGAAAAAGGAATCCATCGTCGGAAAGATCGTCCATCCTCTCACTTATCCGTTCACCAAGCTTCTCCTTGAATTCCGAGTGGTGGGACCCGTCGACGATCCGAGATGGGAGTATATTCAAATCACAGACAGGGTGTTTTAACGATGAATTTAACCAGTCCCAGTCAGGTAAAAGCGTGGTGCATCGAAAACGGGTTCCATCCCAACAAGGTGCTGGGTCAGAATTTCCTAATCGACAGGAACGCTCTTTTAGGCATCGTCGACGCTGGTCTGGGCGATATCGCCTGTCTGAGCGGGGCGAAGGTTCTCGAAGTCGGTCCCGGTCTCGGCGTCTTGACCGAAGAGATGCTTTTGCGCGGCGTTTCCGTCACCGCGGTGGAGAAGGATCCCGTCCTCGCGGCCAGGCTGAAGGAGTCGCTCGGCAATCCTCCGAAACTCGAGGTCGTCGCCGGCGACGCGCTTAAATATATCGCCGAAGGCGGAAGCGAAACCGGATTCGACGCGATGGTTTCGAATCTTCCGTACCAGGCGGGTACCCGGATACTGCTCGATCTCGTCGTCGCAAGGCGCATTCCTACGATGACCGTTCTCGTCCAGACCGAGGTCGCCGAGCGTCTTGCGGCTCCCGAAGGCTCCAAAACGCGCTCTTTGTCCGGCGTGTGGGCGCAGCTGGACTACGACGTGAAGATTCTGCGCAAGCTCCCTCCGAGCTGTTTCTGGCCCAGACCGCAGATCTGCTCGAGCGTGGTCAGACTCGTTCGGCACGACAGAAATGTCGCGCTTTCCGCCGAAGAGCGTAAACTTTTTCACAGTTTGACGAAAAGGGCTTTCGAGCATCGCCGCAAACAACTTGGCAGCATATTCAAAGATTTGATACAATCTACCGCAAGAGCCGAGGTGCTCTCAAACGAAGATTGGATAACCTTAGTGAAAGGACTGATAAATGAACACGCCTGAAGAACTGCTTAAAGACAACGGTTTCGTTCTCGCTGAAGAGATAGACCGTCAGGCTATGCTCGCTTCGCTTCTCTCGGAAATGGAGAAGGGCCTTAAAGGCGAGGAATCTTCTCTGATGATGATCCCGACATACGTCGGCGTTAACGGCAAGATCCCCGAGGGAGCGAAGGCCGTCGTTCTCGACGCGGGCGGCACGAATTTCCGCGGCGGCATCGTAAGCATTCCTCCGTCCATAGAGGAGAAGTGCAATCAGCCCATGCCCGGAACGAAGGGCCCGGTGGACGTCGACACTTTCTACGGCGCGTTCGCATCCGAGGTCAAGCGCCTGGACGGCAAGGCCACCGTCGAGAAGATCGGCTGGTGCTTCTCGTACGCCGCCGAAGCGACGAGCGATCTCGACGCGCGGCTTATCCACTGGACCAAGAACATCGAGGCCCCCGACATCGTCGGCCAGTACGTCGGCAGGGAGCTTCTGAAGCGCACAGGCGGGAAGTCGATCGCCGTCATCAACGACACGGTGGCGACGCTTCTGGCCGCAAAGGCCACCGAGGGCGACAAGACCTATTCTTCGTACATCGGGTTCATCCTCGGAACGGGGACGAACACGGCGTATGTCGAGAAAAACAGGAATATCGCCAAACTCCCCGACGCCGATCCCGACGGAACTATGATCATCAACGCCGAATCCGGCTCGTTCGACAAGTCTCCCGACAGCGCGTTCGACAAGGCGGTCGACGCGAAGAGCGGGAATCCCGGCGTCGGACGTTTTGAAAAGAAGATCGCCGGCGGTTATCTCGGCCAGCTCGGTCTCGAAATCTACAAGGCCGCCGCCAAGGAGGGTCTCTTCACCGCGAAGGCCGCCTCGGCGATTCTCGGTCTCGGCTCTCTCGAAACCATGGATCTCGACAATTTCTGCGCGGCGTTCAAGAAGCCCGGGCGCGAGAACGTCCTCGACACGATCTTCGCCGAGAGCGCCGACGCCGACGTCGCCCGCCGTCTCGGAATACCCGTTTTCGAGCGCGCCGTCGTGCTGACCGCGATCCAGCTCGCCGCGTTCGTCATCAAGTCCGGCGAAGGGGCCGACGCCTCCGCCCCCGTGGCGATCAACGCCGACGGTTCGACCTACTACAAGACCCGCGCCGTCCCGTTCGCCGACGACGTCCGCCGCGAACTCGACGAGATGCTCGTCAGGGACCGCAATATCCATTATACGATAACGCCTCAGGTCGACGACGCCCCCATGGTGGGAGCCGCCATCGCGGCCATGCTCTAAACGCTTCGGGACGTATATGAAAAATCTGATATTCTGCGCCGTAGCGTGTTCAGCGCTCGCCGTAAACGCCGTCGAGGTCGACGGCGTGGCGGCGACTGTCGGCAACGTCACGATTCTCCGCAGCGACGTGCTCGCCGAAATGACGCGCCGCGGAGTCTCCGGCGAAAGCCGTTACACGGAATTCCGCAACGGCCTGATCGAGCGCGAGCTTGTTCTGAAAGCCGCGGCGAAGGCGAAGCTGACGATGCAGGACTGGGTGGTCGACGACCGCATCCGCGCGATCGTCGACGACTCGTTCGGCGGAGACCGCACGAAGCTCGAGTCCATGCTCATCGAGCGCAGGATCTCAGAGGCCGACTGGCGCAGAAAAATCAAAGAGGATATGGTCGTCGCGGCGATGCGCTGGACGGTCGTCGACAAGAACGTGACGGCGTCCCCGTCTGAAATGCGCGAGGAATACGACAAAAATCCCTCGCGCTATTCCGCCGGAGACAAGGTCAGCGTTTCGGTCATACTTCTCTCGCCCGAGAACGCGGCGAAGAGGTCCGAGGTCGCGGAACTTCTGAAAACCGTGGATTTTTCCGAGCTCGCGAAAAGATATTCGTCCGACAAACGCGCCGGGGAAGGTGGCGTTTACAGAAACATCGTTCCCGAGGACGAGTTCAGCGAGGTCGTCTGCGCCGAGATCGCGAAAACCCCCAAGGGCGCGATTTCCCGGTGGATAGAGCTGGGCGGATGGAACTTTCTTCTGCGCAAGGACGACGAGACGAAATCCGCCAGACGCTCTTTCGCCGACGCGTACGCCGAGATCGAGGCGAACGTGAAGGCGGAGAAGGCGAAGCGCCTTTACGACGAATGGATAGAACGGCTCAAGGCCGAGACTTACATAAAGATTCACTAAGAGATTGGATGGAACAAAATGAGAACACTGCCTTTCAACAGGGAGAAACTTGAAGAGATCGCACAGAAGTGGCCCACTCCGTTTCATGTCTACGATGCCGCCGGCATACGCCGCAACGCCGAGAGGCTTAAGAAGGCCTTCTCGTGGAACGCAGGTTTCCGCGAGTATTTCGCCGTGAAGGCGGCTCCCAACCCCTACCTGATGAAGCTTCTTAAGGAGTTCGATTTCGGGTCCGACTGTTCGTCGATGGCCGAGCTGGAACTCGCGGAGCGCGTCGGCAACACGGGCGAGGCGATAATGTTCACGTCGAACGATACTCCCGCCGAGGAGTTCCGCCGCGCGTGGGAGCTGGGCGCGATAATAAATTTCGACGACGTCACCCACTGGGATTACTTTCTCTCCTCGTGCGCAGGATACGGGAATTTCGACGCGGAACTTCCCGGCCGCGTTTTCTGCTGCCGCTACAATCCCGGCCCGCTGAAGGGCGGCAACGCCATCATCGGAAAGCCCGAGGAGGCGAAGTACGGCTTTACCCGCGAACAGCTTTTCGACGGCTACGCCAGGATGAAGGCGGCGGGCGTCACGCGCTTCGGACTTCATACGATGGTCGCATCGAACGAACTCAACGCCGATTACATCATCGATACGGCCAAGATCCTCTTTGAACTCGCGGGCGAAATCCACGACAGGATCGGCATCGACTTCGAGTTCATAAACATCGGCGGCGGCATCGGCATTCCCTATAAGCCTACCGATAAGGCTATGGAACTCGAGGTAGTCGGCGAAGGTATTAAGAAAGCGTACCAAGAGCTCGTCGAAGCTAAGGGCTTAAAGCCTATTAAGCTTTACATGGAGTGCGGCCGCTCGATAACCGGGCCTTACGGCTATCTCGTCTCGCGCGTGCGCCACATAAAGAGCACTTACCGCCTTTACGCCGGTCTCGACGCGTGCATGTCGAATCTGATGCGCCCCGCGCTCTACGGCGCTTATCACGAGATCGTCGTTCCCGGCAAGGAGAATTCTGGCGAGACGAGCGTTTACGACGTTACGGGTTCCCTGTGCGAGAACAACGATAAGTTCGCCATTCAGCGCATGCTTCCGGTTCTGGAGCGCGGCGATCTCGTCGTCATCTGCGACGCCGGCGCCCACGGGCACGCGATGGGCTTCCAGTACAACGGCAAGCTCCGCAGCGCGGAACTTCTTCTCGAAGAGGACGGCTCCGTAAAGGAGATTCGCCGCGCCGAGACGCTCGACGATTATTTCGCAACGCTCGATTTCAGCGGTCTGTGAGCGCTGAACTTCTCTCTCCCGCAGGCGATTTCGATTCCGCTCTGGCCGCGTTTCGCGCCGGAGCGGACGCGGTTTACTGTTCTTTAGCTGAATTTTCGGCGCGCGCTTTCGCTAAAAATCTTTCCCGCGAGGAGCTCAAGAATCTCGTGCGCTATGCGCGAGCTGAGGGCAAGAGGGTTTATGTCGCCTTTAACACGGTGATCGACGAGGGCGATCTCGAACGCGCGGTCGAGCAGCTTTCGGTTATAGACGCCTGCCGTCCGTCCGGCGTTATCGTCCAGGATCTCGGCATCGCCCGCATCGCGCGGAAATATTTTCCCTCGCTCGAACTGCACGCATCGACCCAGCTGGTTGCCCACAATCTTGAGGGCGTTCTCGCGTTGGGCGAACTGGGCTTTAAGCGCGTTGTTCTCGCGCGTGAGCTGTCGATTGCAGAAATTTTATCCATCGCGAAGCGCTGCGGCGACATTGAACTTGAATGTTTTATTCACGGAGCGCTGTGCTATTCGATATCGGGGCTTTGCCTTTTCTCCGCGATGGAGAAGAATCGCAGCGGCAACCGCGGAAAGTGCGCCTATTGTTGCCGTTTGGCGTATGAGTCTGAAGATGGCGGAAAGCCTCTCGCATTTTCGATGAAGGATTTTCGTCTGGGAGACGACGTTAAAAAGCTTGTCGACGCCTCGGTAGCCTCGCTCAAGATAGAAGGGCGCATGAAATCGCCTCTCTATGTTGCGGCGGCGACGAGTTATTATCGTGCCGTTCTTGATGGAGACAGAATAAAAGCCAGGGCTGCTCTTGAAAATCTCGAAACGGTATTTTCGCGCCGTACAACCGATTTGTATTTTAACGGGCCTAACAGCAATGTGATAGACGATACGAGTTTAGGCCATCTTGGCGCGTATGTCGGGAAGCTTAAGCGAATTACCAAAGACCGCGACGGACGCAGCTGGCTCAGATTCCACACTTTGCGCGCGCTCGAGCGCCACGACGGGCTTCAGATACCCTCTCCCGGCGGCGGCAAGCCTCTCGGATTCGGAATAACCGAAATGCGCACCGCCATTTCGCGCAGCAACCGGTTCGAGGTTCCGGCCGACTGCGACGTCGAAATCCTTCTGCCCGACGGCGAGCGAGAGGAATTCAAGCCACTCGGATCCGTCAAGGCCGGCGCAAGCATATACTGTTCGATGTCCAACGAGGTCAAGCGTCTTCATCCGATTCCCGGATTCAGACCCGCCGACTATCCCGGATTCGCGAAAACGGATTTCAAAATCGAGATTTCTCCCGGCGAGATATCCGTCACGGCGGAAGCCGAAGGCGTAAGCGCGACGGTGAAAACCGGAGGCGTTTTCCAGGAGGCTAAAAATCCGGAGCGCACGTACGGGGCTGTCGAGAAGGCGTTTTCAAAGCTCGGCGGGACCGATTACCGCCTCGGTGCGCTGAGCGTCGTCGATCCCGGCCGCCTTTTCGCGCCGATGAGCGTCCTGAACGATTTGAGGCGCGATATCGTCGAGGAACTCGATTGTCTCCGCGAGAAAGCCCGCCGCGCCTCGGTCGACGCCGCGCTCGAAGACGACGAACGGCTCGCCGAGAGCCCCGAAAGGCCGGCTCCTTCAAAAACGCTTAAAATCCGCATGGGCCAGAAGATCCCCGCGGGCGACTGGGACGAGGTCGTAGTCGCCGTCGGCGCGGAGGTCTCGCCGGAAGAGGTGCGCGCGGCGTATCCCGGAATTTCCGCGCCGAGAATCGCGCTTCCGGTTTTTACGTCGGAAACGGAGTATCAGAAGCTTCGCGTTGCGGTAAAGAGGTTTGTCCGCGATGGTTTCGGCAGATGGGAGGCGTCGGATCTCGCGACCTTGAAAACGCTTAAGTCTCTCGGCGTCGCCGATATCACCGCCGACTGGACGCTTTACGCCTTCAATTCCTCCGCGCTTGCGGAGCTTGAGTCTCTCGGCGTGAGACGTTCCGTCGCGAGTCCCGAGAACGGAAGCGGGAATTTGGCGTACCTCGCCGAGAGCGGTTATCCGGTCGAGTTTCTCTCGCAGCAGTCGACGCCGCTTTTTATTTCACTTACGCCTCCTGCGGCATTGCCGTCAAGGGAAAGCGGCTTGGTCTCGTTCAAAATCGGTTCCCTCTGGGTGACGACGCGCCGTCTGCCGAGGGTGTTCAATCCCCCGCGCGGCTCAATGGTACGCACAGATCTGAGCTGGAATAAAGAATGATACGACGAACTCTGAAAACCCTATCGAAAATCGCCTGGTTTATCCCCGCGTTTCTTCTCTGGGCCAGTTATCCTCCGATCGGCGAGAGGACCGATGTGTTTTTCGCGCTTGCGCCTCTTATCTGGTTCGCGCGCAACCGTACGCCGCGCGAGAGTTTCAGGCTTTGGTTTCTGAACGGTTTTCTGTTCTGGTCCGGGACTCTCGCGTGGATGCCCGCGATCATTAAAAACGGAGGTCCCTGTCATCTGGTCCTCCTCGGATGGGGTGCGCTCGCGGCCTACTGCGCTTTGTATTTCGGACTGTTCGGTTTTCTTTCTTCGCGGATATGGCAGAAGACCGACGGCGTGTACTGGAAGCGGCTTCTTGCGATTTTCGTCGCCGAGCCAGTTTTGTGGGCTGGACTTGAACTTGTTCGGTCTAATCTGATGGGCGGTTTCGCCTGGAATCATCTTGGCGTCGCCGTCGTCAATTCCGGGTTCGGCGCGGGAGCATCGCTCGCAGGCGTATATCTTCTGAGCGCAATGATCGTTCTCGTGAACGGAACGTTCGCTTCAATAGCCGAGCGAATGCTAAAGCCCTGGATGGACGCCAGAAAGCGCGTTCTCGAGCTGGGCGGAGAAACCCTGACGCTCGACGCTCCGGCCGAAGGGGAGTCTCCGCGCAGGCGGGAAGGCGCGCTGAGGTATCTGAGATCGGTGGAGACGGTTCTTTCGTTCATTGTCGTCTGGGGCGTTCACACCGCCGGAAGCGATCATGCCTCCTTCAGGCCGGACGGCGATTCAAGGGTTTTGACCGTGGCGCTCGTCCAGCGGAATTTCCCGTGCGTTTTCAAGTCCGCCGAGAAGAATCCGATCGAAGTGTACGAGAAGCTTCTCGGCAACGCGGCTCCTTTTTCGCCCGATCTTGTTGTTCTGCCGGAGAGCGCCTTCTGCGAGTTTTCGCTTTTCGGCACGCCGAGGGGAACGGCGACCGCCGACTGGATGCTGAAAACGGCGGACGCGAAGGCGCTTCTCGCGGGAGGTTCGCGGATAAACGCCGATAAGGAGCTTTTCAATTCCGCCGCGCTCTACGTCCGCACCTCTTCCGGGCTGGTCGACGAGCAGATTTACGACAAGGTTCATCTCGTTCCGTTCGGGGAGTATATTCCCGGCGATGAACTGATTCCCGCTTTGAAGAAATTTGCTCCCGTCGGTAGTTGTTCGCGGGGCGAGCCTAAATTGCTGGACTTCAACGGCATTAAACTCGGTGTCGCGATATGTTTTGAAGATACGGATTCTCAGCTTGTCAGAAAATTCGCGGACATGGGGGCCGACGCGCTTATATTCATAACAAACGACAGCTGGTTCTACGGTTCCGAAGAAACGGAGCAGCACGCGTGGCAGTCGTTGGCGCGTGCGGTGGAGACGGGACTGCCCGTCATACGCGTAGGCAATTCCGGGGTTACGGGCGTATTCTATCCCGACGGCCGCGGGTCATGGCTGACGGGCAAGGACGGCGAACTTCTGATCGACGAACTCGGGTGCAAGGTCGAACGCGTCGCCATACCGCCGAAAGAGCGCCGCGAGCCTACGCCGTACACAAGATTCGGGGATATCCCTCTTTTCGTTCTCTTTATCCTGACGGCGCTGTACGGTTCGGCCCCCGCGAAGTTCGGCCGCGCCGAATAATGACGCATTATGGTGAAAACGCGTAAATTTAGCCTTGCCTAACTTGTGTATACTATGAGATAATATAAAATAGTTAATTCATTATCGCTATTTTTTGATTTAATCAATAAAGGACAACACTAATGAGCAAAAACCTCGAAACGATGACGCCTGAGCTCAGGGCGTTCGTCGAAGAATGGAAGGCAAAGCCGGGTAACCTTATCATGGTTTTGCATCGTGTGCAGCAGACCTACGGGTACATTCCCCGCGAGATCGCGATCGAGACGAGTGAGATTCTCGGCGTTCCGCTTGCCAAGGTCTACGGCGTCATCACGTTCTATAACTTCTTCCGTCTTCAGAAGGCTGGCAAGTACAATATTCAGGTTTGCCTTGGTACAGCGTGCTATCTCCGCGGCGGCGACGACATCATCAAGGAATTCGAGCGTCAGCTCGGCGTCGGCGTGAACGCCACGACTTCCGACGGGCTTTTCTCGATCGAGGCCGTCCGCTGCATCGGCTGCTGCGGTCTCGCTCCCGCCGTCGTCGTTAACGGCGAAGTTCATGGTAAGGTCGTCACCGGCGACGTTACGCGTATTCTTAACATCTACCGCGAGCGCGGCTAAGGAAAAGGAGTTTTAAAATGGCTAAACTTACTCTTGAAGATTTGCGCAAGATGCGCGAAGAGAAGCAGAAGGCTATGGATATGCGCGACAGCGCCAACAAGAATATCCAGGTCATCGTCGGTATGGGCACGTGCGGTATCGCCGCGGGCGCGAAGGACGCTTTCAGCGCTCTCATCGACGCGATCAACGAGAAGGGTCTCACCAACGTTCTCATCCGTCAGACGGGCTGCATGGGTCTTTGCCACTCCGAGCCCACTGTCGAGGTCATCATGCCCGAAATGCCCGCCATCATCTACGGTAACGTCGATGCGGCGACGGCCAAGGAAATCGTTGAGAAGCACATCGTCGGCCATCAGCTGATCGACAACAAGATCTGCGACCGTCCTTCGATCGATATCATCACCAACGGCTGAAAGATCTAAGGAGCAAATATCATGGCATTTGAATCATACGTTTTGGTTTGCGGCGGCACCGCGTGCGTGTCGGGCGGCGGTGACAGCGTCGTCGAAATGTTCAAGAAGGAACTCGAGGCCGCCGGTCTCGCCGAGAAGGTTCAGGTAGTCGTTACCGGCTGTCTCGGTTTCTGCGAACAGGGTCCGCTCGTCAAGATTCTTCCTCAGGGTACGTTCTACGTTCAGGTCAAGGCCGAGGACGTTAAGGAAATCGTCGCCGAGCACCTCGTCAAGGGCCGCGTCGTCTCGCGTCTCTGCTACGATCCCGATCAGGCCAAGAAGCTCGTCGCCGACGCAAACATTCCTTTCTATCAGAAGCAGTACCGCGTCGTTTTGAGAAACTGCGGCGTCATCGATCCCGAGAAGATCGAGGATTACATCGCCCGCGACGGTTACAAGGCTCTCGAGAAGGTTCTCTTCGAGATGTCGCCCGAGCAGGTCGTCGATGAGATGCTTAAGTCTGGTCTCCGCGGTCGCGGCGGCGCGGGCTTCCCCACCGGTATGAAGTGGAAGTTCGCCATGCAGCAGCCCAAGGGCCAGAAGTACATGGTCTGTAACGCCGACGAGGGCGACCCCGGCGCCTACATGGACCGCTCCACGCTCGAAGGCGATCCCCACTCCATCCTCGAGGCCATGACCATCGCCGGCTTCGCGATCGGCGCTTCGAAGGGCTACATTTACATCCGCGCGGAATATCCGCTCGCCATTCAGCGTCTCGAGATCGCCATTAAGCAGGCCCGCGACCTCGGCCTCTTGGGCGAGAAGATTCTCGGCAGCGACTTCGATTTCGACATTGAGCTCCGCTTCGGCGCCGGCGCGTTCGTCTGCGGCGAAGAGACGGCTCTTCTCCAGTCGATCGAGGGTAACCGCGGTATGCCTAAGCCCCGTCCTCCGTTCCCGGCGGTCAAGGGTCTCTGGGGCTGCCCGACGGTCATCAACAACGTCGAAACGCTCGCCAATATCCCCGTCATCATCAACAAGGGCGCCGAGTGGTTCAGCAAGATCGGTACCGAGACCTCGAAGGGTACCAAGGTCTTCGCTCTTACCGGTAAGGTCAACAACTCCGGTCTTATCGAAGTTCCCATGGGTACGACGCTCCGCGAAATCATCTTCGATATCGGCGGCGGCATCCGCGGCGGCCACGAGTTCAAGGCCGCTCAGACGGGCGGTCCTTCGGGCGGTATCATTCCTCCCCAGTTCCTCGACACTCCGATCGACTACGAGAACCTCGCCAAAATCGGCTCGATTATGGGTTCCGGCGGCCTGATCGTTATGGACGAGACCGACTGCGTGGTCGATATCGCCAAGTTCTACCTTGACTTCACGGTCGATGAGAGCTGCGGTAAGTGCTCGCCCTGCCGTATCGGCGGCCGTAAGCTTCTTAACTATCTCAACAAGACCACCGACGGCCGCGGCGTCGAAGACGACATCAAGCAGCTCGAGGCGATCTCTGACGCGATGTGCAAGGCTTCGCTCTGCGGTCTCGGTCAGACTGCGGCCAACCCCGTCAAGTCGACCTTGAGATACTTCATGGACGAATACATGGCCCACATCAAGGACAAGAAGTGCCCCGCCGGCAAGTGCTCGAAGCTCATCAGCTACGTCATCGAAGCCGAGAAGTGCAAGGGCTGCACGCTCTGCGCGCGCAAGTGCCCCGTCAACGCTATTACCGGCACGGTCAAGAACCCCCACGTAATCGACCAGTCCAAGTGCATCAAGTGCGGTCAGTGCATCGCGAGCTGCAAGTTTGGCGCCATCGTGGTCAAGTAACAGGAAAGGTCTTATAACAATGTCTGAAGCTACAGAAATGATCAGCCTTGAAATCAACGGCCAGTCCGTTACGGTTGCCAAGGGCTCCACGATCCTCGCGGCCGCCAAGGCCGCCCACATCAAGATCCCCACGCTCTGCTACCATCCCGATCTCAAGGCCGGTGCGAGCTGCGGTATCTGCGTCGTTCGTCAGCTCCTTCCGAGCCGCACCGAACCCGGTAAGTTCGTGCCTTCTCCTAAGCTTCTCCGTGCTTGCTGCACCGAAGCGACCGAGGGTATGAAGATTTTGACCCACGATCCCGACATCGTTCAGGTCCGCAAGACCGTTCTCGAACTCATTCTCGCGAACCATCCTTCCGACTGCCTGCAGTGCCCCCGTTCGGGTTCCTGCGAGCTTCAGGATATCGCCGCCGATTTCGGCATCCGCGACATCCCGTTCCCGAAGGAAGTCAATCACCGCGACATCGACAACTCCACGCCTTCGATCATCCTTAATCCCGATAAGTGCATTAAGTGCGGTCGTTGCGCTGAAGTCTGCCAGCAGATGCAGAACGTATGGGCTCTCGAGTTCATCGGCCGCGGCGAAAAGACCGTCATGGCTCCCGCAGCCGACGTCAAGCTCGCCGAGTCGCCCTGCATCAAGTGCGGTCAGTGCTCCGCTCACTGCCCCGTCGGCGCGATTTACGAGAACGACGAGACGGCCAAGGTCTGGGAGGCTCTCCGTGATCCCGCCAAGACCTGCATCGTCCAGATCGCTCCCGCCGTCCGCGTCGCTCTCGGCGAAGCTTTCGGCATGAAGCCCGGCGAGCTTACGACCGGTAAGATCTACGCGGCTCTTCGCATGCTCGGCTTCAACCAGGTGTTCGATACGAACTTCTCCGCCGACGTCACGATCATGGAAGAGGGTACCGAGTTCATCAAGCGCTTCACCTCTGGCGGTAAGCTCCCGCTTATCACGAGCTGCTGCCCCGCGTGGACCGACTGGATGGAGAAGTACGCTCCCGATTTCACCGAGAACTTCTCGTCGGCCAAGTCTCCTCAGCAGATGCTCTCCGCTCTCGCCAAGACATACTGGGCCGAGAAGAACTCCGTCGCGTGCAAGGATATCCACGTAACTTCGATCATGCCCTGCACGGCCAAGAAGTACGAGATCTCCCGCGACGAGCATATGAAGTCCTGCGGTTGCCAGGATACCGACGTCGTCTTGACGACCCGCGAGCTCGCCCGTATGATCAAGGCCGCCGGCATCGACTTCCTGAGCCTTCCTGAACAGCCTGCCGACGATCTTCTCGGCGCTTACACGGGTGCCGGCACGATCTTCGGCGTCACGGGCGGCGTTATGGAGGCGGCTCTTCGTACGGCTTACTGCCTCATCACGAAGGAAGCCACGCCTCCTTCGATCGACTTCAAGGAAGTCCGCGGCATGGAAGGCGTCAAGTCCGCTACGATCAAGATCGGCGACGCCGAGGTCAATGTCGCCATCGCTCACCAGATGGGCAATGTCGAGAAGGTTCTGAACCAGATCCGCGAAGACCTCAAGAACGGCGTCAAGCCGCGCTACGACTTCATCGAAGTCATGGCTTGCCGCGGCGGTTGTATCGGCGGCGGCGGTCAGCCCTGCCTCGCGACCGACGAGGTCCGCGCCGCCCGTACGGCCGGTCTCTACACCGACGACGAGAAGGCTACGCTCCGCATGTCGCACCTCAACCCCGAGGTTCAGGCTCTCTACAAGGATTACCTCGGCGAGCCCGGCAGCGAGAAGGCCGAAGAGCTTCTCCACACCCACTATCACAAGCGCGAAGTCTACAAGTTCACGAAGTAATAATTCTGGTAGAAAAACGAAAAGCATGCCGCGCTAAGGGGAATCCGATGCGCGGCATCGCTTTTTGTGGACGGGGTAAGAGTTGAATTAAATGCCGAATTTAGGTCAGTAACTGCACGATATATCGAATACAGACAAGGCTGATGCAAAAGTGAAAATACCGACGACATCAACTACGCTGCTGCGCGATCTGGCGCAAGACTCTCAGCATGCCCGTTGGAGCGAGTTTGTCGCAAGATACCGTCCGATGATGGAAGCGTATATGCGTAATTGCTTTCCGACGGTCGATGTCGACGATGCGGTGCAGGAGGCGCTCATAGCATTGATTAAGGTATTCCCGGTCTATAAATACTCACCTGAAGAGACTGGCGCGTTCCACAATTATCTTACAGGCATATTGCGTCGTCGTGCGTTGCGGGTGATTGAGAGCGAAAGTAGACGGTTGAATAAGGAGCAGAAATATCACGAGATGACAGACCTGTCGATTTTGGATGACGGTAGAAATGAGAGATCATCGTGGCGTGAGGCGGTGCTTGAGATAGCGCTTCAGCAACTTTTGGCGGATGAGTCGATCAACGATCGGACAAAGCAGGTTTTTGTGCGTGTTGCCGTAAATGGCGAGAAGCCGGAGACTGTGGCGCAATCGTTCGGTATTACGCGAAATGCCGTCGACCAGATGAAAGCCCGCATGAAAGACCGATTGCGTGAACTTGCCAATGCGTTGATGAAAGTCGAGGATGAAATCGGTTGATTCAAAAGAAGTGGATTTGTTTTTGTCCCACCACGCCTCTATAGAGGCGCGAGCACATTTTTATAGTGGGGAATTGTTCGGCGATTGGCGAATAACGGCTTTTCTTGGTCGCGGCGGCAGTGGGGAAGTGTATCGCGTCGTCAATAGTCAGAACGCAGCGGTTGCCGCGCTCAAAGTGTTTGCCTGGAAGTTGGACGGAAATAATGCCAGCGATGGTGTCGCAAGAAAACGCTTTGAGAATGAGATGCGTTTTCTTTCAAATGTTAAATACATATCTTTTCCGCGTTTCATTGCGCAAGGTGAGAAGGATGGGCGACCTTGGTATGTGATGGAATTACTGGAAGATCGTAATCTTCCGTCAGATGATGCCGGAACGGCTGATTTCATTGTAAAGATTTCAAAGTGTGTTCAACTTCTTCATTCCATGGGATATGTCCATCGCGACATTAAGCCTGGGAACATCATGTATCGCCATGACGGGACTCCGGTTTTGGTGGATATGGGGCTCTTAAAAAGGTTGGATTCTGGGAATGTTATCGTAGGGAATGATTCGGCGCTGTCGGTCGTTGACGGCAAGGCGGTAGGTGTCGGTACTCCGCGCTATGCCGCGCCGGAGCAGTTTATCGGAGGGGAAATATCTCCGGCGGCGGATATTCACGCGCTTGGAATGCTGATAAACGAATGTTTCAAGGGTGAGTTAAAGGGATGTTGGGAAAGAATTGTTGCGTGTGCCACAAGTTCGATTCCGGAGCGGCGATATCGGAATGTGCTGGAGTTTATAGGGGCCGTCCGGCGTCGGCATTGGCGGCGGATTGCAAGTGTCTTTTGCGGCATTCTTTTCGCGGCAGGAATCTTCGCTATCTCGCTGTTACCATGGTGGAATGATGTAGGACGGGAGCGATGGATTTGGTGGGCGCTTAAGGAAAACATATCCACCAATGTTGTGGTCAAGAAAGAAATGATTGTAAAGGAGTTTGCAACAACATCCGCAGGAACGAGATATCCTTCAAAATGGCATTGGCGATTTGAAACTAATACTGTTGATGTCACACTTATTCGGCTTGATGGCCGCACCTGTAAATTCAAGAATCCGTTGCGCCTTTCATCTGCGCGTGAGACTTGGATCGTCGGGCCGGGTGTCATTGATGCTCCGATTGAATGCGACGAAGATGGTGTCAAGGTGCGCTTGGCGAATTGTCTATTCAATAACCGTTCAAAGACGTTGCCGTCAAAGTCAAAAATCCGTTATGATCTTGCCGGTGGCGTGTATCTTAATTTCACCGAGCATGAAGATGATTTCAAATGGCGGGATTGCGTAGAGCTGGCTAATGGGGAAAATAATTCCGTTCGATTTAAAGGACCGGAGACGATAGAAGGATATAATCGCCTCCGTCAAGAGGAACTTGAACTTTAGATATGAATGGTTGTCTCCGCTGACAATTTTGAGACTAATTCCATGCGGCGTCTACTTCGGTAACAAGCATCCGTGAATGGCGGATGGAGAGAATATGGATTTCATTCTCTACAGTTTCGTATACGATACGGTATGGACCGCAGAATGTCTGACGCAAATTGTCGGTATTTTCAAGAGGAGTATCAAAACATTCTGTTGGAATGGCGGTTCCTATGTTAGGAAACTCACCGAGTGCCAGCGTGCTCTGCCGCAATTTGTCTTCCCATCGAAGACCATCTTCAACAGAAAGGGCTTCTGCGATTCCAAGAACGATATCCTCAAGTAGGCTTTCGGCATGAGGTGACAAGAGAACATTCATATTCCTCATTGTTATGCTTCCTTCATCGCAAGAAGTTTCCTGTGGATGCGGTCAAATACTTCCTCGTGGGGAATGCCTTTTCCTTCGGCGAATTCGCGGCGGGAGATTTCGATGTCGCGAGTAAGTTCCATTTGGTCGAAAAGATTATCGAGAAGTTCGGCATCGACGAGATATGATGCGGCACGTCCGTTCTGGGTAATGAGAATGGGACGGCGCGTTTCGCGGACTCGGGTTATGTAAGTTGAGAGGTTGTTGCGGCATTCAGAGAAAGGAACAACGTCCTCAGAAGGGCGGCAACGGTTAAGCGGCAAATCAAGTGTGCGAGGCATGGTAGTTCTCCTTACGTTTTTATATTTTGTATTGTACAAAATTTTGTCGCATATCACAAGGGGTGTCGCCAAATTTGTCGATAAATTCAATAAATATGTGAAGCGCAATATCGGGAAGATGTGTTAAATTAATTTTATTTTCTCGCGTAAGATTTTCGCCGTAGTGCGGCATATTGTATGAGGACTTGGGAAAGCCTTGTCCGCATGTGAGGGAATCTTAAAAACGCCAAGTAACACTTTTCTTCCGCTCATGTGGAGAAAATGTGCTATAATACAAGGCAGATTTTAAGCGTTCAACGCTTTGATCGGCTCAAGAGAAACCTGAGAAATTTCACTATACGAGCCGACGAAGAGGTGAATGCGTCTACATTATGGGCGCATTTTCTTCTCGTGTGTCGTATAGGGCTTTCTCAGGGCCTCTCTTGAAACACGGAAGAAGATTGCGCCCTCTTTCTTTTTCTCGTGAATATTAATAAGGGCAATATAAAGAAAGAGGTAAAAAAATGGGTGGGGAAAATACTAATGCAACGGATACTATGAAAGCGTTAAATAATGGATTGTCGAGAGTTGCGTATCCAATTTTAGCAGGTATGTGGATAACAATCTTTTCAATTATATTTGCGGTATGTTGGTGTGTTTCACTAATTGGTATTCCTTTCGCTTATGCATGGATAAAAATTACTTATTTGTCATTTTGGCCATTTGGGAAAAAGGTTGAAAAGAAAGAAAATAACAGCACGATAGTGACGGTTCTAAATGTCTTGTGGTTAATTCTTAATTTTATTCCTCTAGTAGTGCTCTTTTTGTTGTTTTGGGCTGCGTTGGCGTTTACTCCAGGAGATGGAGATAAGCAGCTTAATAAAGTTTTTTCATTCGCTTTCTGGCCGTTTGGCAAGCGAATTGTTAAGGAATAATATTGTAAATCATACACGGCACATCAAAGCGATATGTGTCGTGTATGTAAATTAAAAATTTTGATATGAGGAGTTAATATGAAAAAAGTTATATGCACGATTGTTTTAGTTCCTTTAGCGGTCGCATTTTTTTACGGATTTATGCATATTGCACATACAAAATGCGTTACAGCGGCTCTAGAGGCGTATTGCGAGAGAAATGCAAAAAGTTTTCAGAAAATTGAATCTGTGGAAGTTCCATGGTGGCAACCTTTTTCTGGCGATGAATACGCGTGTGTAGCGAAAATTGTATTTGAAAAGGGGAGTCGTGAGATTAGTTTTGTTGCAAAAGAAGCTACTTTATCTGATTTTGACAAAGATGATTGGGATGTAAATCTAGGTTTTTGGGGATTAGTGCTACACGAAGATTATCGAATTGTCAACGTTCGTTAAAACAATGTAAATATTAAATATAAGGAGGATATTAATATGAAAAAAACATTGTTGAGGGTGTGCTTATGCATGTTTGCTTTAATAGGTTGTGTTAGCGTCGATAAAACGCGTATGCAACTTACTTCGAAGAATTTAGATGAAGTGAGAAAGGCAGAAGAGAATATTTATGTAATTGCCACCAAGGGTCGCGATTCAACAGGGTTTATTAGCTTTGAGACACAACAGCAAATTGACTATGTAAATCTTACTTCGAATCAAGATTTATTGCTCCGAATTGTTAAAGATGCGTATAAGGGAGAGGTGATAGCGTCTGCAATAGGTCGTATAGAATTCTCAAAGAAAGGAATGGCGTATCATTTTATTCGTCAAAAGGAATTGTTTGGTCAACTCGAGAGGATGGAAGTTAATCAGCGAGAAGTGTTAACTGAGCGAATTATATCACATTTAACTGAAAATGAGCTAGTTGATTTAATTGGTGATCGAAAGATTTTTTGTAGGGATATGTTGCAGAATCGCTTAATCTCGATAACAGAATCTCCTGAACTTCTCTGGAGAATGCGAAAAGGTGGTATTTATAGTGATGATATTGAAAAGCGTTTATTCTCATTGCTAGATAAAGTTACAGATGAAGAATTGATTATGGAGATGCTTAATGCAAGTGGGGTTTCTCGTCTTATAAATAGTCCTTCACAAAGGATTCTGTTACTTAAGAAGTTACCAGAAACCAAGATGGTAGAAATGGTATTAGAAAGGGTTAAAAATCATAGCACATCTGAATGGAATAGTCATGATTTGACTGCGCTTAATTTAGGGGTGGATAGCTCAAATTGTGTAAGGGAGTCCTGCGATAAGATGAAAATATTATCGTCAATTTTGGATAAGCTTGTAGAGCATTATAAGAAATGTGAAAGAGGTTGGGGTTGGGATAAAGGTGATGATGAGAAAGCTATGAAATTGCTTTCAGGAATGTCTATGTTATCATCGCAAGAAATTATAGAACTTGTATGCCATGATGACTTTACGTGGAAATTTTTAATAGAGAAGGTTTCAGCTGATTGTGCGTATGATATTCTTGTTAAAGGAAAGTTAAAATCTAGTGATCTTGAAATGGAATTGATAAAAAAACTACCTTCGCAGAAGGTAGATATGAAGGTTTTATCTGGTGTGAAATCTGATGCAGGTAAAAAGGCTGTAATGTTAGCAATGCCTGTAGATATCAAAAAGTCCGCGCAGGAGTTCGCCAAAAAAGCGGCTGTTGCGATAATCGAAAAATCAAAGGGGTTTGCAAAGGAAACATTTGAGTTGGAGGGATTTTATCTTGGTATGTCCTTTGAGGATATGAAAACTGTTTTTGCATATCATTTCCCAGATTTGGAAATAAAGGAATCGATTGATGGAGAGGGGGATGAAGCTGATCATGTAATTTACATTCCTGGACAACGTTCTCCATTCTGCTACGCCTCAGTCAAAGATAAGAAAGTATATCAGTTTAATTTTGGGAAAAAAGTATTGAAGAAGTGGTACAAATATGACGTACAAAATGAAAGAGAATGGGCTCGTGCATATTCTAGACAACATGGTATTGATATGAAATATGTCAATTTGATGAAGGAAACAACCGTCTCAATTCCTCAAGCTGATTTAAGTTGTCGAGAATATAAAGCGTGGTTACACCATGATACATGGCAGTGGAAGAATAATGTAAAGGAGTATCGTTTGACATATTTTGCCGAACCTAATATTGAGTCTGCATGGAATGACGTGATAAAGCAAGAAGCTTTTTATCGACTTCGCTATGTGCGCGGTGACGCAGGTTCATTGCGTGTAAAGATTGAACGAGATTAAGAGAAAAATCTAATGTGATACAGTGATAAATGTGGAGCTCTAATAACAAGCGGCAGACATAAGTCTGCCGCATCGGGATTGTGCAATATCATTCTAGTATGGGACAACCGTGGAGTCTAAGAGAGATAATACATTACAATTTGCTTGCCTGAAAGAATCAGACAAGCGGTTTTTAAAATGAAAGGATTAAAAAATGCAATGCGCAAAATGTAATGCTCAAATTACAGAAGGACAGTTGTTTTGTTCAGCATGTGGAACTTCAACATCGGATAGGCTTAATTCTAATGGAGCCCCCGTTGTTGTA
Organism: Kiritimatiellia bacterium; assembly: GCA_045630425.1. Taxonomy (GTDB): domain Bacteria; phylum Verrucomicrobiota; class Kiritimatiellia; order RFP12; family UBA1067; genus UBA1067. The sequence continues at coordinate 2,792 of JAZQTB010000066.1, read as the reverse complement.
ATTAAAGAGAAAAGTGGATGTTTTAAAGGATGTCTAATTGGTGTTTTGCTGATGATTGTTGGATTTTTTGGTCTTATGGTGTTGATTGGTGCTGTAACGTCGATAGAAGAGAATGAAGAAATTGTTTCACTTCCTCCTATTACAAATGAAGAAGCAAAAAGGAATGGTGAAGATTTGATAGCATGGATTAGAAATAAGGATAGGCTAACGGATCTTATGCGTGATAATGCATTTGCAAAGCTTCAAGGAAAGACTGTGATTTTAAGTGGTAAAGTAAGGGAAATTGGAAAGACGGTTTTTACAGATGAGATTTATGTTTCACTAACTGTTGGACAAATAAGTGCTCTTGAAGATTTAAATGTTCAATTTAACATACGAGAATCCGAAGTAGCAAAAGTAAGATTGTGGAATAAGGATGAGATTCATACATTGCGTGGAAGAATTAGCGATCAAGGTGACCTTGCTGATGACGCTGAATGCGATATTGGGGAAGTTGTTGAATAACTGTTAAATAGCGTGTGTGTTTGGTGGTGGAGGACCGCTCCCCCAGTATTTGCATTCTTGTAGGTATTTTGCGTTAATTGCGCACAATTTCGCGACATTAAAGCGTTTTGAGTTTTGATGCGCATCATTTTTGCCTGAGATGGCGGAGAAGTTTACTAACTGGGATTAACTCGGAGGATTCGCATGGGCGCGTATTCTTTCGCGGCGGCCAGAGTTTGCGGGTCGCTGCGATTGGTCGAAGTTGAAGCCGTTTGCCTAGCGGCAACTGTTGATGCGCCAACCGCAGTTTGCCGATAAGTGCGACAAATGGGACGAGATGCGACCTTTTAGCGGTTGACCTCTTTATTAGGTGTGTGGTATACTATTGTAGTTCAAAGAAACTTAACAAGTTAATCTTTTTTGAACTAAAACTAAATGTAACGTAATCTGTAAAGAGGTGCTTATGGTAATAAAACGAGATGAATATCTGAAAAAACTGATAGCTCGTAAACATAATGGGCTTGTCAAAGTTATTTCTGGTATACGTAGATGCGGTAAGAGCTTTTTGCTCTTTAATTTGTTCAAGAATCATTTGCTTTCCGAGGGTGTGCCAAAAGAAAATATAGTAGAAATCGCGCTTGATGATGATTCTTTTGAACACTTGCGTGATCCTCGAAAAATATCTGCGTATATCCGGGAGAAGGTAGGGAGTGTTCAGGGATTGACATATGTTTTAATTGACGAAATACAGATGTGCGAAGTTGTTCCGTCATCCGTTCCGGATTCAAAGGCGAAAATTACGTTCTATGATGTCCTGAACGGCATATCGAAACTGCCTGATGTAGATGTCTATGTTACCGGTTCTAATTCCCAGATGCTGTCTAAGGATATCGCCACAAATTTCAGGGATCGCGGATTTGAAATCAGACTTCATCCACTTTCTTTTTCGGAGTATATCGAAGCGACAGGAAAGGATCTTTTTAACGGTTTTGAAGATTATTTGACATGGGGAGGAATGCCTTTGGCAGTCTTGGAAAAAGAAGAAAATGAACGTTCCAGATATCTAAAGGGATTATTTGATCGTGTATATATAAAAGATATTTGTGAGCGGCATAATCTTCGCGATGATTATGTAATCAATAGGGTTGTAGATGCATTGTCGTCGAGCATCGGGAGTTTGACTAATCCTCATAAGTTGTCTAACACGCTTCAATCTGTATTGAAAGTAAAGACAAACGATCACACAATCAATGCCTACCTTGAATATCTGTGCGACTCTTTTCTCTATTCCAGGGTCGTTCGTTATGATGTGAAGGGCAAGCGCTATTTTGATACGCCATGCAAGTATTTTGCAGAGGATGTGGGGCTTAGGAATGCGCGATTGAATTTTAGACAGGTCGAAGATGATCATTTGATGGAAAATGTCATTTACAATGAATTAGTTGTAAGAGGGTATAATGTTGATGTCGGGGTTGTGCCTATTGCCTCTCGCATAGACGGAAAGCTGACGGTGAGACAGCATGAAATAGATTTTGTAATTAATCTCGGCTCGAAGAAGATTTATATTCAAAGCGCATTTTCGTTGTCTGGCGAGGGAAAGAAAGAACAGGAGACAATGTCGCTTCGGAAGAGTGGCGATTTCTTTCGAAAGATTGTGGTGACGAGTGGAATGAAAAAACTTACGCGTGATGAAATGGGTATTGAGTATGTAGGTGTCATACCGTTTTTGACGGATCGCTCAATCTTGGGGTAATTCGGCGGATTCGCCTGGGCGCGGATTTTGTCGCGGCGGCCGGAGTTTGCGGGTCGCTGCGACTGGTCGAAGCTTAAGCCGTTTGCCTGGCGGCAGCTCTTGCTGCGCCAGCCGCAGTTCGCCGATAAGTGCGACAAATGGGACGAGATGAGACCTTTCGGCCCCAGTCATTTGAGATGATCTCTTGCGCCTGAAAAGCGCCTTCAGATGAAAAAGTCTACACCGAAAAAGAAGGGGTGTGAAAATAAATTTTCGTAGGGTTTTATTGGGCTTTTTTGAAAACTGGGATAAATCATCCCCAAAAAAAGTGGGATAAGGGTGAAGGTGAATTGCTTTTTTTTCGCCGTTTGACAAAGTAAACGAAACTTAGAAAGGGTAAACGAAAAGTTAGTCGGTTGTTGAAACTTTATTTTTCGTTTAGTCTGTCTTTCGGCTTCATCCGGAAAGCTCGTCTTGCCGAACGCGCGAACTCATAAGTTCTTCGCGCTCGGGATTCGCGACACTGGATAAGGTTTTTCGCCGTGCGAGACGCGTTTAGGTCGCTCATCACGTCGTC
>JAZQTB010000065.1:0-6016 GCA_045630425.1 Kiritimatiellia bacterium | reverse complement strand
GGAGTCGATGTTGATCTTGCAGACGGCGCTCTTGGCGGCCTTGCGGAGCTGAGATTCCGGAATGCCGACCGCGTCGGGAAGCTTGCCGCCGAACTTGTTGATCGTGTCGACCTCGTCTTGGGGAACGGAGGAAGATCCGTGAAGAACGATCGGGAAGCCGGGGAGCTTCTTCTCGATGGCCTTGAGAATGTCGAAAGCCAAAGGCGGCGGAACGAGCTTGCCGTCCTTGTCCTTCGTGCACTGTTCCGGGGTGAACTTGTAGGCGCCGTGGCTGGTGCCGATGGAGATGGCGAGCGAATCGCAGCCCGTCTTCGTGGCGAATTCGATCACTTCCTCGGGCTTCGTGTAGTGCGACTCGGCCGCGGAAACCTCGTCCTCGACTCCGGCGAGAACGCCGAGTTCCGCCTCGACGGTGACGTCATGCTTGTGGGCGTAGGCGACGACCTTCTTCGTGAGCTTGATGTTCTCTTTGAAATCGAGGTGCGAGCCGTCGATCATGACGGACGAGAAACCGCTGTCGATGCAGCTCTTGCAGGTTTCGTAGCTGTCGCCGTGGTCGAGATGGAGAACGATCTGGGGCTTCTTGCAGCCGAGTTCCTTGGCGTACTCGACGGCGCCCTGGGCCATGTAACGGAGAATCGTGGGGTTGGCGTATTTGCGCGCGCCCTTGGAGACCTGCATGATTACGGGCGACTTGGTTTCGACCGCGGCCTGGACGATGGCCTGCATCTGCTCCATAGTGTTGAAGTTGAAAGCGGGGATGGCGTAGCCGCCCTTTACCGCCTTAGCGAACATTTTCTTGGTGTTGACGAGACCAAGTTCCTTGTAACTGACCATTGTTTTTCTCCTTAGTTTTTCCCCTTATTACGGGGCGTTGGGCATATTATATCAAAAAAAGCGTTTTTTAGCCACGCGCCTTCACCGCAAAAATTCTCCTGAAAAACGCGCGAAGGACACCTTAGAGCCTGTTCAGAACGCTCCTGATCGAACGCTCCCGCGCCTCGATGGATTCGCACAGGCGGAACTGGACGCGCGCGCGGTTGAGATTCTGCTCCGGCTGGCGCGTCTTGAAATAGACGTTGCCCGCGAGATAATCCTGGAAGAACCTGAGCCCGAGCTCGAACGGCAGAAGACGGATCGAATCGAAAAGATATTCGCGGTCGGCCGCCGTGAGAAACGGTCCGGCCTCGCGCATATACCCCTTGCAGAACGCCGTGCAGAGATCCTCGTCGAAAACGACCTTCGCGAGATCGCCCTCCTCCTCGCCCGCCGGATTGCAGATCGACCTGAGAGCGTCGCCGAAGTCGATATGGACAAGACCGGGAGAGACGGTGTCGAGGTCGATCATCGCCGTCCCCTTTCCGGTTACGTCGTCGATCATGATGTTGTTGACCTTGGGGTCGCCGTGGAACATGCGCTTCTTAAGTTCGCCGCTCATCTCGGCCTTTTCCAAGCAAAGCGCGAAATCGCGCCGCTCCGCGATGAACTTTTCAAGACGCCTGGCCTCCATGGAGGAATGCAGCAGCTCCTTGGCCGACGCGTTGCAGAGCGTCTCGTCGTATTTCGCGAGATACCCGCCCGTGATGTGGAATCCCGGAAGGGGGTCCCTTATCAGCTCGGGGTCCATGTCGCTTATGAGATAATGGAAATGACCGAGCGCCGCGCCGCACTCCATCGCGTGCTCGGGACCCTGGGCGACGTCGAAAGCCTTTGCGGACATTATGCGCGTGATGACGCGCCAGATTTCGCCCTTTTCGTCCACCACATAGTCCTTCGAATCCTTCGCCTTGATGATCCGCGGCATCTGCCAGACGCGGTCGTCGCGCCCCTTGTCGGCGTCGTCCTCAAGCTTATCGTGGCAGTGCTTCGTGATCTCGTGCATGTTGGACATGACGATTTCCGGCTCGGGAAAGACGTTGCGGTTGACGCGCTGCAGAATCACCTGCGTCTCCGTAAAGGTATTGCGGTAGATCGCGAGATACGTATCGTTGATGTTGCCGTTGCCGAACGGCCTAAGCGAAACGAGGCGACCTTTGATGTTGAACCTGTTTATCAGCAATGACAGTTCCATATTATCTTCTCCCTGTTCTTACGGGCGCGAAATCTATTCTGCGCTGCCTGAAATCGACCTTGACCACGTACACCCTCATCTTCTGGCCTATGCGCCAGCGCCGCCCGCCCGGCGCGCTGAGCGAATGGTCGGACTCGTTGAACTCGACAAATCTGTCCGAAAGGAGCGAGACGTGCACAAGCCCGGAAACCGAAATCTCGGGAATCTCGACAAAGCATCCGAACGGAGTGCATTTCGACACGACGGCATCGTACTCGATCGCCCTTCGGCCCGAAAGCTGATCTTCGAGGAGGCGGTACTTCTTGATCTCCAGAAGAGCGCGCTCGGCCTCCGCCGCGGTCTCCTCGGCCTCGCTCGCCCATTCGGCCCATTTCGCGAGAGTCTTCGGCGGAACGCGCGCATCCTTGCCGTCGAGATACGCCGCGAGCTGACGGTGAAGCGTCAGATCGGGATAACGGCGGATCGGCGAAGTGAAATGGGCGTAGAATTTTTTAGCGAGACCGAAATGCCCGATCTGGGTCGAATCGTAGAGAGCCCTCTTCATCGACCTTAGAACCATTACCGACAACGTCGGATACAGAGGATTCGACTTTATCGTCTTAAGGAACTGGGCGAACACCTTTTGATTCGCTATGTTGCCCATCCTGACGCCTAAAGAGCGCATATCGGCGCGGAGCATCAGAAGCTTCTCCTCGTCCGGCGGCTCGTGGAGGCGCGCGAGGATCTTAATCCCCTTCGTCCAGAGTTCCGTCGCCACCGCCTCGTTCGCCGCGACCATGCACTCCTCGATCATCTGATGCGATTCGTCGTAGGGCCGCGTGACGATCCCGGTCATTTCGCCGTTTCCGTCGAGAACGATCTCCGCTTCGGGGATTTCGATGTCGAGCGCCCCGGCGGCGAAGCGTTTGGACCTGAGAAGCGACGCGAGAGAGTGTACGGCGAGAATCGTCTTTCTCGCCTGGGCGCTGACGCTTTTGTCTTTTGACTTCGCGCCCGACGAGATGACGCGCATAACCTGCTCGTAGGTAAAGCGGGCTTTCGAGCGGATGACGGACTTCGCGAACGAACGCTTTATCATCGCGCCCGTCCCGTCGAAAGTCATGAAAACGGAAAATGCGAGCCTGTCCTCGTTCGGGACGAGCGAACAGACGCCGTTGCAGAGCTCGTCCGGCAGCATCGGAACGACTCTGTCGGCGAAGTAGACGCTCGTGGAGCGCTTTCTGGCCTCGCGGTCGATCGCGCTTCCGGGAAGAACGAAATGCGACACGTCGGCTATATGGACTCCGAGAACGGCGTTGCCGTCGCGATCGGTCTCGAGAGAAATCGCATCGTCGTAGTCGCGGGCCGTCACGGGGTCGCAGGTGAAAATGAACCTCTTCCTGAGATCGAGACGTCTGCCCGGCCTCTCAAGGCGCAGCGAAACCCTTTTAGCCTCGTCGAGAACCTCCTGCGGGAACGACGCGGGAAGCTTGTAGAACTTCATCACCGCCGACGTGTCTTCGCGCGGCGTTTTTCCCGGCGGAGGAAAAACAACCTGTCCTTCACGATTTTTCATTACCGCAGATTATATCAAAATCAAGGCGAAGTTTCACCTGTTAAGGGCGCAGGCCAGCCTCTCGTCGAGATCGTGCGAGGCGAGAGCGTCCAGCAGAGGCGCCAGCTCGCCGTCGATAACCCGGTCAAGAGAATAAAGGGTAAGATCGATACGATGGTCGGTAACGCGGTTCTGGGGGAAATTATACGTTCTTATCCGCTCGGAACGGTCGCCCGAACCGCGCAGAGACAGCCTGTCGGCTCCGAGTTTCGCCTCTTCCTCGCGGCGCTTGTGGTCCAGAATGCGGGCCTTTAACGTCGCGAAGCATTTCTCGCGGTTGCGCTGCTGGGAGCGCTCGTCCTGACAGACGGCGACAAGCCCTGTCGGCAGGTGGGTCATGCGTACGGCCGACTCGGTCTTGTTTACATGCTGACCGCCCGCGCCGCCGGCGCAGAAAAGATCGATACGGATGTCGCTGTCCGGAATCTCGAGCTCATCCTCCTCGTCCGCCTCGGGAAAAACGACAACGGTCGCGGCGGAAGTGTGGATGCGCCCCTGAGCCTCCGTTTCGGGAACGCGCTGCACGCGATGGCCGCCCGACTCGAATCTCAAAAGCCCGTACGCGCCTTCGCCGACGACGGTAAACACGATTTCCTTGTACCCGTCGAGGCTCGTCTCGTTGGCGTGCATAAGGGAGATTTTCCACCCTCTCGTTTCGCAATAGCGCGAATACATCCTGAAAAGATTACCCGCAAAGAGAGCCGCCTCTTCGCCGCCGGTTCCGGCGCGGATTTCAAGAACGGCGTTGCGGCATTCAAAAGGATCGGGTTCGAGCAGAGAGGCCAAAAGCCGTTTTTCGGCCTCCGGGAGGGCCTCTTTCAGCGATGCTATCTCAAGTTCGGCGTCAGCTCTGAAATCAGGATCGGAAAGCAGCTCTTCGTTCCCTCTTATATCGCCGAGAATCTTCTCGTACGCGTTATACGCGCTTTCGAGTTTTTTCAGAAAAACATGATCGCGAAGCGTCTGGCGGTAACGCTTGGAGTCACTTAAAACATTCGGGTCGCCCAGGTCCGCTTCAACGGACGCCAAACGACCCAAAACGCTTTTAATCTGGTCTGTATCGAGCAAGAAAACTTACTTCGCGAACTTCGCGTAGCGCTTCCTGAACGAATCGACGCGGCCTTCCGTATCGACCATCGTCTTCTGACCGGTGAAGTATGGGTGGCAAGCGGAGCAGGTGTTGACCGTCATCGCCTTCTTGGTCGAACGCGTATTGATGACATTGCCGCAAGCGCACGTAATCGTGGCTTCACCGTAAGCAGGATGGATATCTTTCTTCATTTCTACCTAACCTTTCAAAATTTGAGAGAACATTATACCTTATTTCCTTCGCCTTGACAAGGGGGTATTTATTTTGGCCCCATTTGCTTTTATTCATTCTGTGCTACAGTAATGAGTACAATCTTATTATTCCTTATTTCCTCGTGACTTTTCATATCGCGGCGGATGTTGCTGCAACCGTGCTCACCTTTTGATATGGGCAATTTGCGCGTCCTTGCGACCGCTCGACGTACACGAGTACGTCTTCGGGTCGCAGTCCAGCGCAAATCGCCACATCTGAAAAGCGTCCGCTCGGCTAGCGGCAGCAAACTCCGCCGCACATGTCATGCTGTAGGAGTTCGTCGCGTCGCACAAAGCGCGTTTACCGCACACGATACCAAACTTACATTCCTCGTTATTTCTGCTCCGATAGCGCCTCTCCATTGCTCGCCGGTCTTGTCCGATCTCGTTCCCGTTCGTCTCTCTCCCGCTCCCGCAGCTATTCGGCGCTATTCGCATCGCAATACTTCGTCAGTCGGATTTCTCGCAATGCTCGAAAATCCTTCCTTCCTCGTCTTGCTCGCGCCTAACGCCGTCTATCTGCGAACCGCGCTCGTTCGCCTCACTCAACTCGATACGGCCTAAAGCCCGTCCCGCTCCTCATAACCATTTTACCCCTCTATTCACTCTTACATTTCCTTTCTTGGCACATTTTTCTAAGCCAAATCGATATGAATACCCCTCGGAGAACATTCTTAAAGCCGTCCAAACAGGCTAGACGTTGCAGCGAGAAGCGGGAGATGCACCGGGGAGGAAAAAGCAAAACACTCGCTTGGAAGCGTACGAGCGAGGCATTGAGTAAAGACGCGATGAATGAGCTGAGTGTTTAGTAAGACGACGGTTCGTAACGAGCGTGACGAGGCGCGAGCATAACTAGGAGCGAAAAGCGGCGCGGCGAATGCCGCAAAGCTTCGCGACGAAGTTAGGCGACGCGAATCGTCAATGATCGTTACGGGAGGAGTCGAAACTAAACGCGGGAGCGAGTGAAGAGCGGCTTTACGAGATGACGAGCGTTGTCGAAAGTGCTAAAC
>JAZQTB010000064.1:0-2435 GCA_045630425.1 Kiritimatiellia bacterium | reverse complement strand
GGCGTATAAAGTAGCCGCCATATTGATTTTTGTGTTTTAAAAAGGCGGGGATATTCCGGTTCTTGTTTGTTTGATCGGTTGAGCAGTCATTTGATATAATCGGAGCATGAAAATAGAAGGGGTTGTTTTTGATTTCGGAGGCGTGATGTCCACTTGCGCGACTCCTGTTCGCGTGAAGGAAATCACGGATGCCAGATCGCTGCCGTGGCAGGCGGTTGTGGACGGTTTCGCCAGATACCGCCGTTTATACGATCTCGGCGATATTTCCGTCGGAGAGTTTTACGACCGGCTTTGGCGGGATGCGGGAGTGGAGGTCTCGGCCGTGGATCGCGCCGCGATCGAGGAGGCCGACACCGCGAGTTTTCTGCACGGAAATGCGAAAACTCTCGATTGGATGCGCTCTCTCAAAGCGCAGGGTTATAAACTCGGAATCCTCACCAACATGCCGCATGAACTCGCTCCGCGCTTCAGGGAGTATTTTGCCGGCATAATCGCCGAGGCCGACGCTCTGGTTGTTTCCTGCGAGGTGCATCTGGTAAAGCCCATGCGCGAGATTTACGAACTTACCGCGCGCGAGCTTGGGGTGGACGGATCTGCGATCTGTTTTTTCGATGATTCCGAACTCAATTGTCAAGGCGCCCGTGACGCCGGCTGGCAGGCGGTCAGGTTCGACGCTTTCGATTCCGCCGTTTCCGGTTTTGAAGATATTATCCGGGTATGACAGGTTTATATATTCCAAAAATCTGATATGTAAAGCCATATCTGGTTAAGTAATTCTAAATATCATTGGTAAAATCCACTCCGTAGCCGTGGATTTTCCGGCCGTTTGCCAAAGTAAACGAAACTTAGAAAGGGTAAACGAAAAGTTAGTCGGTATTTCGCCGAATCATCCGTGATCAGAAGCATTCTGCCTTGATGAAATGCTAACGCCCCTATCGCTGCTTGGTAATTTGCGATTACGTTGGCAAAGACAGGTTCTTCAAATGGCTGTTAAAGAGTGATATAAAATTTGCGAACAATTATATCAGATTGGTTAAGGATGAATAGGCGGCGGAGATCTGGAGGTCGGCTCGACGACGTGATGAGCGACCTAAGCGCGCTTAGCATAGCGGCGTATTTTGTTCAGTGTCGCGAATCCCGAGCGGCGAAAGCCCGCAAGGGCGGAGTCGACGCGTTCGGCGAGACGAGCCTCCAGAGTGGAGCCGCACTTTGACAAACTAAGTAACACCCTCCCTGGGGAGGGTAGGGGAAGGAGGATTCCCCTATCAATATCAATCAATTAGAATGAAATCTGCTTTGACAAGATAAACGAAAATAAAAATTGCGTTTACTTTGGCAAGCGACATTATTCTTATGGTATAATGAGGGCATGAAGAATAAATTTTGTGAAAACAGGGCAGAGTTGAGAACTCCTGTTGACTTTAACGTAGACTCTTCCGCTTGTCTTCGTTGCGGCGCGTGTGTGCGTGATTGCGCTTTCAAGGTGTTGTCGTTCGGCAAAAACGGACTTCCGGCGATACTTAATCCGGAAAAGTGTATGCGTTGTCAGCATTGCTTCGCAGTCTGTCCTGCCGGTGCGATTACCTTTGACGGTGTAAAAGCGTCGGATGTAGCCGCCGTTAAGGATGTAGAGCTTCCGGATGCCGTGCATGTGGCTAACTGGATTAAATCGCGCCGTTCGATACGGAAGTTTGCGACGGAGGATGTAGATCCGGCTGTTCTTGACAACATATTGAAATTATTGGCCAATTCTCCCACCGGATGCAACGCGCGCGCGCTTACATTTACATGTTATCCCGACCGGGCTGCGGTAAAAGGTTTTCAGGAAGCGTTTCTGAAGGCGATTGAAGAGCATCGTGACGGTATGAAGCTTCTTCCGCGATGGCTTGCTGTTCCGGCCATCAAACTGCGCAATGGCGGTGAAGATATTTTCTTCAGAGGTGCATCTGGAATTCTTATCGTTTCATCGGACGAGACGGCCGCAGGTGTTAAGACGCCGCAGGAGGATGTCACGATCGCGTGTTCGAATTTTGAACTGTTGGCGAACGCGAATGGTATCGGGACGTGCTGGTGCGGGTTTTTGAAACTTGTGCAGAATGAGATTCCCGAACTTCTCGAGAAGGTTGCGGGGATTCGCCGCACGACTCCGTTTTACGCTATGCTGTTCGGCAAGAGAGCTGTTAAGTATATGCGCTGCGTCGAGCGCGGCGCGTATGCCAGCATAGTTTACAAAAACTGAAAAGTTGGACTGGAAAAGAGGGACAGTCCCCCATTACAGCGAGGGGTGTACCCAGCTTCCCAATCCGATTGGTCGTGGCGAGATTTCCCAAGGGGGACAGTCCCCTTCCTCCAACGCGCCCATCGCCCTCTCGCCGCCATTTCAGCGCCTCCGCGCTCCATTTTCCCCCTTCGCGGCAACGCTCCGCCCTCCGCCC
>JAZQTB010000063.1:0-12168 GCA_045630425.1 Kiritimatiellia bacterium | reverse complement strand
GCAAGTCTCGACAGATCCCTGCCGAGTGGCGCAGCATTGCCTAAAATAGAAGGCTTAGTACAGGAGGCGACGAAAAATATATCACAAATGATCCACGGGGCGCGGCTTTAGACGCGACACGCGGGTCATTTGTAATTTTTGAAAGAGTCGTCGTGCTCTTGACCTTGTCATTGCAGGATAGTATAATATCCTAAATGTTTTCGTTTTTGAAAAAAAAGTTGAAAGGTCCGGTCGTCTACAAACGTCCGGAGCACTGCATTTCCCGTAAAAACATCGATTCCGACGCGCTTAAGGTTCTCTATCGTCTTTCCTCGCTCGGTTATACCGCCTATCTCGTCGGCGGCGGAGTGAGAGACCTTCTTATGGGCAGGACGCCCAAGGATTTCGACGTCGGAACGTCCGCCAAGCCCGCCGAAGTTAAAAAGGCTTTCAAAAACTGCTTCTTGATCGGGCGCAGATTCCGTCTTGCCCATGTCCGATTCGCGGGCGGGAAAATCATCGAGACGGCGACGTTCAGGCGCAACTCCCAGACGGTCGGCGAAATAATCGAACACGCCGCGGAAGGCCCGCTCGAAGACAACACCTTCGGGACGCCCGAGACCGACGCGTACAGGCGCGATTTTACCGTGAACGGTCTTTTTTACGACATTAAGGATTTCAGCGTAATCGACTGGGTCGGCGGGATGAAGGATATCGAGAAGAAGATCATCCGCGCCATCGGCGACCCCGAAATCCGCTTTCAGGAGGACCCCGTCAGGATGATGCGGGCGGTGAAGTTTTCCTCGCGTCTCGGTTTCAAGATCGAGCGAAAGACGCTGTCGGCGATGAAAAAGTACCATTCGTGCATCCTCAACGCAGCGCTGCCGCGCGTCTGCGAGGAGGTGTTCCGTCTTTTCCCGTACGGCCGCAGCAGGGAGGCCTTCAGGCTCATGTGGGATTGCGGAATGCTGGGCGATCTGCTGCCGGAGCTTTCGGCGCACATAAAGTCGTCGGGCGGGGAAGGATCCGCAGTATGGAAGTATCTTTCGGTTCTCGACAAGTACGAGATCATGATGGCGTCGAAAGGTTACGAGGTTTCGAACGCGCTGCGCGCGGCCGTGCTGATGACGGGCCTGTTCAAGGCCGAGAAGAAGGACGGTCAGGGCCGAAAGGTGATGCAGCTGATGCTTCAGTCCCTCAAGATTCCGAAGGCCGTATACTTTACCGCGTCTCTTCTTCTCGAGAGTTCGCGCCGCCTGTCCGCGCCTCCGGTCAAGGGTAAAGGCCGTTTTGTCTACAACAGAGATTTTCTGGACGCGCTCGATTACAATCGCATCGTCTTCAGGGCGGAAGGCAGAGACGAGAGCGTTCTCAACGCCTGGTCAGACCTATACGAAGAGAAAGGAAAAAAAGAATGAACATACCCGAAGAATTGATTCCTGTCATCGACTGGTGGCAGAAGGACGGAAAAAAGACGGTGGCGCTCGCCGCTTGCGCAGGCGCGGTGGCGCTGGCCGTTTATTTCTGGGTTGCGCGCGAGAAGCGACTTGACGCCGAGGCCTCGGAGTATGCTTACGGCTCAAATTATACCGTGCAGCAGCTTCAGGACGCGGCGGACAGGTATTCCGGGCGCGACGTCGCCGGCATGATCAAGCTCCGTCTCGCCAGGGCTTATGCCGCGGAAGGCGAGTTCGCCAAGGCTCTCGAGGTTTTCTCCGCCGTCGCTGACGGCAAGTCCGTTCCCGCGGCTTTCGCCGCGTCTCCCGAATTCGGAATCGCAAAATGCAAGGAGGCTCTCGGCGACTGGGCCGGAGCGAAGGCGGCCTATGATTCCGTGGCTGCGGACGGCCGGGCCGACGCGACGCTCGTTTTCGAGGCGAAACTCGGCTCCGCGCGCTGCCTCGCGTTCTCCGGGGACCGCGACGGGGCGGTAAAGGCGCTTGAAGAAATGAAAGCCGCCGCCGGCGAAGATCAGGCCGCCGTCGAGGCTGTCGATCGGAGCCTCGACCTCGCCGGACGTTGGCAGAAGCGCGAGAAGCCCGCTCCCGCCGCAGTAGCCGCCGACACTCTCGAGGTTCCCGCCGCCGAAGCGAAGAGCGAGGTCAAGGCGTCCGAGCTGACGCTTCCCTCCGCCGCGCCCGAGGTTCCCGCGAAAGAAAATGCCGCCCCGCAGCCCGTTAAGGCGAAATGACGGTAACGAGAGAGCCGATCTGGGACGACGCTCCGCGCTCAAAAACCGCGAGCGTCGTTCGTCGTTCCTTGACGGTGCTCTCTTCTCTCGGATGGTCAGCGCGGATATGCGTTTCGTCCGTCGCCGCGTTCCCTTCCGTTTTCGTGCGCCGCACATCGCGTGCGGAACTGGTGCATCAGCTCTACGTGACCGGGATCCGCACCCTCCCCGTCATAGCGGTCGTTTCGCTTTTCATCGGAATGATTCTCGCCCTTCAGGTGGGGCTCGAGCTCAGGCGCTTCAACCAGGAGTCGTTCCTCGGTTCCGCGGTCATGATTTCGCTGATACGCGAGATGGCGCCTTTCAGCTGCGCGCTCTGCCTGGCCGCGTGCGTCGGCTCCTCGATCGCCGCCGAACTGGGTACGATGAAAGTCAACGATGAGATCGCCGCGCTCGAGATCATGTCGATCTCCCCCGTGAGGTTTCTTTCGGCTCCGCGCATTCTCGCGCTCGTCCTTATGGCGCCGCTTCTCGGCTTTTTCTGCTGCATAACCGGCGTGATGGGCGGAGGTCTCGTCGGCGCGACGCAGCTCGGCGTGGATTTCGAACAGTACATGGCGAGCGCGATGGGAATCGTCGACCTTAAGGATCTTTATGTCGGGCTTCTGAAATCGCTCATCTTCGGTCTCGTCATCGGGACCGTTTCGGTCGCGCAGGGGTTCGGCGCGACGCACGGCGCGACGGGCGTGGGAAAGGCGACGCAGCGCAGCGTCATAGTGAATTTTCTTCTGATTCTCATGTTCGGCTACATGGTCACCAGGATATGCTACAGATGACGGAGGCGTGACTTATGGCGTTGATCGAGTTCAGAAATGTCGTCAAGAGGTTTGCGGGTTCGAGCGTGCTGGACGGAGTGTCTTTTTCGATAGAGAAAGGCGAGGTCTTCTGCGTGATCGGGCCGTCGGGCGTCGGCAAGTCCGTAACGCTGAAACACATCGTCCGTCTTCTGCGTCCGACCTCCGGGGCCGTGCTTGTCGACGGGACCGACGTCGCGTCGTGCGGCGAAGACGAGCTTTTCAGGCTGCGTTCGCGCATGGCGTATCTGTTTCAGAGCGGTGCGCTTTTAGCGTGGAAGACGGTCGCCGAGAACGTCGCGCTTCCGTTGAGGGAATGCACGGCGCTCGGAGACGGCGAGATCGACGCCAGGGTCGCGGCGGCTCTCGAGTCGGTGGAACTGTCGGACGCGGCGGATAAGTATCCTTCCGAGATCTCGGGGGGGATGCAGAAGCGCGCCGCGCTCGCCCGCGCGATGGTGCGCCAGGCCGAGATCGTTCTCTACGACGAGCCGACGAGCGGCCTCGACCCCGTCACTTCGGTGATGATCCACAGGCTTATCAGGAAGTTCAACAGGGAGCGCGGCGTCACGTCGGTCGTCGTGACCCACGATCTCGCGGGCGCCGCGGCGATAGCCGACAGAATTCTTCTTTTAAGGAACGCGAAGGTCGCGTTCTGCGGCACGCCCCGGGATTTAATGAAATCGACCGATCCGTATGCGACGGAATACGTCGCGGCGGCGAAAGGAACAACGGTATGAGCTCAAAGCGAAGGGATTCTTTTTCGGAAGCGATCGTCGGCATTTTCATGCTTGCGGTTTTGGCGCTTCTCGTCTATTTCACGATCGTCATTTCCGGCGTCGACATGCTCGGCGGCAGAAGTCTGGTCGAGGCGCGCGTGACGTTCACCGACGTCGGCGGGCTCAAGGATCAGGACAACGTGATGTACCGCGGCACCAAGGTCGGCAAGGTCGAGAGGATTATGCTGGGCGAAAAGGATCTTACCGTCGTCATGGAGATCGACAGGGATGTCGTTCTGCGTGACGGCTACCGCATCGCCGTATGCAATCTCTCGATGCTCGGCGGAAACTACCTGCTTCTCGAGGAGGGCAGGGGCGAGAAGCTCGATCTCGCCGCCACCGTGTTCAGGGGTGAAACCCCTACCGATTGGATGCGCGATATTTCCAGCATCGCGAAGAACGTCAACGCGATTACGGGGAGCGGGGAACTCAAGGCGATCGTGACGAATCTCGCCGCCGCCTCCGAATCCGTGAAGGTCGTGGCCGGGCGGCTCGAGCGCGGGGAGGGGACGGTCGGAAAGCTGCTTTCGTCCGATACCGCGCTCTGGGACGGCGTCGAATCGGCTGCGACCAATCTCGCCGCCATTACGGCTGATATTCGCCGGGGGCGCGGTACGATCGGCAAGCTGATGACGGATGATTCGGTTCACGGCAATCTCGATAAAACGCTCGCGAACATCGCGGAAATATCGGGCAGGCTCGAGAGGTCCGAAGGGTTCCTGGGGAAGCTGCTGGCGAAGGACGATTCCGTATACGGGGATTTCAGCGCGGCCGTAAGATCGTTCAGAAAAGCCGGAGAGTCTCTCGATACGGGCGCGATCGTGACATCCGCGACGAACCTTCTTTCGAACCTTAATTCGGTCGCGCTCAAGATCGACTCGGGCGAGGGAACGCTCGGCAGGCTCGTCAACGACAAGACCGTCCATGAGGAGATCGAAGGTCTCACGCGGGATGTTCGACAGGTGATAGACAACTACCGCGACACGACACCCATCTCCACGTTCGGATCCCTCATAATGGGCGGTCTCTGAAATGGTTCTTTTGGCGTCTCTTTTTTTCGTCAGGGCGATGCCGCTTGATATGCCTCGCGCGGAGGCGTATCTCGTGACGGAGCCGTCCGGGAGGATGCGTCTGGAAGACCGTTACGACGAGCTGGATCTGTGGACTTCCCGCGCCGTCCTCGGGCGATGGATAGACGATTCCGGGCGACTTTTCACTGTTGCGCGCCTTCACGAGGTCGCGCCCGAAAAGACCTCGTCGCTGACCCGTTCTAAATACGCTTCCAATGCGGTCGCGCCCGATAAGAAGGAGCTCGGCGTGCGGGATCTGGCGATATCCAGGCTTTCGCCGTTCCCTCTTCCCGAGAAGCCGCATGCGCCGCGTATGCCGATAAGGGGTTTCAAGGAGGTCCTTTATTTCCACGGAACGAACACGACGTCCGTCGTGGCGGCTTTTCTGCCGGAAGAAAACCCCTATTGGTATCTCGCCGTGTGGGATATTCTCCCCGAAGACGATTTTGAGGCGGCGCTCGATAATTTCGAGGAGAAATTTCTGGGCGAATGGGACGAGATCGTCAGGCGCGATCTGAGAAGCGAGCGCAAGGCGGCCCCGCCGCCGAAAAGGAATCGCGCAAAGCGAGCCGTTCTGGGCGAGAAGGATCTGCTAAGGCGCGATGCCGCGCTAAGCGTGACGAATTATCCCGCGTGGAACGTGACGGACGCCGAGGAGTTTACCGTTCTTGACAATCTCGGTCGGGAGAGTTCGTTCGTTTCGGCGCTTACCAATGAACTTGGCCTTATGCGCGCTAAATACGCCGAGACGGTTCCCTCGCCAATCGACGGCAGCAACGCGCTGGCGGTCGCGAGAATCTTCAGGACGCGCGGCGAATATCTCGACGCGCTCGAAGTCAACGACGTCGAGGGTATGCGGTGGAGCGCCGCGTACTGGAGCGCCGGGCGGCGCGAACTTGTCGCGCATCTTCCCGACGAGGGCGCGGCGAAACTGCTGAAGACGTTCCGGCATGAGGCGTTCCACCAGTATCTCGCGTACGCCGCCTCGATGATTCCCGCCTCGCCGTGGTTTAATGAAGGTTACGCGCAATATTTCGAGGAGGGACCCGACGGACCTTCGTTTGTGGATCCGTGCGACCTGTACGCGCAGGCCGACGCGATCCTTCCCGCCGTTTTCATGATGGATTACGAAGAGTTCTACGCCGGAACGGACATGGAGCGCCGGCTGAAATACCGTCTTGCGCTCTCCGTGGCGTACTTCATCGAGAAGGGCGCGCCTAAAATAGCGCGTGAACCGTTCAAGAACCTTAAACGCGATTATATGGATTCTCTCCTGAAGAACCGTGACATGCGCAAGGCGACTTCAGACGCGTTCGGATCGGAGGAAAACTTCAGGCGTTTCATCGCGGAATGGAAAAAGTTTTGGCAGGCTATGTAGGAAGACTCGCCCCGAGTCCTACGGGCGCCCTGCATTTAGGCAACGTCAGGACTTTTATGATCGCCTATCTCCGCGCGAGATCGCTCGGCGGGAAGGTGATTCTCCGCATCGAGGATCTCGATCATCCGCGCGACAAGCCGGGGGCGGCGAAGGCGGCGCTCGAGGATCTGAAATGGCTCGGTTTCGAATGGGACGAGCAATATGTTCAAAGCGAGCGTAAAGATATCTATCGCGAGGCGCTGTCCTTGCTGCCGGCGTATCCGTGCGTCTGCACGAGACGAGATGTCGAGAACGCCCAGTCGGCTCCGCATGCCGGAGAGCAGCTCCACTATCCGGGGATATGCCGCGGCAGATTCGCGTCATGGCGGGAGGCTGCGGACTTTTGCGGAGATGGACGTCTGCCGTGCTGGCGGTATCGCGTGGACGAAGGGACGAAAATCTCCTTTACCGACGTCTTCGCCGGGGATTACGTCCAGGATGTCTCTTCCGTGCTGGGCGATTTTCCGATAGCCCGCGACGAGGGCGGCGCGGGCTATACTCTCGCCGCCGTTGTCGACGATCTTCTTTCGGGCGTTACCGAGGTTGTGCGGGGCGATGATCTTCTGCCGGCGACGCCTGCCCAGATTCTGATAGCCCAAAGGCTTCTTCCGTGGGCCGGATCAAAATCCCCGTTCCGGGCGGCGGTTCCCGAATATTGCCATGTGCCGCTCGTCGTCGGCCCCGACGGACGACGTCTGGCCAAGCGCCACGGAGATACGCGCGTGTCGTCCTATCGGGCTTCCGGGGTCGCCCCCGAAACGGTCATCGGCCGGCTTGCCGCGTCCTGCGGATGGTGCGCGGAGGGCGAGAAGGCCGGGTTGAAGGACCTCATCGGAGCGTTTTCGCTCGGTACCGTACCAAGAACGCCCGTCGTTATGGTATAATAGGCGCGTTGTAAAGCAGTTGATCCATCAAGGTCGTTCCACTATGTTGAAAATCGCATTTCTGGCCGTTCTGCAGGGCATCGCCGAGTTTCTTCCCGTCTCCAGTTCGGGCCATCTCGTAATCAGCCAGCATTTTCTCGGCATACAGGCCGAGGGGGTAAGGCTTGACGTCTGTCTTCACGCGGGAACTCTCATATCCATTCTCGCATATTACAGAAAAACCCTCTGCCGTCTTTTCGCCGATTGCCTTTCGCCGAACGCCGGTAAATCAGCCCGCGCCGGCGCGTGGGGGTTCGTGTTCAGGCTTTTCGTCAGCACAACGCCGGCCGTTATCGTTTACTTTCTCTGCGAAGACCATATCGGTGAGCTTTTCGAGAACGCCAAAATGGTAGGCGCGCTTCTTATGTTTACGGGAGCGGTTCTCGTCGGGACGCGATTTCTGCCGCGCGGGAAGAAGGATGTCGGTTTTCTGCGCGCGGTGCTTATGGGGGTGGGACAGGCGGTGGCGCTTCTTCCGGGCGTTTCGCGCAGCGGCATGACTCTCGCGAGCGCCCGTGCCGGCGGAGTCGACGGTGAACGCGCGGCGGAATTTTCATTCTTGATGTCAACGCCGTTGATCGTCGGCGCTCTGATCATGGAGATAATGAAATCCGCGGGCGAAACCGCTGCGGACGCCGCGGTTCAGCCGTCGTGGACGATGTTGATTTTCGGAATGTCCGTGGCGGCTGCGGTAGGGTATTTTTCGCTGGCGGTGCTTGTCAAGGCTTTGAAGGGCAAATGGTTTTGGCTCTTCGGCCCATACTGCATAGCGGCGGGGCTTCTGACGGTCATACTTCTTTAAAACGCGGTGAAAACTCGCAAGGCGGGAGAGAGAATGGAAAAAGGTGAATATCGTTTCAGTGTGCGCTCTTACGAATGCGGCGCGGACGCCTTCGCGTCGTTGCCCGCGGTGTGCAATTATCTTCAGGAGGCCGCGAGCCTTAACGCCGAGGAACTCGGATTTTCCAAATCCAATTTCGACGCACGGGGCGAGAACGTTTCCTGGGTGCTTACGCGCCTTGTCGTGAAAATGTTCCGTTATCCCGTTTGGGAGGAGGAAGTTACGGTGGTGACGTTCCCGCGCGGAGGGCGAAAAATCGTCGCATGGCGCGATTTCGAAATAAAGTCGGCCGACGGCGGGACGATAGGGCTTGCGACGAGCGAGTGGATGCTTATAGATTTGGCGACCAGAAAAATATCGCCGATTCCCCAAAGCGTTCTTGACGCCTGCGAGTTCGGTTCCGAGAGCGTTCTCGGCGCCGAACCGTTTACCGCGCGGCTGAAGTTTCCGGCTGACGTCTCCGTGTCCGCGTCCGGTCCGTACAAGGCGCAGTATTCGCATATCGATCTCAACGGGCACGTCAACAACGTCCATTATGTCGAGTGGCTTTTAGAGCCTCTCAAGGCGGCGCGTCCGTCAGGCATCGAACTGGTGTTCAGAAGCGAGACTCTGGCGGGAGACGAGGTTTCGGTCGAAATCGCCGAAGGCGCGGCCGGCGAAACGTACCACAGGGTCTTTTCTCCCGGCGGCGGGGATCACGTTATCGCGGTTACGACAAAGTGAAGCGGCTGAACGTCATTCTTGCGGCCGGGGCTTTCCCTAAAAAGGGCGGCGAGGCCAGGCGCATTCTCGACGCCGCCGCGCGCGTCGTCTGCTGCGACAGCGCGGCGGACGCGTACAGGCGCAATTGCGGACGCGAGCCGTTCGCCGTCGTCGGCGACTGCGATTCCGTCAGGGGCAGATTCCGAAACGTCGTCAGAGTAGATGAGCAGGATACCAACGACCTCGCCAAGGCGGTAAGATTCTGCCGAGAAAAGGGCATCGGAGATCTCGTCATTCTCGGAGCGACGGGTAAACGCGACGACCACAGTATCGGGAACGTTTTCAGGGCGCTTGATTTCGGCGTTGACGTCGTCACGGACTACGGACGCTTCACCGCGCTCGAGGGCAGCAAGACCTATCGCGTCAAGTCCCGCGCGGGAGTGTCGGTTTTCGCGCCGGATCCCGGCACGAGAATGACGTCAAAGGGGCTTGAATGGCCGCTTGACGGAGTAAAGTTCGAGAATCTTTATTGTGCGACGCTCAACAGAGCCGTCGGCTGCGAGGTGACGCTGAGCACCACTGAAAGAGTTTACATATATTTTCCGTTCAAATGAAAATTGTTCTTGCAAGCGCGAGCCCGCGAAGGGCTAAAATCCTTGAATCGCTGGGCGTCGATTTCACGGTCGTCAAAACCGACGCGGAAGAGGTGTCCTACGACGACGATCCGCGTCGCACCGTGAGCGAAAACGCGCTGGCGAAGGGCGCGGCTGCAGGCTGCGCCGACGCTCTTTCGGCCGACACGGTCGTGTGGTATTCCGGCCGCATCTACGGAAAGCCGCGCTCCTTCGCCGAGGCGAAAGATTTTCTGCGCACATTAAGCGGGAAGACCCACATCGTGTTTTCGGGAGTCGCCTTCAACGGCGAAGTCAAGGTCGTGGAAAGCCGGGTTAAGTTCCGTGAATTGACCGACGCCGAAATCGACGCGTATATCGACCGCGTCAAACCGCTCGATCGCGCGGGTGCGTACGATATCGACGAGTCGGGCGATCTTATCGTCGAATCGTACGGCGGAAGTTACGAGAACATCATGGGGCTTCCGGTCGAGCCGCTGAAGGAGTGGGGAATCGTCCGATGAGCTCGCGCGCGGTAGGTTTTTTCGATTCGGGTTTGGGCGGGCTTTGCGTTCTCGAGGCCTTCAGGAGGGTGTGCCCGGGAGAGTCGACCGTGTATATCGCCGACAGCGCGAACTGTCCATACGGCAACAGGAGCGCGGACGAGATAATCGCGCTTTCGGACGCGAACGTCAAAAGGCTTCTCGAGGCCGGGTGCAAAATGATCGTCGTGGCGTGCAACACGGCGAGCGCGGCGGCGCTCGGTTACCTGCGCGCGGAATACCCGGATGTGCCGTTCGTAGGAATAGAGCCCGCCATCAAGCCGGCTGCGATGGAATCCAAAACGGGAGTTGTCGGGGTCCTCGCCACGGCGGGGACGTTCGGAGGGCGCCTCTACAACGAAACCAAGGCGAAGTTCGCGAAGAACGTTACGGTGATCGCGACGGTCGCCGACGAGTTCGTCGATCTCGTCGAAAGGGGCGAGACGTCGGGTGACGAGGCCGAGAGGATCGTCCGCCTAAAGATCGAGCCTCTCATCGCGGCGGGATGCGACAAGATCGTTCTCGGATGCACGCATTTTCCGCATCTGAAACCTCTGATAGAGAAGGCCGCCGCAGGCCGCGCCGAAATAATCGAGCCTTCGTGGGCGGTCGCGCTCAGGGCGAAAAGCGTTCTTGAAGAACGCGGTCTCGAGAACGCCGAAGGAGGCGAGGCGAAGCATGTTTTCATTTCAAGCCGAAAGGGGGATTTATGACGACGGGACAGGCAGCCAATTTAGTCTCGCTGCTCAAAGCGTGCGGCAAGAAGTGCGCGACGGCGGAGAGCTGTACGGGCGGGATGATAGGCTCTCTCATAACGGCCGTTCCCGGTTCGAGCGAAGTGTATCTGGGCGGAGTCGTAAGCTACGCCAATTCGGTCAAGGAGGGCGTTTTGGGGGTTCGGGGCGAAACGCTGGAGACTTTCGGCGCCGTTTCCGAAAAGTGCGCGCTTGAAATGGCCGAGGGCGCGAGGCGCCTTATGAAAGCGGATGTCGCCGTCAGCGTAACCGGCATAGCCGGACCAGGCGGCGGGAGCGCCGAAAAGCCTGTGGGCCTCGTATGGTTTGGCATCGCGACCGAGGGCGGTGCGCGCGCCGAAAAGGCGATTTTCGCGGGTTCGCGCGAAGACGTCAGAAGATCCGCAGCGATGCATGCGATCGGAATGCTGACTGTAGCGGCGATGGATTGAATAAAACTCTCGAATATATCGATGTTTCAGAACAGATTCTGGAGCGATAGAACAAGGAGAACTCCGGCAATCAGCGCGAATGTCGCGGGCTTCTCGAAACCGTGCGCATGGGATTCGGGAATCATCTCGTCGCTGATGACGTAAAGCATGGCGCCGCCTGCCGCCGCAAGAAGAAAGGGGAGCGCACCCGCGAAGGCCGAGACGAGCGCGTAGCCGGACAAGACGCAGACGATGCTGACGAGCGCTATTGCAAGAGATATGAGAATGATCCGTATAGGAGCTACGGCAATCGCGAAGAGGGGCGCGACGATGACGAAAGCCTCGGGGATGTTCTGAACGGAAATCGCGCCTGCGACGGTGAGGACGTCGCCGATATCGCCAGTTCCGAAACTTACTCCGACGGCGAGTCCTTCGGGAATCTTATGAAGCGCGAGCGCCGCGACGAAGAGGAGGGTTTTCGCGATTGAACCGTTGTTGCGGTGGGCTTCAAAGTCGATTCCTGCGAGGCGATGGAGATGCGGTATGAAGCGGTCGAGAAGGCTGATGATCCCGGCGCCCGTAAGCGTGCCTGCGAGCGCGAGCGCTATGGAAGATGCATCTGGAGCGAAGGCGCCGGCGAGAAGCCCGATGCATGCCGCCGCGAGCATGACGCCGGCGGAGAATCCGAGGACGACATCGTTCCATTTATGCGGCAAGGATCGGACTGCCAAGCCAAGCAGAACGCCTATTGTCGTCGAACATCCGACAGACAGAAGAACTATCATCAAAATTTTCATGGCTAAATGATAGCATAATTTCTCAGGGGGTGGAATATGTATTGTTGTTTTTATAACCGTGGAATGCGCCGAAGAAGCTTCGCCTCGGAGGGGAGATTCGGCAAAGCCGAACCCGAAGGGGGCGCAAGCATCCGCGAGCGTGTAGAACGTGCAGCATTGGATCTGCGTAATGTTAAATGTAATCGGTTAGTCGAATGTGCGGGCTAACGCCGCCCATCCGACTAAGATGTTTGGCTGTGTAGGCTTCCAATTGCTTTAACACGGCAGTTTCGTATGCCATTTAATTAAAAAAAAAAGAAATAAAAAAAAGAGTTTTGT
>JAZQTB010000062.1:0-43458 GCA_045630425.1 Kiritimatiellia bacterium | reverse complement strand
AGTCTCGACAGATCCCTGCCGAGTGGCGCAGCATTGCCTAAAATAGAAGGCTTAGTACAGGAGGCGACGAAAAATATATCACAAATGATCCACGGGGCGCGGCTTTAGACGCGACACGCGGGTCATTTGTAATTTTTGGTGCAGCTTCCGCCATATTGCAATTATGCGTAAAAAGGTATATAATTAATGATAACAATTTGGAGGTAACCATGTCTGAAGATTTACAGGGATTGCTCGAGAAGATCAACCGCGAAGGTGTCGAGAAAGCCGAAGCTAAGGCTGCCGAAATAATTGCCGACGCCAAGGCCAAGGCCGCCGAAATCGTCAAGACCGCTAAGGAGGAGGCCGCCCGCGCCGAGGCCGAGGCGAAAACCGCCGCCGCCGATTTCGCCGCGCGCGCGGACGAGACGGTGAAGCAGGCCGCCCGCGACACGGTTCTCAAAGTCCGCGAGGCGATCACCGGCCTTCTCGAAGAGGTGCTCGCGAAGAACGTCGAGAAATCTCTCGCCGACGAGACGGTGGCCGTTCGGCTCGCCGGCGAAGCGGTGAAGGATTTGACCGAAGGCGTCGAAATCGCCGCCGCCGGAAGGCTCGCGGCCTCCCTCAAGGCCCAGCTCGCCGCCAAGGGCGAAATCACCGTCGTCACCGACGAGAACGTTTATTCCGGCTTCTCGGTTAAAGTCGACGGCGGCCGCGTCGAACACGCGTTCACCGCCGAAGTCGTGGCCGAAGAGCTTTCCAAGCGCCTGCGTCCGGAACTCGCGAAACTCCTGAAATGACCATCGACTACATAGTCGCGAGCCTTCCGGCGCTCGTTTTCGATCAGCCGCCCGCCATCTCGTGGGCGAAGTTCGCCTCGCTCTGCGCCGATGCCGGCAGAAATGCCGATGAACTCGGCGGAGCCGAATGGTCCGACCTTGAAACGCAGATTAAAAACGCCGTCGCCGTCGCCAGAGGCGGAGCCAGATGGGTGCGCAACGCCGAAGGCTGTTCCGTCTACTGGCGTGCGAAAGTCGCCCACGCGTTCCAGGAGAAGGACGTCGCTAAGCGCGAGGAGATTCTCGACAGGATCCGCTGGGATGCGGCGGAGGAACTTACCGATCTCACATCCCCTCTCGGCGCCGGTGCGCTCGCGACCTACGCGGTGAGACTGAAAATCGCCCTCAAACGCGCGAAGATTTCAACCGAAGCCGGTTCCGCCGCGTTTGACAGGCTGACTGCTGAAACTAAAATCACTTTTTAAAAAACAAAGAGAGTCCAACCAATGACCACGACCGGAAAGATTGTAGCGGTAAACGGAAACATGACCTCCGTTGCTTTTGACGGAGCCGTCGCCCAGAACGAAGTCGGTTACATCATCCTCGGCGACAAGCGCCTCATGGCCGAGATCGTCCGCGTCCGCGGAACCGTCTGCGACATGCAGGTGTTCGACGCGACGACGGATCTGACGGTGGGCGACAAGGTCGAGTTTTCGGGCGAACTTCTCGCCGCCGAACTCGGTCCCGGCATGCTCGCCCAGGTTTACGACGGACTTCAGAATCCTCTTTCCGGACTCGCTAAGGAGGCGGCGAAAATTTCGGCCGACGCCGAATACTTTCTCCAGCGCGGCATCTATCTGCCGGGTCTTCCACGCGACAGAAAGTGGGACTGGCACCCGACGGCAAAGATAGGAGAGCGCGTTTCCGCGGGCGATGTTCTCGGCTGGGTTACCGAGGGGATCTTCGACGGCAAGACGATGCCCGGCCACAAGATAATGGTGCCCTTCGCGTTTCGCGGTTCGTTCACCGTCAAGGAACTCGCCCCCGAGGGCGACTACACCGTCGTCGAAGATATCGCGACATTGACTGATTCAAACGGCAAGGACGTTAAAGTTCAGATGCTCCAGCGCTGGCCCGTCAAGGTTCCGGTCAAGTGCTTCGTCGAGCGTCTCGCGCCTACCGAAACGCTCGAGACGACGGTTCGCACGATCGACACGTTCTTCCCCGTGGCCGTCGGCGGAACATACTGCATTCCCGGACCATTCGGCGCGGGAAAGACCGTTCTTCAGCAGACGACCGCGCGCTACGCGAAGGTCGATATCGTGATTTCCGCCGCGTGCGGCGAACGCGCCGGCGAGGTCGTCGAAACCCTTAAGGAATTTCCCGAGATCGTGGACCCGAAAACGGGTCAGTCGCTCATGAAGCGCACGATCATCATCTGCAACACCTCTTCGATGCCGGTCGCCTCGCGTGAAGCGTCGGTCTACACGGCGGTCACGCTCGCCGAATATTTCCGTCAGCAGGGACTGAACGTTCTCGTTCTCGCCGACTCCACCTCCCGCTGGGCCCAGGCGATGCGCGAACTTTCGGGCCGCCTCGAGGAGATTCCCGGCGAAGAGGCGTTCCCCGCGTATCTCGAAAGCCGCATCGCCGCGTTCTACGAGCGCGCAGGACGCGTCAGGCTTAAAAACGGCGACATCGGCTCGGTCACGATCGGCGGAACCGTTTCGCCCGCGGGCGGCAACTTCGACGAGCCCGTAACCCAGGCGACTCTCAAGGTCGTCGGCGGCTTCCACGGTCTTTCGCGCGCGCGTTCCGACGCCCGCCGCTATCCCGCGATCGATCCGCTCGACAGCTGGAGCAAATACAATTCGGTCATTGATCAGGACCGCGTCGAAAAGGCCCGCTCCATTCTCCGCAAGGGCAACGAGATCGGCCAGATGATGAAGGTCGTCGGCGAGGAGGGAACCTCGCTCGAGGACTTTACGACTTATCTCAAGGGCGAGTTCCTCGACGCCGTCTATCTTCAGCAGAACGCGTTTTCCGATGCCGACGCCTCCACTCCCGTAGAGCGCCAGAAGGTTATGTTCGACATGATGGAGAAGGTTCTCGCGACAGAGTTCGAATTCCCCGAAAAGGATGCGACGCGCAAATTCATGCTCTCGTTGCAGCAGGCGTTCATCGACTGGAACGACAAGCCCTTCGCGTCCGAAGAGTTCGAAACGGCGAAAGCCGAGCTCTTGAGGAAGATCGACGAGGCTTCCGACGGAAAGTGAACGGACGGGATAATTAAGCCGGGCCTACAGTCCGAGAAGTCCGCGGGCGTTTTCGCCGAGAACGCGCGCCCAGTCTTTTTCGTCGCGCACGGACTTCACCCATCTTAAGGACTCCTGGTACGAAACCCACGGGAAATCCGTACCGTAAAGCAGACGCTCCGTCGGCCACGAACGGCAAAGTCTCATTTCCTCGTCCCGCGACCAGTTCCGAGTCAGCGCGCTCGTATCGGCCCAGCATCCGAGCCCGATTATCTCGTCCGTCGCATGCGGCGCGAAACCCGAGCAGCCGCCGAGATGCGCCGCTATGAACTTTATGCCGGGAACGTTTCGCAGAAACGCGGCGATCTCCGAGGGCCCGCAGGCGTCGTACCGTCCGGGGTAGCCGATATCGTAGCCGCAGTGACACTGGACGACAAGCCCTATCGACGCGGCCGCGCGGAAGATGGGCCAGACGGCGGGATCTGCGAGAGAAAAGTCCTGATAATACGGATGGATCTTGACGCCCCGTATCCCCGCGGACGCGATTTCCTCGAGATGCGCGACCGCATCTGGATCTGCGGGATGGACTGAGGCGAACGGCACGATCATACGCTTGGCCCTTTCGCCCAGATCGCCGTCGCGGATCGCGGCCGCGGTTCGGAGTATGATTCCGTGCTGGGAAGGCTTCGTCGCCACCGGACACATCACGGCGCGGTCGACCCCGGCCAGCTCCATATGGTCGAGCTGGTTCTCCATCGTTCCGTCGGCCGAAGGCTGGAGCGTCCCGCCGGTGCGGTCCACGAGCGCCGTCAGCGCGCGCGCCGCGATGCGGGGCGGAAAATTGTGAGAATGGACGTCGATGATCATCTGTAGAAAACCTTCCATAGAAAGAGCCCGCGTGGAGGCGCCGTTTCGACTCTCGCGGTGCGCGGCGCGGCGGCTTCCAGAATCTCCTTTACGGCTTCGGGTCTTTCGTTGCCCTTGCCGACGGAAATGAGAAAACCCGCCATCGAGCGTACCTGCTTGTAGAGAAAACCGTCGCCCCTCACGACGAAGACGTATTTGGGGCCCGATTTCCTGACTTCAAAGCTGAAGACGTTCCGCACCGTCGTCTCGAGCTCGCGGTTGGGATTCGCGGCGAACGATACGAAATCGTGGCGACCGACGAAATACGACGCGGCCTTTTTCATCGCCTCGAAATCGAGAGGCCTGTGGCAATACGTCCAGTACGGCACGAGATGAGGCGGCATTATGTCGCCCTGGTAGATGTGGTAGCGGTACTCCTTGCCTTTCGCCGAAAGCCGCGCGTCGAAACTTTCCTTCGCGTACGAGGCTTTAACGACGCGCACGGCCTCTGGAAGCCGCGAATTCATCGCCTTCAAAAGATTTTTCGGAGGTATCGGTTTCGTAAGATGAAAGTGGGCCACAAAGCCTTTGGCGTGTACGCCGGCATCCGTGCGGGAACTGCCGAAAACGCGAACCGGAGCGCGTTCCAAAAACGCGACGGCCTCTTCGACGACCTGCTGGATGCCGAGCGCGTTCTCCTGGTACTGCCAGCCCGAATAGGCCGTGCCGTCGTACGCTATGACCACTTTGTACTTACGCTTCACTTCGTTACCGTTCAATAAGTTTTTTCATTTCGGATATGCGCGACTTGTCGGCGACGAGAACCGCGTCGGGGGTAGTCACAACGACGAGATTCCTGACGCCGAGAAGCGAAATCCGCGCGCTTCGCGCGACGCAGATGTTGCCGTCGGACTCGACGACCGTGCATGGCCCTTCGCGGACGTTGCCGCGGGAATCATGCGGGAAATACGTATCGAACGACGCGAAACCGCCCACATCGTCCCACCCGAAATCTCCGGGAACTACGCCGAGCGTAATGTCGCCCGTACCGTCGGCGGCCGCACGCGATATCCCCTCCATGACGGCGTAATCGAATGAAATCCTCTCGAGGTTTTTGTAGAGCGCGGCGAGCGGAGCCTTTCCTGACCGGGGCGAGGCGAGAGGCGTGGGCGCCGGCGCGTGAGAGGCGAACGCCCTGCGGAAAACGCTCGCGCGCGCAAAGAACATGCCTGCGTTCCAGAGATAACCCCCCTTGAGATATTTCTTCGCCGTTTTCAAGTCCGGCTTTTCGACAAACCGTCCCTTTGCGGCATCGACATACCCGAATCCCGTCGCCGGATACGTCGGCTTTATTCCGATCGTCACGATCGCGTTTTTCTTCCGCGCAAGCGCGACGGCGCGTTTGACGGCGGCACGGAATTTCGCGGGCTTCGAAACCATCTGGTCGCTCGGAAAGAATCCGACGACCGGATCCGAATCCTCCCCGGCGAACGACACGCCGAGAGCGACGGCCGCGCCCGTGTCCCTCCGGCACGGTTCACCGACTATATTCGCGGCGGGAATCTCGGGCAGTTCTCTGACGGTCGCGGCGATCAGAGATTTTGCGGTCACGACGTAAACATCGTCGCTCCCGACCAGATCTCCGAGACGGGAAACGCTTTGACGCATAAGGCTCTCTCCGCCGAAAACGCGCAGAAACTGTTTCGGCTTTTCGGGCGTTGACAGGGGCCAGAACCTTTCACCGCTTCCGCCGGCCAAAATAACGGCATAAAAACCTTTCATCGCACAAACCTCTCTCAATCGAATTTCAGCGTCTTTTTCCAGCCGGCCTTCAGATCCGGCCATTCCTCGACGAACGCGAAATCGTCGGCCACGAAAACCTTGAACCCTTTTGGCGCGGATACGAGCTTGCGCCCGTTTTTGGCTTCCGGGAAAACGATAAGAAGCGGCAGATCGCCCTTTTTCGAAGCGACCGCGGGACCGTCGCCTTCAAGCGAAACCGCGCGGCGGGGATTGCCGTAAAAAACCGTGCCGTCGAAATCCCAGATAAGCCCGGCCCTGTCACGCGGCTGCATCTCCATTTTCGATTCAAGCTTCTTTATGAGAAGCTGATTGGCCGCGTACCAGCTCTCGTTGAGGGGATATTTGTACGAGCCGAAATACCGCCACGTATTCCAGCCGATTTCGCCGTACCAGGTCGTCTTGATGTAGCCGACAAACTGATTGACCCTACCGAAACCGAGAGCGGTCATTATCATGTCGTCGCCGGGCTTATGGTTGGCTATAAGACAGTTTCCCGGGGCTATCCAGACCTTCTCCCTGCGCGGTGCCGCCAAGGCCGCGACCGAAGCTCCGTCAATCTTTTTGACCTTTGCCTGCCCGGTGGAGTAATCGATCATCTGAAGATTTTTAACGGCGCCGAATTTTCCGTCGTAGGCCACTATGTTGCCCCGTGAAAACGGCATTTCGAGATTGCGCTCGCTGGCATGTGAACTCGTGACGAGAAGCTCGGGATCGCTCTTGCGCCAGACCTCGGCGAAAAGATGCGACGTATCCCCGTCGGTCTTGCCTCTGGACACCTTTCCCGCAGAATCCTTAATCCACCATTCGCCCGGCGGATTGGCGTCCGAAATTACGGCCACCGGCCCTTTTACGAGATCCTTCCCGACGCCTGTCGTGGCGAGAATCGAAGAAATGGTGCGGGGTTCTTTGGACGTGGCGACGCGCATCGCGTCTTTCGCCGTGGGCCCCGTAACGATGCCCCATATCGCATCCTCGTACGGATCGGAGTCGATCTGGCACATCATTCTTTTAAGACGTTTGATCGTCTTGTCGTTCAACTCTTCGGGGCGGACGACGAAGGCGACGTAACGCGGCTTATGCTTGCGCAGTGCCTCGAACGTCTCTATGGAATCTACGGAATTCTTCACGAAGAGCGACATGGTGTCGCGTGGTGATTCGCGGACCATCGCGTCCGCGATATCCTTCCACCGGCCGCTTTCCCCGTCCGTAGACGCGGAAAGCGACGCCACGACAAGCATCGTCGAAAAGAAATTCGAAATTCGGAAATTGTCCATGTTCAAACCTCCACCTTCCTGTACCGTCATTCGCTCCTCGGCAGAGCTACCCTGTTTCCCGGGAAAAACCTGATCCGGCCCTTGAGCCTCAGCGACATCGTCAGAGAATTTATCTTCGCCGCGCCGAACCCGGTTTTCGCGGCCAGAACATCGACCGAAACGGGCTCCTCGCCCAGATTTCGCATGACGATCGACTCGTCCACGTTGAACGGCGCGTCCGCGAAGCGGGCTTTCTCTTTTTCACGGTCCTTTTCGGCTTCAGCCTCCGACTCCCCGGTCCCGCCCGCCGTGACGGCGCTGCGTCCGAAGAGATCGCCCATCTCCTCCTCGACGTCACGGGCGTTGCGCACGAGCCTCGCGCCGTCGCGGATAAGCTTAAGACACCCCGCCGAAGCGCGGCTGTCGACACGGCCGGGAAGCGCCATCACGGTGCGCCCGAGTTCCGCGGCGAGCGACGTCGTGATCAGCGTGCCGCTCTTTACGGGCGCTTCGATCGCGATCACTCCCTTGGAGAGGGCGGCGACGACTCTGTTGCGCTGAGGGAACGTATGCTCGTCGGCGCCGCGTCCGAAAGGAAATTCACTTACTACCGCGCCGCCCTTTTCGATCATCTCTCGCGCGAGGGAGCGGTTTTCATCTGGATAGAACATGTCGAGAGCCGAACCGAGAACGCCGACGGTCACGCCGGAGGCGTCGAGCGCGCCGCGATGGGCCGCCGCGTCGATGCCGAGAGCGAGACCGGAAATTATCGCCCAGCCGTTCGAGGCGAGATCGAAGGAAAGTTTTGAAGCCTCGTTCCGGCCGTACTCCGTCGAGCGGCGCGTACCGACCATCGCGATGGCGGGGCGGGAAAGCGCTTTCACGTCCCCCTTGACATACAGGGCGAGCGGACGGGCACGCATTTCCCTGAAAACGGCGGGATAATCGTCGTCCGCGGGAGTTAGAATTTCGACCTTGTATTTTGACGCGAGCTTAAGTTCGCGCTCCCAGTCGATCACGCCAGGGATTCTGCCCGTTTTATGAGGATAATTCTCCCAGGCCGAGGCGACTGAACCGAACCTGGAGACAAGTCCCGCGAGTTTTACGGAACCGACCCCTTCGGTCAGATTGAACGCGATATAAGCCTCTTTTTCAGTCATCAAAATTTCCTATTGCAATCTCAGGCGAATTTTTGATATACTATCCCACAGTTGATTACGGCCCCATCGTCTATCGGCTAGGACACAAGCTTTTCATGCTTGGTAGAGGAGTTCGACTCTCCTTGGGGCTGCCATTAAAAAAGAGGCTTTCGCCTCTTTTTTCTTTTTTTATGACTGGCGGTTTTTAAGCTGCTGGGCGACGTTGAGCATTCTATCGGAGAGATCGGCGAAGCCGACGTCCGTGGAATAGACATCCTTGTAGTACTGGTACGCCTTCTCGAGGTCCCCCGCGTTTTCTGCGCAAAGGCCGAGCTGATAGACGACGTTCTTCTTGAGCTCGTCCATGGTAGGTATCGCGTCGCGGGCTGTTTCAAGCTGCATGACGGCCATATCGGACTGACCCTTCTTCATAAAGCACATCGCCAGATAATAGAGCGCCCAGAGACGATCCTTGGGACTGCGCTGGGCGAGCTGAAGATGCTCGAGAGCTTCGTCGTAATACTCGTTCTGGTAATAAAGGACGCCGAGCTCGTAGCGCAGATGAAGATCGTTCGGATAGCGCTCGACGCGCGAAGCGAGGTCGTCGAACACGAACTGGTTCTTCTCGTTCATCAGTTCTACGACGGAATTTTCGTCGCCGGCGGCGCGGTACTGCTCGATAAGCTGATCGTAATACTGGACCTGGGTCTGCGAAAGCATGCGGTCGAGCTCCGGATCCATGGAACCGGAAATCTCGAGCGCCTCGTTAAGGCAGTTGATCGCCTCTTCAAAGCGCTTGCTCTGGATGTAGAGTCGGGCGAGCGCGCGGCGGAAATTCATGTTCTTCGGCTCGTTCGCGATCTGGGCGATCTTCTCGGCGATGAGCGCCTCGGCGTCGTCGCCCGTCACTACGGCCTTGTTGGCCTGATCGAGTTTTTTGGCCTGCTCCTTGTTGGCGATGAGGTTCTGGAATCCGCCCTTCTTGCCGGCCGTTTCGACCCAGCCCGAATTCATCGTCGCCTGGGCTTCGCAGTTCTTCAGAAGCTGCATGATCTGCTGGTCGCCGGGCTTGATTTCGGAGAGTTTTCTGTAGGCGTCGCGCGCCTTGCCCCAGTTCTTCGACATCTGGTAATAGGTCGCCACGCGCATGAGAAGTTCAGGGTCCTTGTTGCCGGCCTCGTACGCGGCCTCTACCGAGATGGCGGCGTGATCGGGCTTTCCGGCGGCCTCGGCGGCCTTTACCGCCGCTTCGATGTTGTCGCCGTCGAGAGGATTCTTGCAGAGAAGCTTCTCAGCTTCGGCCATCGCCTTAACGCCTTCGCCCTTCTTGACGAAACCCATGATTTTCTGGCGATCCACCATATATCCGAACTTCGCCCCGAAACCGACCTTGCCGTTCGTCCTGAAATTGAGAACCTGGGCCGTACGCAGAAGCCTGCGCGCCTCAAGGACATCGGGAGCCGCGTCGACGGCCTCCATAAGCATATCCACCGCAAGTTCGTACCTGCGCGATTCGAGCGCCTGGCGCCCGCGATTCATGAAATTCTGAGCCTTCTGAGCTAAATCTACCGCCATAAAAAAACCTCTTTGTCTGGTTGGGTTCAAGGAGTTACAGCAAGCCGGTCGTCACCCGCTCCTTCGCAGATGCCGTTGGTTTTGTACGTCTTAAGCATAAAATGGGTCGCGGTCGAGACGACTCCGTCGATCGTCGAAAGATCCTGGGCGACGAACGACGCGACGTCCTGAAGGCTTCCGCCCTTCACGAAAACGAGAAGATCGTAGCCTCCCGACATCAGAAAACACGCCTCGACCTGGCCGAACTGGGAAACCCTCTGGGCGATCTTGCCGAATCCGCACTCTCTTTGAGGCGTTATCTTAAGTTCAATTACTGCACGCACTTCGTTCATAATCGTTTACCTCCTTATTCCCACTTCAGCGTCAGGGCGTCGTCGACGACCTGACGGGCGATGTCTTCGGCCAGACGTCCGGACGCGTCACGCTGATGCGTAAGTATGTCGCGGTCACCGTAGAACGTCGTGCATCCGACATATTTCCGGTCGTTGACGAGGACCTTACCTGTTTTCTTGTCGATGAAACTGACGGACGCCTCGACGGTGAAACGATATTCCGTACGGCGGTTCGAATGATCGCGCGCGGTGGAGACGATTCTCGCAAGGCCGTCGTTGGACATCACGCCCTGGATTTCAAGCGCGCAATCCCCGGGCGATGAAATCTTAAAGGTTCCTTCGCGCTGGAATTCGCGCAAAATCTGCCGCGTGACGACGTTACCTATTTCGGTCACTTCGCTCTCGTTGCGGAATGTCGCCACAAAAACGGCCCGCTTGTCCTCCGGGACGTCGCTCGTCCATCTGTACATCGAGCACCCTGCGGCGCAGGCCGAAAGCGCGACCGCCAGAATTGATTTTGCAATTTTCATTTAGACTCCTTGACGGATGACGTTGACTGAAGTTCCGCAAGACGTTCGCGAACTTTCTGCGCATGGACGCTGGCGGGATACTCTCTGAGAAAGCCTTCGTACGCTTTTATCGCGCCGCGCCTCTTGCGCGTGACGGAATCGTAGAACACCGCCGCCTCGTAGGCTTCCTTCTCGACCACTTCCGCAGCTTCGGCCCGCCATTTGAGAAAATCGGCGCGCTCTTCGGCGTCTTCGGCGGCCGCTGCGGCCATGCTCATGAACGAAACGGTGTTGAGACCTCTGTCGCGGTTGTATTCGTGGGCCTTGAGAAGAATCATCCTCAGCTCGGCCTCTTTATAAAGCGCCGCCTTCGCCTGCGGCGTGCGGGAATAGCGGTTCCTGACCGTTTTGCAGACTTCTATGGCCTCGGAATACTCCTCTTCTTCGACACGCAGTTCGACGACCGCGTACATCGCCTCTGGAGCGAACGTCGCGCCGGGAGCCTGGATCACGACGGTTTCGAACGCCCTTCTCACGTCGGCGGTGTTGGCGAACTTGAAAAACATTATGCGCTTGCCGTTCTGGCGCATCTTTTTCGCGGACTCGTACATCTTCAGGACGACCTTGGCGTAATCGCAGTCCGACGAATAGAAATTCAGAAGGTATCTGTATTCTTCGAACGCGACGATGGGATCGTCGCTTTTATAAAGAAGGATATCGGCAAGTTCCTCCTGGGCGGCGACCGCCTCGGAGGAAATGGGCCATTCGGCGACCAGCGCGTCGTAGGCTCTGACCGCCGAAGAGAAGGATTCTTCCGCGGCCAGACCTCTGGCGTACTCGAGCTGCTCGCCTGGAGTTTTAAACTTCGCCTTACGCCACCAGAACCAGCTCGGCGTCTTCCGTTCCGGAGAAAGAACTTTGGCGTCGCTGTCAAACCCCGGATAGGCGTCGGAGGCGTATTGCGCCCCCGGGCCCGGGGTCACGGCGAAGACATACGCGCTTGCGGCGGAAAGCGCGAACGCTGTCAGCAGTTTTCTGAAATTCATACCGATGTCACATGGCCTCGAACTGATCCTTGCCGACTCCGCAGAGCGGGCAGGTCCAGTCGTCGGGAAGCGCGTCGAACTCGACGCCGTTGTTATCGGCGGGGTCGTAGACGTAACCGCAGACTTTGCAGACGTATTTCATTTTGATCAGCCTTTCATTTCGATTTCGCTACGCCAGGCGTAGAACTTCTTGAGCTTGAGCTTGGAAGCCGCCTCCTCGTCGCAGAACACCCACGCGTCGTTGTGGGCCTGGAGCGCGGAAGCAGTGCAGAACTGGCTCATGCCGCCCTCGACCATGCCCTTGACGGCGTCGGCCTTGTTCTTTCCGAAGGCGAGAAGAACGACCTTCTTGGCCTCGCAGATCGTACCGACGCCCATCGAAAGAGCGCTTACGGGAACGTCGGACGCCTTTTTGAAGAAGCGGGCGTTGTCCTTGATCGTCTGGGGCGTGAGGTAGACGATGCGCGTGCGCGAGGCGAGCGAGCTGCCGGGCTCGTTGAACGCGATGTGTCCGTCGGAGCCGATGCCGAGAACCTGAAGATCGATGCCGCCCGCCTTCTTGATCTGGGCCTCGTACGCGGCGCATTCCTTGCGCCAGTCCTTGGCGAGACCGTTGAGAACGTGGGTGTTGGACTTCTTGATGTCGATCTTGTCGAAGAAGTTCTCGTTCATGAAGTAGCGGTAGCTCTGATCGTGCGTCGGAGCGAGACCGTAATACTCGTCGAGGTTCCAGCTCTTGACGTTCTTGAAGGAGATCTTCTTGGCCTTGACGTCCTTGGCGAGGCAGTCATACATCTCGACCGGGGTGGAGCCTGTCGCGAGACCCAATACGCACTTGGGGTTCTCCTTGACGAGCTTGGCGATCATGTCGGCGGCCTTGCGGCTCGCTTCCTTTTTGGTCTTGCAGATAACGATTTCCATTTTTTACCTCTCTTGGTTGAGTTTACGTTAAAGTGATTTCGCGGTTTCGCGGACGATACGCTCGTATTCGTCGCGCTGATCTTCCATCGACTGGACCATCTTGAGCTGGGTGCGGCAGCGGACGAGATTGTGGTCTTCGTACGCCGTCCTGAAATACGTGTCGCCGGCGAGATAGTCGGTGAGGAAGCGGATGCCGATCGTAAGCGTGATCAGGCGGCCGGAGAACGCGAGAGCGTCGAGCTCGGCGGCGTTGAGGAACTTCGCGTCCTTGAGGTAGCCCTTGACGAGAGCCTCGAAATACTCCTTGCGCGAAAACACCTTATCGAGAACCTTCTCGTCCTCGGCGGCGGCGGCGGTCGACGTGCGGACCATGTCGCCGAAGTCGTAGAGAGCGGAGCCGGGCATTACCGTATCGAGACCGATGACCGCGACGCCCTGCTGCGTCACGTCGTCGAGCATGACGTTGTTGATCTTCGTGTCGTTGTGGGTGATGCGCTCGGGGATCTCGCCGCTCGCCATCGCGTTGACGATCCGTCCGGCCTCTTCGCGGCGCGCGTTGATGAAATCCATCTCGCGCTGTACGAGTTTAAGGCGGTCTTTGACGTCGGCCGCGGCGGCCTCGTCGAGAAGCTTAAGACGGTTGACCGTGTTGTGGAACTTGGGCAGAATCTCGTTGAGACGCGGCTCGGGGAGATCGGCGAGAGAGTTCTGGAACTGCGCGAAGGCGTTCGCCGCGAGAAAGGCCTGATCGGCGTTCTCGATGAGATCGATCGTGCGCGCGCCCGTGATGAACGCGTAAAGACGCCAGGGATTCTTGTAGCCGAGGACCTCGAGCGATCTGCCGCCCTTCGAGCGGATATGACTCGTCACGCGGCTGATGTTCTCCATCATGCCGTCGGCATCGGGAAAGATGTCGGTGTTGATGCGCTGGAGGATGTACGAAACTCCGCGGACGTCGTCGGCCTTGAAGGTGTCGTTGATGTGGCCCGAACCGTAGCGGGCGACCTTGACGACGTCGGTAACGCCGAACGCCGAGAGAACCGAAAGCAGCTCTTCTTCGCTGTATGTGCGATTGGACATGTTGTTGTTCCTTAGTATCGGTTAAAAAAGCTTTTCAGGATATTCACCGGCGGCGACGAGCTTTGCTATCGCATCGACCACGAGCGGCTTGTCCTCGCGGTAGGTGACGCCGAACCACGCGGACTCGGTCGGGAGAACCTTCGCGTCGGCCTTGCCTTCCTTTATAAGCTCGTCGACGACGAAAGGAATGTACCATTCGCTCTTCTCCTTGGAGCCGTTCTCGGCGAGCCACTTCGGGAAGCGCTCCTCGAGCTCGGTGAAGAGAGCGGGCGTGAAGCCCCAGAGGTTCATCGATACGCGGGCGTCGAGAGGAACCTTTACGGGATTCTCGGGATCTTCCCGGTTCTCGGCCATATCGCCCGCCTTGACGAGCTTCGTCATTTCCTTCACGTCGGTGAGATAGCCCGCCTCGTCGATCTTGCAGACGCCGCGCGCGACGGAACCGTGCTCCGAGAGCGTAAGCGAAAGGTTGTAGCCGACCATGGCGAAATGATGCTTCGACGGGCAGCCCTTCCCGCCGGTGAGGAACCCGGCGAGCTGCTGGAAAGCGTCGCGGCCGTAGAAGTCGTCGGCGTTGATGGCGGCGAAAGGCTCTTTGACGACATCGCGCGCGGCGCGGATGGCGTGGGCGGTGCCCCAGGGTTTGGAGCGCCCTTCGGGGACGACATAGGGAGCGGGAAGGTCGTTCAGATCCTGGAACGCGTAGGCGACCTCCATGATGCCTTCGTATTTCCTGCCGACCTTTTCGCGGAAGACATCTTCAAAATCCTTGCGGATGATGAATACGACCTTGCCGAAACCGGCCCGGGATGCGTCAAAAACGGAATAGTCAAGAATAGCCTCGCCCGAAGGCCCCACGGGATCGACCTGCTTAAGCCCGCCATAACGCGAGCCCATACCTGCCGCGAGAACAACCAATGTCGGTTTTACTTCACTCATATTCAACCTTCCTATTTGTGTGTAACTTACTCTTGGGTAATTATACTATATTTTATTTGATAAAATCAAACTGAAATATCCTGAAATCGCTATTTTATAAAGCGGCGCGGATGACGCTGAGGGCGAAAATCGCGGCGGTTTCGGCACGCAAAATCTGCGAACCGAACGAGACGGGACGCGCGATCTCAAGGAGCGACGAAAGCTCTTCAGGAGTAAAATCGCCTTCGGGACCGATGTAGACGGCGTAATCGCCGTTCGGACTCTTCGCCTTGGCCGACATCA
Source organism: Kiritimatiellia bacterium (assembly GCA_045630425.1). Classification (GTDB taxonomy): domain Bacteria; phylum Verrucomicrobiota; class Kiritimatiellia; order RFP12; family UBA1067; genus UBA1067. The sequence continues at coordinate 28,720 of JAZQTB010000062.1, read as the reverse complement.
CCTCCTCTAAAAGATGCTTAGGGGGCGGAGTCATAAGAGCGCCTATAAAACAGTTCGTCTTCTCAACAAGACCAAGCGACTCCTTAAAGTCGACTATATCGGCAATCTCCGGAAGAAAAACCGCGTCGGACTGTCGCGCGGCCTCCTCGACGATGCGCATCCAGCGCTCTCGCTTCGCCGGGCGTTCCGCCGCATTCACGCGCACGACCGTTCTCGCTGAGATTACGGGAATGATTCTGTCGGCGCCGAGCTCTGTCGCTTTTTCAAGCGTCCAGTCCCAGCGCGAGCCCTTTGTGACGCAGGCGAAAAGCGTAACCGACGATGAAGAGACTTTGGTGTGACGCTCCAGATCTCCCGCCGCCTCGAGCCCGCGCGAGGCGGCGTTGTAGCGGTAGACGCGGGTCAAGCCCCTTCCGTCGAAAAGTTCGATCTCCTCGCCGTTCTTGGGCCTAAGAACCTTCAGATGATTCGCCGCCTCGCGCGAGAGGAGCGGCGAATCGCTCTTAAGGGTTTCCGTTTCCGCGATGAGCCTGTGCATCGGAAATCTTAAAGCCCCTTCTTCGCGTACTTAAGGCCGATCTCGAGTCCGCGCAGTTCCGCGAGCCCGATAAGACGGCCGCCGTAGCTGTAGCCGCAATAGCATTTGCGCGACTTGTCGATCTCGAGAACACGCCCGTGATCGGGACGGACTACGATCTTTTCGCCGCGGCGCTTCTCCTCCCTGAGGAAGGCTTCGAACAGCGCGGGGATATCCGTCTGACCGACAAGATGGCACTGGGATTCGTGGAACACCTTGTCGTCGGTGTATTCGAGATTCCTGAAGTGGCAGAAGTAGACGCGCCGGCCGAACTTCTTCATAATCTCGACGGCGTCGTTCGCCCTGTCTCCGCCGAGCGAACCCGTGCAGAGCGTAAGACCCACGTGCTTCGACGGGCACTTTTTATACATCTCGGCGATATCCCCGGCGTTTGAAAGAATACGCGGCAGCCCGAAAATCGGATGTGGCGGATCGTCGGGATGGATGCACATGTTGACGCCCGTCTCCTCGAGCACAGGAGAAATTTCGTTCAGGAACCAATACATGTTCTCGCGAAGCTTCTTATCGTCGATGCCGTCGTAGGTCTTGAGCTGAGCCAGAAATTCCTCCGGCGTCAGATCGTCCACCGTACCGGGCAGACCGCACAGGACGGAATCCGCGACGCGCTTGCGGCCCTTGGCGTCAAGCTTCGCCCACACCTTCGCGGCCTTCGCGCGCGTTTTGGCGTCGTACTCCTTCTCAGCGCCGGGGCGCTTGAGATAGAACATATCGAACGCGGCGAGTTCGTACTCGTTGTATTCGAGACATGTCGAACCGTCGGGAAGCGCGTACTCGAGGTTGGAGCGCGTCCAGTCGAGAACGGGCATGAAGTTGTAGCATACTGTCCTGATGCCGCATTTGGCGAGATTTCGGAGAGTCTGTTTATAATTGGCGACGTACTTGAGATAATCGCCCGTATGCTTCTTGATGTCTTCGTGAACCGGCACCGACTCGACCACCGACCATACCATACCGGCCTTTTTAACCTTGTCCGCGCGGGCCTTGATCTCCTTTACGGGCCACACCTCGCCCGGCTTGCGCTCGTAAAGCGCGGCAACAACATCCGTTACCCCCGCCTGACGTATCTCCTTAAGCGTGATCGAGTCGCCGTCACCGTACCATCTCCAGCCTTGTTTCATGTTTATCTCCTTTTTGGGTTAAAATTCAACGTTCTCCCGCGCCGGGAATACCGAGCATATTCCTGTATTTAGCGACGGTGCGTCTCGCGACGCGATACCCCTTCTCCTTCAGAAGAGCGGAAATCCTATCGTCGGAAAGCCTGTCCGAAGGGTCCTCGGCGTCGACGATCGCTTTAAGCGCGTCGAACACGGCGTCCTTCGAAACCAGATCGCCGTCGCCCGTCGCAAGCCCCGAAACGAAAAACCGTCTGAGTTCCACCGTCCCGCGCGGCGTCGAAACGTATTTGTCGTTCACCGTCCGCGACACCGTGGCGGCGTGGACGCCCACGGCATCGGCGATCTCCTGCATCGTCAGAGGCTTCAACCCTTTAAGCCCGTTCTCAAAAAATCCCGGCTGCGCGTCGAAAATGGCCTGGGCTATGTTCAGCACGGTCTCTTCGCGCTTCCTGATCTTTTCGACGAGTTCCCGGACGGATGCGATTTTAGAACGGATATATTCCTTCGTTTCGGCGTCGAGCGAGGGATCTTCGAGCATTTTCAGATAGCGCGGCGAAATCCTGATTTCGGGAAGACTCCTCGCGTCGACGCGCGCCTGCCATCCTGCGGCCGTCTTCACGGCGTGGACTTCGGGATTGACGCAGGCGGCCCCCTTGCCCAAACGCGAATACGCGCGCGCGGGACGCGGATCCAAAGTCCTCAACGCGGCGAGAACGTCCGCGTAACGCTCGTGGCTCATCCCGAGAGATTTCTCCACGCCGGCGATCCGCCCTTCGGCGACATCCTTCAGAAGCCTCTTCTCCAGAAGTTCGCGGACCTCATCCCTGTACGGAGAGGAATCGAGCTTATCCATCTGGGCGAGAAGACACTCCTCGAGCGTAACGGCTCCGCATCCGGGCGGATCGAACGTCTTGATGACGCCCAGCACCTCGCGGATCTTCTCTTCGCTTTCCCCGGTAACCATCACCAGATCGGGCATGGAGCCTGAAAAATATCCGTCGTCGTTCAGTTCGCCGATCAGAATCTCGGCCAGAGGAAAATCGGACTCGCCGAGCTGCGACGTCTTTACCTGGGAAAGAAGATGTTCCTCTATAGTTTCCTCGCTCGCGCGCGATTCGAGAAAACTCCGGTGTCGGTCCATGGTATCGGCGTCGGCTTCGTAAAAGGAGTCGGGCGCGGAATCGTCGGACGGATAATCGTCCTCGCGCGAACGCTCTTCGTCGACCGTCTCGCGCTCCTTCTGGGAAACGGTATCCTTCTCGAGAGTCCGCTCGACGTCGTCGATGACCGGATTCGTTTCGAGTTCGCGATTCAGTTCGGCGCGCAGTTCTGGCAGGCTCATCGCCAGCATGTCGAGAGCGCGGAGCATCCGGGGCGCGAGAGTCATCGTCTGCGCCTGCTTCTGCCGCAGGGAACCTGACAACGTGCGGGACATTACTGATCCTCTGTTACGCGCATGATTTCCCTGACGCTGGTAACGCCGCGGAACACCTTCGCCCAGCCGTCTTCGCGCAAGGTCTTCATTCCCTTGGCGATCGAGCGGTTGCGGATTTCGGTCGCGTTCTCGCGGCGGACGATCGCGCCTTCGATATCCTCGTCGACCTCAAGCACCTCGAACAGGGCGCGGCGGCCCTTGTAGCCCGTGCGCGTGCACGCGTCGCACCCGTTCGGCTCGAAAACGGTATTCTTCTCGGGCGCGTAACCGAGCGTGTAATACTTCATGTCGAGAGGGACTTCCCTCATGCACTTCGGGCAGAGGCGGCGGCAGAGACGCTGCCCCATGACGCCCGCCACGGCGGAAGCGATAAGAAACGGCTCGACGCCCATGTCGATAAGACGCGGGAACGCGCCCGCCGCATCGTTCGTATGCAGAGTCGAAAACACCATGTGGCCCGTAAGCGAGGCGTTGATCGCGATTTCGGCCGTCTCGCGGTCGCGGATTTCGCCGACCATGATGATGTCGGGATCCTGACGCAGGAACGCCCTCAGGGCGCGCGCGAACGTCATGCCGATGTCGGCCTGCATCTGAACCTGGTTGATGCCGGCCATGTGGTATTCGATGGGATCCTCGGCGGTCATGATTCTCACGTCGATCTTGTTGACCTCGTGAAGGAACGAATAAAGCGACGTCGATTTGCCCGAACCGGTGGGTCCCGTCACGAGGAAGATTCCGTTCGGGCGGCGGATGATCTTGTCGACGACGGCGAAGTCGCGCTCGTTGAAACCGAGATCGGCCATCTTGACGAAGCTGCCGCTCTTGGCGAGGAGACGCAGCGAGATCGACTCGCCGTACGCCGCAGGCATGGTCGAAACGCGGATATCGATATCCTGACCGGAAATTCTGATGCCGATTCGGCCGTCCATCGGCAGACGCTTCTCGGCGATATCGAGATTGGCCATAACCTTGATGCGCGAAATGATCGCCGCCTTCAGCTTGTTCAGCTGCGGCGGAACATCCACCTTGTGGAGCATGCCGTCGATCCGGTAACGGATGCGAAGTTCGGTCTCCTGAGGTTCGATATGGATATCGGTCGCGCCCTGACGGTCGGCCTCGACGATGATCTGGTTCACAAAACGGACGATCGACGCCTCCTCCCCCATCTCATTGACGTCGATCTTGGTCATCGTGCCGAATTCATCGTCGACGGAATAGCGATCGTCGCCGATCATCTTCTCGATCGCGTCGGCACCTACGCCGTAATACTTTTTGACGGCCTTCTCGACATCCTCCCCCGCAGCCAGCACCATCCTTATCGGGCAGTTCGCGACAAGCCTCAAGGCGTCGACGGGGGTCGTATCGAACGGATCCGAAGCGACGACGGTCAATGTCCTGCCGTCGAAGCGGTACGGCAGAACGTTGTACTGGTAGACGGCGCTCGCGGGCACCATCGAAAGCGCTTCGCCCGTGGGCTGATTACGCTCGAGATCGACGGTCTCGAGACCGAGAACGGAAGCGAATGCGTTCAAAACCTCGATTTCGCGGTGACCCCCGAATTTGACGGCGGCCTCGCACAGTCCCATTTCGGGATTCTCTGAGCGGGAGAGAACGATCCTGGATATCTGCTCGTCGGAAAAAATCCCGGAAGTCTTAAGTACGATATTCGTCAATGACATATTCTCGATCATGATGCGGATATTTTACCAAATCCACGCAGCCGTCTCAACTTGCCGCAGCCCGTACGGGAAGAGCGGGATCAACCGGCCACCCTGTCTTTTCTGAAAGAAACGAAAAAGCCGTACATGACGAAGAGCGCGCCTATCACGTACGACGCTCCCATGAGCATAAATCCGATCTCAAAGCCGCGCACGCCGTACTTCTGGGAAAGAAGCCCCATCACGACTCCCGAAAGCCCTCCGAAGAAAAAGGCGAACACCGTGAATATTCCGACGGATGTCGAACGGTATCTGGGCGGTATGACGTCAAAGAGCGTCGCATGGGTGTTAACCTCGAAAAAGCCCCGGAACACGCCGTACGCCGCGGTCATCACGATCATCGCGGACGCCGTGGGCATCATTCCGACGGCCGCGAGGCACGGCGCCCCGCACAGCATGGAGACGAACTGGAAACCGATGCGGAAGCGCGGCATTCTTCCGACAAGCCTGTCGGTGAGGACGCCGCCCGCAAGTATCGCCGCAAAGGCGAAAAGATGATGCCAGAGCATCGTCTGCATTCCCGCTTCGCCCACCGAAGCTCCGAATTTCGTCGCCATATATTTGGGGGCCCAGAAGAGATAGGCGTTGTTCGCGAACACGATGGCGACGAACCCCGCCATGGCGCAGACGGCCGTGGGCGTTCTGAAGAAATACCTGACGCCCGCGAGAAACGGTTCGGATTTTGAATCCCGCTTTTCCGGCGTTCCGCCCGCCGCGCCGTCTTTAAGCGCGAAAACGAAGAAGACGCCGAGAAGAAAGCCCGCGCCGCCAAAGACCATGAACACGTACCTCCACGATCCGAGCAGAGAAAGCGCCCACGCCGTGATCACACCGGAGGTCATAAGCCCGAAGTAGAGCGCCCCCTGGTGTATCGAAAGCGCGATCGAGCGCGTCTTTCTGTGGAAGGCGGCGATCAGCGGCGGATAGCACGGCCCGTAAAAGCTCTCCCCGACGCCGGTGGCGAAAGATCTGAAGAACATGACCACGAAAAACGCCGGCACGGTGAATCCTAATACGGACCAGTCGCCGACAAAACCCATTATGAAGGTCATGAGCGACCATGCCGTCAGAGAAAACGTGATTATCCATTTCCGCGAAAACCGGTCACCTACGGGGCCTGCGATAAACGCCATGCCCGCAAGCGTCCAGCTGAGGACCGAATTGATCCAGCCGATCTGGACGTCGGTAAGCCCCAAATCCTTCTGGATCGGTATGGTCAGAAGACCGAATATGGCTCTGTCGGCCTGATGGAAGAAGAAGGCGAAACTCAGCATCGCCACCAGAAACCATTTGTAGCATCCGGATTCCGACGCAGGTTTTCCGGCCTGGGGAAAACCGTTCGTGTCGAATCCGGCGCCGCCGTCTGTCAAATTGTTGTTCATGAGACTGTTTATTTATTCGATATTGACGAAAACCGCATCGTGATCGGATATTTCACCCGACGGAATTATGAAGGCCGGAGATCCGGACCGCGCTTTAAGCCCGCGTATGAAAACGTAATCGAGCGTCGTGCCGCCCCACTTGCCGGATTTCGGATAGGTTATCCTTTCAGCCGGCGGAAGAAGCTCCAGCGGAGTCGTGAATCCGGCATCGGCGAGAGTCTTGAAAATAGTATCGTTCATGAAGTCCGACGACCATTTGTCGGCGTTGAGATCGCCCGCTATGATCACGGGAAGGTTTTTCCCGCCGCGGCGGGGCCGTTCCTGATCGACTATCTGCGCGACGGCGTGACTTCGTTTGGCCCTGTTCAATATGGCAGTCTTTTCGTTCGTCTGACCGTAGTTGGACTTCAGGTGAACGCAATAGACCTCGGTCGTCACCGACCCCGGAAAGACGATTCTGGCATGGGCGTAACCGCGGGGCGGAGTTTCGGCTTTATGGTTTTTCCACTTAGACCAGTTCGCCGCGACGACCGGAAGCGTCGTCAGAATCGCGTCCTGCTGCATGTCGAAGCGGTCGCGCCTGCGGTACGCCGTTATGACGGCCAACCGTAAATCCGGGCGGCCTATCGCCGAAAGAAGTTCCTTCACGACCTTGGGTCCGCGCATTTCGTTGAGACAAATGACGACATCGTTCGTCCCGTGAGGATCGGCCTTGCGAAGACCCTCGCGCAGCATCGCGCCCGCCTTCGCGACGGTCTGAGCCTCGATTTGTGGCGCGGCGCGGTGTTCGGCCCTTCCCGACGGGAACCACTTCCCGTTCCACGAGCCTATCGATACGGCGGCAAGAAGTATAGCCGAGGATAAAGTCATTCGATCGTCTTTATTACCGGAGCCGGAGGCTTGTTGTAGACCCTCGAGAACGGCGGAACGGAATCCTTTATCCAGACGTTGCCGCCGATCTCGGAGTCGTGTCCGATCGTGGTATCTCCGCCGAGGATCGTGGCGTTGGCGTAGATGACGACGTTGTCTTCGATGTTGGGATGGCGCTTGAGCCCCTTGACGAGAGCGCCGGAACCGTCCTTGGCGAACGAAAGTCCACCGAGAGTGACGCCCTGGTATATCCTCACGTTACGGCCTATGACCGTCGTCTCTCCGATGACGACGCCCGTACCGTGGTCGATGAAAAACCTCTCGCCGATCGTCGCCCCGGGATGAATGTCTATGCCGGTTCTGGAATGGGCTATCTCGGACATTATGCGCGGAATCACAGGAACGCCGAGCCTGTAGAGCTCGTGGGCGATGCGGTGCACCGTGACCGCGTAAAGCCCAGGGTAGGCCATAACGACCTCCATGCGGCTTGTCGCGGCGGGATCGCCGTCGTACGCCGCGTCTATGTCGGTCTCGACGAGACGGCGGATCTCGCCGATGCGGCCGGTGAAGGCCGAGGTGATAGCGCCGGCGTCTGCTTCGGGCATAAGAAGCGCGATTTCGCGCTCGAGTTCGCGCGCCACGTTCCCGACGGCGTCTTTTGAGCCGAGCTCGCCGTACACGCACGGATGGAGAATCGCGAACGCGCGTCTTAAGATGTTCGTTATGCGCTGAGGGAGAATCATTTACCCTTCCTCCTTATGCGCGCGACTATCTGGGAGGCTCCGAGGTTCTTAAAGCCGAGCGACAGAAGTATCCTGCCGAAGAAATGCCGCGAAACGGCCTTGATCTCCTTTATCTCGATCCCGTCGGCCTCGCAGAGCGCCTTGAAATCCTTCAGCGTTATGCAGTGGATGTTCGGCGTGTCGTACCATTGGAACGGGAGCGCCTTCGAAACCGGCAGACGCCCCTTGAGCCCGAGCGTAAGACGGATCCGGTACGCCGCGAAATTCGGGAACGAAACGATCGCTTCGCCGGCGATTCTGAGCGCCTCGTCGAGCAGTCCGCGAGGATTCCTCACCTCCTGGAGTGTATCGGAGCATATCGCCACGTCGTAGCGGCCGTCGGGGATGACCGTAAGCCCTTCGTCGGCGTCTTCCCAGTAAGACATGTGGCCGTCGGCGAGAACCTCCTTGAACTTATCGATGTCGATTTCGACTCCGTCGCCGGAGACGTTCTTGTCTTCGCGCAGAACGTTGAGCAGCGTGCCGTCGCCGCAGCCGATGTCGATGACCTTCGAGCCGGGCCTGACCATATCGGTGACGGCCTTGTAGAGACGGCGCTGCCAGTTCATCACCTTGGGCACGCGCGGGCTCAGGAATCCGCCGATCAGACCGGAGAGATCGTCGATGTCGGTCAGGAAGGAATCGTGTCCCGTGCCCGCCTCAAGATGGCAGTACGTCACATCCTTGCCGTTCTTAAGGAGCGACTCGGTGATTTCCTTGGACTGGCGGACGGTGAAGAGCACGTCGTTCTCGTACGAAACGACGAGACACTTCGCCTTGACGCGCGCGCACGCGGCGTCGAGGGAGCCGTATCTGTCGCCCGCGTCGAAAAGATCCATGGAGCGCGTGATGTGCAGATAGCTGTTCGCGTCGAAACGTCTGACGAACTTCATCGCCTGATAATCGAGATAGCTCTCGATCTGGAAATAAGTCTTGAAGGCGGCGTCGCGTTTTGCGCGCTCTTCGGCGGGAGCCTCGACGAAATTTTTCTGGAGTTCGCGGCGGAACTTCTCCTGCAGAAGGTCGCACGAAAGGTACGTGATGTGGGCGAGCTGTCTGGCGCTCGCAAGTCCGATTTTAGGGCCTTTGCCGTCACCCTCGAGATAATAGTCGCCGCCCTTCCACGCGGGATCGTCGGTTATGGACGCGCGTCCGACGACGTCGAACGCGAGAGCCTGCGTGTTGAGAGATGCCGAAGTCGCGATCAGACACGCCTTCTCCATTTCATCCGGGCAGCGCGTGATCCAGTCCATCACCTGCATTCCGCCGAAACTGCCGCCGATCAGCGCCGCGAGTTTTTTGACGCCGAGCTGCCTGAGCAGAAGCCTGTATACGTCGACGGAATCCGAAAAGGAATACTGCGGAAACGACGAGCCGTACGGCTTGCCGGTGTCGGGATTGACCGACATCGGTCCCGTGGTTCCGCTGCAGCCGCCGAGAACGTTGGCGCAGATGACGTGAAAACGGTTCGTGTCGATCGCGCGCCCCGGACCGACCATGAGTTCCCACCAGCCGCTCGGCTTGTCCTCGCCGGGACGGATGCCCGCCACATGGGCGTCGCCCGTGAGAGCGTGGCAGATGAAGATCGCGTTGTCGTCGCGGAGAGGCGCGCCGCACTCCTCGTATACGACTTCAATTCTCTTCAGCGTTCCGCCCGGCTCAAGCCTTAACCCCCCTTCGGGAAGTTCGAGACTGATCTTCTTCTGTTCTACGATACCTACACCTGAATTCATATCCACCGCCAGCATTGAATTGTTACGGCGCCATGTAAACCGGAACTCTCGACTGCTTTTCGCTCGGAGAGAAGTAGAATTCTTGACCGGTGGCGTCCATGACGGTGCGCCAGAGATCGCTCTTGAGGGATATCTTCTGGCGTTCGATCGTCGCGAGCTTGATCGGCACGAGCGCGTAGCTCTCGCCGAGATTGCCGACGACGCAGTTCGTGCGTCCGGCCATCGCGGCGTGAACGGCGTTGCGCGCGAGCATATAGCATCTGATCGCGTCGGTGCCGCGAGCGGGTACGGAGCGGATCGTGTAGCTCGGATCGAAATACTTCACGGAGCTTATGACGCCCTTCTCCTTGAAGTGGGCGGAGATTTTCTGTTTGAGAAATTCCCCGATGTCCTTCTTCAGGATATTCCCGCTCGCGTCGCGGCGTTCCGGCTCTCCTATTATGAGATCCTGGCCGGCGCCCTCGGCGACGACGACCACGGCGTGGGTCTTGCCGGCGGCGAAACGGTTTTCGAGAGCCGTCAGAAGCCCGCCTTTACCTTCAAGCTCGAAAGCCATTTCGGGAACGAGGCAGAAATTCACGACGGGGTTGGCGGTCGACGCGTAAGCGGCGATGAAACCGGAGTCGCGGCCCATCAGCTTGACAAGACCGATGCCGCCGGAGGTGCCCTTCGCCTCGACGTGGGCGTTGCGGATCACGTTCGCGGCCTCGGCGACCGCGGTCTCGAAACCGAACGAGCGCCCGACGAACTGGAGATCGTTGTCGATCGTCTTGGGTATTCCCACCACCGAAATCTTGAGATTGCGCTTCATGCACTCTTCGGCCACCTCGCGCGCGCATCTGAGAGAACCGTCGCCGCCGATGCAGAAAAGAATGTTGATGTTCATTCTCACAAGCGTATCGACGATGATGTCGGTCGGCTGCTGGCCGCGGCTGGAGCCGAGGATCGTTCCGCCCAGTTCGTGGATCGTGTCGACGGAGTCGGGGTTGAGCATTACGGGCTGATAGCCGTAATCGGGATTGAGCCCCGCATAACCGAAGCGGATGCCGAATATGTTCTTGACGCCGTAATCGTAGGCGAGAATCTCGACAAGACCCTTGATCACGTTGTTGAGACCCGGGCAGAGGCCGCCGGCCGTCACGATCCCGACTCTTGTCCAGTTCGGATCGTGAAAGATCTTCGGCAGCGGTCCGGCGCGCTCGAACGTCGGGAGATGGCCGAGTTTCTTCTCCATCTCCTTCATGTAGGCCTCTTCTTCCGAAACGAAAATCCGCTCTCCCTCGCGGATAAATTCATGGTGGTGGACGGGAGAGACTATTTTACATTCACCCAGCGTGTCGACCTTGCAGGAATACTGATCCTGATGGGACGCTATCTTATCTAACGCGGACATTGCCAATCCTCCTTTTCATTTCCGCTTCCTGCGTTATGCGCGCGCAGGACCCGTCCGCTCGGGGGAACGAGTCCCGTACGCGTCCTTACCGTCAGATTCTGTAGAACTCTTCCCAGCCCTTGCGCGGCGCGGGACCGCGCAGAAGCGCGTCGGCGACGTCGTCCCCGACGACGCGCTTGGTCGCGGGATCGAACTTGAAGCCGCGGTTGAGACGCTGCGCGATCACGCCGAGACAGAAGACCTGCGAAAGCGGAGCGCCGATGGAGAACGGCGAATTGACCTTCGCCTCGCCCTTGACGGCCATAAGGAAGTTCTTCCAGTGGGTGCCGACGGGCTGCGTATACGCGGGAAGATCCTTCTTGTCGACGCCGATCTTAAGAAGCGGCGAGCTGTGCGATCCGCCCTCCCACGCCGAGCCGTCGCTGAGCTCGAAGAAGCGTCCGGGAATAAGCGTCTGCGCATCGCTGGACGTGGAACCCTTGGCCGGGGGGATGTCGCCGCCCCAGGCGAGATACTTGTAGCCCTTCGGAAGCTTAGGCAGATTGGTGATGCCTTCGTACCATTCAAGATCGATCTTCGGACGGCGGCCCTTCGCGTCGAAGGTGAACCTGAGGGTGTCCTGCATAGGATAGACGTAGGGATTCCAGCCCTTCACGTCTGAAATCTTTACTTCGCTCGGCAGACCCAGCTCGAAGAAGCGGTGCAGCGTGTCCATCGTGTGGGCGCCCCAGTCGCCGAGGCAGCCCATGCCGAAATCGTACCAGCAGCGCCAGTCGCCGTTGATGTAATCCTTGGAATAGCCGTGGGGCAGCGTCTGAGAGAGCCAGAGATTCCAGTCGAGCGTCTCGGGAACCTGCTCCGCGGGAGGAAGCGAAGTGACGTTGCCGTTCCACTTGTGCCAGCGGCGGGGGTTGTTCATGTGGGCGACGAGGCGGACGAGCTTTGACGGATCGATGATGCCCTTGCTGACGTACTCGCCCATCTGAAGGGGATTTGCGCCCGAGTGCCCCTGGTTGCCGAGCTGGCAGATCGCGTTGTACTTCTTCTCGGCCTGCATGAGAAGTTCGCACTCGTGGAACGTGTGGGCGAGAGGCTTTTCGACGTAAACGGGAATGCCGCGGCGTATGGCGTCCATCGTGGCGGGGAAGTGGGAGAAGTCGGGAGTGCCTACCAGAACCGCGTCGATCTTGCCCTCCATCTCGTCGAACATCTTGCGGAAGTCCTTGAAACGGGGAACGCCGGAATAGGTCTTCAGCGCCTTCTCGGTATGCTTAGCGCCGAGATCGACGTCGCAGAGCGCGGCGATGACGGCATCGCCCGTTTTCATAAACTCGACTATATCGTTCCAGGCCTGATTGCCCACGCCGATGCACGCCAAACGCACCTTGTCGCCGGAGCGGGAGCCGCCCTTCAATCCGAGACAACCGGCGACATACGGGAACGCGCCGGCCGCGAGAGCGGACTTCAAAAAAGACTTTCTGTTCAACTGCATGATTTTATCTCCTTTTTTTAACTGATTGTTTTACTGAAATTTCAGGCGCGGAGAATACCGAGCTCGTAAGCCCGGCCGACCGCGGAAGTGGCGTTGGGACACCCCAGTTTCGTCATTATGCCTTTAAGATGCGTTTTAACGGACTCGGCTCCTATTCCGAGCAGAGAGGCGATTTTATCGCGCTGATGACCCTGGGCGACGAGACGCAGAACGTCCATCTCGCGCTGCGTCAGAAGCGACGGCGCCGCCTGGAACTGCTCGGAAGCGAAAGTCTCCGCGCCGGAAGCGACGGACTTTACCGCCTCGGCGAGTCTGTCCTGATCGACGTCCTTGGGCAGATACCCGAAAGCGCCCTCGCGCCTGGCCCTCTCGTCCTCCTCCTTGAGCGGCATCCCGGCGAGAAAAACGACCTTGACGCCCGGTATGAGTCTTTTAAGGTGCTCCAGCATCGTGAAGCCGTCCATCCTCGGCATTCTGATGTCGCTCAGGACCACGTCGGCTTTCACCCGCTTTAGCGTTCCGAGCGCCTCTTCGCCGTTCGAGCACAGGGCGACGACGTTGAACGCGCCTTCGCTCATAAGCATCGCCTCAAGGCCCTCGCGGACCATGGGATGATCGTCGACTATGACAATATCGATCATTTCAGTTCGTCAGCTCTCTGACCGTTCCGTTGCTGATCTCATAATCCTTGCCGGTGCAGAGAAGTCTCGTCAGCTCTTCGAGATCTTTTTCGGACATGCCGTTGCGGGGATACCGTATCACACCGACGTGGCAGTCCGCATAAGCTACGTGGGCGACGATGTCATTTCCCATCTTGTGGTTGAAACCGATTATTTCGGCGCCGTCGTTCGCGCTGTACTGCAAAGTGCAGTCGTTCTCGAATCCGGCAGATTCGGAGGTGTTGACCTTTACGCCGATGAAATCCTCCCACTGCAGCTCGGCGAAGAGAAGAGTGGAGTGGGCGTAGACGCTGTCGATCCTTCTTCCGGGATAATAAGAGGAGTTGAGCGAGTCGGAGCCTTCGGACTCGTCGTATTTGAAATATCCGTTCATGACGTAACTCCACGCCGGACGCTTGTTGGCGGGCATCTTTTTGATATGGGCGGGGCACAGATACGTTTCGTGGTTGCGCACGTATTTGTAGACCGCGCCGTTCGTGATGCAGTATTCGCGCGTTTCGGGATCCTGCTCGTACGCCGAAACGAACCAGCCGGCGCTCGACGAATGCGACGTGGGCCTGGCGGCGTATTTACCGTTGGAGTTCCAGCTGATCCATCCGGGTATCTCACCGAAATATTTTCTGCCGTCGCCGCCCCTGTGGACCTCGAGCGACATCGTTTCGATTGAACCGGCCAGAGGGAAATACTGTTCGTCGGCCAGCGTCACGATCGCCGACGAAACGGCCGAGGCGAGGCTCTTGAGGTGCGTCTTGCACTTCGCGGCGTGGGCGGACTCCGTATTCCCGCCTACATAGTAGACGAGCGTGCCCATCAGAAGGCCGAGGATCGCGATGACGACGAGAATCTCTATCAGCGTGAAGGCTTTTTTCATATTAACTCCTTTTTAGTCGAACTGTCTGTAGAAAAGCACGCGCGTTTTGTGGGGCGTGTTGTCGTTCTTGGTCTTTTTGGGATCGCGCCAGACGAGAGCCATCGCCCTGCCGCCGAGCTGCGGGGGAGTGTGGCCGGCCGCCCCGCTGCCCATCATCATGGGTTCGGCGCGGACGAACACGAGGAACAGCTGCTGCTTGGCGGCGAAGCACTCCTTCCAGAAACCGTACAGATATTTTTTATCGACGTCCCAGAACTTCAGATTCGATTTCAGGTTGATGCCGCAGAGCCGCGCTCCGTCACCGCTGTCGGTTTCGCGCCAGCTCATGGTCTTACGCCAGATGGTCTGCCAATCAGAGCCGAACATACCGTTGCTGCGCATCATATCCCTGAATTTGCCGGCCACTTTCGTAAGATCATCCCATTCGATTTTAGCCGTCTGAGAATAAGCGTTCATGGCGTACTTCTTGTTGAAGTCCTCCACTTTCATCGAGGAGAAGTCGACGCCGTTCTCGGTGACGTTCGTCGACGCGCATCTCCAGTCGAGTGGCGTGTTGGCGAAGACCGACATCAGTATGTTCGTCGAATCGGAATACGGATTGACCTTGAAGCCCGTACCGTCGTTCACGAAGGGCAACGCGTCGAACGCCTCCCAGTCGCGGTCGAACGGATCGTAGCTCATCCAGGCCACGCGCTGATTCCTGGTATCCGAAAACGACGAGGGGAAGGTTCTCCTCGAGTCGTCGCGCTGATTGTCGAGAAGATCGGAAATGCTGCCTCCGTTGTTCGGCGTTTTTGTGCGCGGCAGCATCGCGAGCTCGTAGACGCTCTGCAGATACCCCGCGTCGCTCGTCGCCATGAAGATGTCGCGGTCGCGCCCATCCTTGCCGAAGACATTGCCCTCAAGCCACGTGAGCCAGCTCTGGGGCGTCAATTCGCCGTTCGAGGCGAACCAGTCTTCGGGAGAATGGTTGTATCTCGGATCGGCGACCATCACCGAAGCGGGTTTTAAGGAAACGCGATTCTGCGCCTGGGCGCCGCCTGCAAGCTTCTCGAGCCCCGCTATCGAGAAATCGAACTGAACGCCCGTTTCAAAGCGCATCAGCGGAAATGCCGAATCTCCGGGAACGGCCATCTGGGCGGGCGGAAGCAGAGGCACGGAATTCTGAACGACGTCGTCCTGCATGCATGCAGGCACCATGTCGACGACCTTGCCGTTCTGATCCTTGATTCTGAGCCAGATCGCACAGTTGAAATGGACGGTTTTGCCCTGACCTTGGACGATCATCTGCTTCAATGACTCGGCGTTCTTGAACTGAGGGTCGTTCTGGCCGTTTCGCATCAGAGCGGGAAACGCGGTGGAAGCGGTCTTTATGTTTTCGACCTTGTTCTCGCTCATGACCTTTTCGAGCGATGGAGTCCAGCCGATGATGTTGCCGTTCTGATCCTTCTCGGGAGTCTGATCCCACTCGAATTCGACGGTAAGAAGAGGATTGTTGTTGTAGGAATCGGCGATTTTGGGAGCCTCGCCGCCGAACAGGAAATCATGCTGCTGGACGGCGTCGGTCTGCCGCGCGGCATCCTTCGGCGAAATATCGGTGTTGCTCGTGAGCTTTATGCTGGTAATGCCGGTATCGACATCGTGCCCGGAATCCTTAACGTCCTTTTGAAGATGAAGAATATCCTCCTGGTTGTTGCCGCTCACGCCGGTTCTCAAAGTCATTTCCTGGGATGAGAAAAAGAGCTTAAGCTGGCCGTCGACCGTAAAGGTTCCGTCCTTGTCGTCTTTTCGCGAAAAGGGAAAAACCGTGAGAGCCTTTACCGCTGACCCCATAAGACCGGGACCGAGCTTGCTGTTGTCGATTTTGTAGCGGACCGTTTTCCTGACCCTGCGGACCTGTTCGTTCTGGGTCACGACGCCGTCGTACTGGGGCGACGTCTCCGTTCCCGCGGGCTCGAACTCCTTACGCACAGCGAGGTCGATGTTTGGCATGTTCGGCTCGACGGCGCAGATCATCGGCACTCTTTCGACCGTCGGAATCGCCAAGGACATGGGAATTCGGTCGGCGTCGAGGTAGTCGTAGAGAGAGACCATCCCGATCTGACCGACAAACTCGGTCCATTCGGTCTTGGCCTCGCCCTGAATAACTCCCTGGTCCATGATGAGCTTCGACAGCGTATTGGGTGGCGTTGTGGACATCGACATCGTCTCGAGCTTGAACGGCTGGTTTTTGCCGTCTGAAAGATCGTAGATCTTTTCGGACGCGCCGCTGTTCCCGGCCGCGCCGTTTCCGGCGGAGTTTCTGACGTCCGTCCCGGGGAAAAGTCCGTCCGTAACGAAAGTCATGCGTCTGAGCATATCGTCGGCCGCCTCGTTCCCGTTTTTGCCCACGCCGTAGAAACTGTCGCTTGAACTGGATGTTATGTATTCGACGAACGGGCTTTTCATCTTGCCTATGGAACCCTTCTGCCCCAGCGCGAGATTGAAATCGGCGACTGAAATCAGAGGATACTTGGAGTTGAACGAAATCTCACGGGTCTTCGAATCGACTTCGCGGAACTGTTCCATGAACGAGTCCCACTGGCTTGCGCCCGAGCCGGCGCCGGTATGCCTGAATCCGTCCTCGAAAAGATACGACAGAGAGACGCGGGCGTTCGACGCCGAGGAGCGGCGCTGATCGGCGAACATCCTGTTGATGTCGAAGTAGTCGGATACGTCGAGAACGCAGAACGCGTAGCGGCCTACGTCGAAATCGAAGGACTTCCATTCGGCGGTCGGCGACAGACGCGAATAGCACCTGACCTCGTTCACGAGCGTCGGCGGGATGTAGGCGAGAGCCTCGAGGCACAGCGGAGAGACGGTTCTTTCCCATTTCTCGATATAATCGCTTTCGGACTTGGGATCCTGCCACTTGTCGTCTCCGATGAGAACGCGGTTGCACCAGACGTTGCGCAACGGGTAGTCGCATACGGCCATATCGCCCAATCCGGGATGGGGATTGTTGCCTATCGCGCGGTCGAGCGCATCTATCGCCTCGGCCATCGCCGCCTTTACGAGCTGCCGGCTCGAGGCGCTGCGCCTCAAATAGCTCGAGGGAAGTCTCGCGTAACGCATGTACGCCGAAAACGCCACGGCCGAGATGATGAGAAACGCCAGCATCCCGAGGACGATGAGGAGCGCGCTGCCGTTTTTAGTTTTGTACCGTGTCATTTGCGCTCCTCCGGAGAAAGTCTGTAGAAGTTGGGAAGATAAAAGCCCGTCTGCATGGAACTGGCGGACGTCTCGAGGCGTACGTTAGCGCCTCCCTCCCTGATGGAAATCTTATACGGCGTATTCCAGGGATCCATCATCTTTCCGCCGCTCGAAAGCTGCGCCATCAGAAGCGCGGGAATCTTGCCGGACTCGCCCGATCCGCCAGCGCCGAGCAGAAATCCTATCGAACCCTTGTCGGCGTCCTGATCTCTCATGCTGGGCAGTTCATGGTTCTGGTCGTAGTTTTCGTAGGAAAGGATCGCCTGCGAGATCGACTTGACCTCGGCATGGGCGCGGGCGACCTTCGCGCGCTGCTGGGCGGAGGCCACGGATGCCGTGAATGCGGCCATGATCATGCCGAGAACGCACAACACAACCAGCATCTCCATTAAAGTAAAACCGCGTTTAATTGATTTCATCGGGATAGCTCCAGATATCGTCGTAATCGTTGAAGCGCTTGTTGGGACCCGCGCTCTTCACGTTGATGGTGTAGGTCTTGAACGAGCGTCCCGACGAACCGGAACCGACCGATATGACCTTGAAATCGCTCAACTTGGTATCGTCGCGCAGGCCGCCGCCTTTGGCGGAGAGGAAATCGGCGTTGGGTCCTACGCCCTCCTCGGTATCGACGTCCCACGCGCGGGTTCTGAGTTCGCCGTCGTCGTCCCAGAGTCCCACAAGGCGGTGCACCCTGTTGTTCCAGATGTACGCGTTGTCGGCCTCGTCTCTGACGGCGGCGATGTTGTTGCGCACCTGATCGAGATCGGCGACGCCCGCGACGCCCGTTCTCCAGGAAATCGACGACTGGTTGAAAAGCATAGTCAGCACCGTGACGAGCATCCCTAAAAGGAGCGACGCCACCAGCAACTCAAGTATGGTAAAACCTCGTTTCATAAGCGCGTCACTCCTCGCTGTCGATGACTCCCTGAAAACGGACTTCGGTGTAATAAAGCGGCATCGCCAAAAGCTCCGCGGGGTTCTTCGTCGCTCTGAAGCCTATCTTGACGACGGAACTGCCTTCGTCGTGAAGAATGACGAGCCCCGCCTTAAGACCTCCAGACGCGGTAGACGGCCACTCCGACTTGGGCCGGTTGGCGGAGCCTTCGTACCCCAGCGAACCCAAAATACCGGAATAAGCCGACTTGGCGAGCGATTCGGGGCTGCTTATCGCGATGCCTCTTTTATTGAAATAGTCGGACCAGCCTTCCTCGGAAGGTCTGCTCTGGATGTTGCGGAACGTGCTCCATTTAAGATTCGTCGCGCTGAGCGCCATAACGAGCGGGCTCATAACCGCATCGGCGTACGCGGCCGAGGCGACGTCCTCGCGGCTCTGGCGGTTCTCGCGGTAGCCGAGCGAATACAGACCTAAAATAGAGAGAACCCCTCCCGCCATGATAAGTATGGCGAGATTGACTTCCATAAGGGTAAAGGCTTTTTTCATAGTTTAGTCTAAGCTCTTGGTTGGACTTTCGGTTGTTCCCACCTTCTGCGCGGAAAGCGCCCCGCTCTTGTCGGGCCGCAGACTCGAGATGACGATCGTCGACGCCCCGACGGATCCGGACATTCCGCCGTCGCCTGAGTTGGCGCTTACGGCGAAACGCATGACGCTGCCGCCCGCGACGGGATTTCTGACGTCGGTAGAATACGACGAGCCGAAAATGTACCCGTGGGGCAGCGTTATTTCGGAAAATTCAAAACCGTACGCGTCGCCGGTCGACCACGCCACTCCGCCGCGATCCTTCACCTCGTACGCGAAGCACTCGAACTTTTTAACGCCGCCCGAGAGGAGCGCGTCTTCGGAGGTCTCGCGTTTCGTTATCTCGTAGACGATCGACTTCGCGGGTGTGTTGCCCTCGTCGCCGTTGATTTTGTAGAAGTTGATGCCGCCGCCCTCGGAGGAGGACTGGTTTTCAAGACCTTCCTCGTCTTCGTCGAGATTCTTCGTATTGAATTTGAGGTCGCCGAATTCATCGTACAGGTAATTGCCGGTCACCCTCGTAAGACGCCCCGCCCTGCGTATCGCTATGGCCCGTCCGACGACGATCTCGTATTCTTCTGACGTTCTGCCGCGGATGGTTTCGTTCCAGAAGTAGACAGCGACGGGCTGACGGTCTATCTGCGCGCGCTGGTAGGCGGAGCGGATGAACTGGTTGGCGTTCTGGAGCGTGCCTCGCTCCTCCATGCCGCGCTTCATCTGGCGGTAGCCGGAAACGGTAATCCCGCCCAGCATGGCCATGATGGCGATGACCACGAGCAGTTCGATAAGAGTGAAGGCGCGCTTCATTGTCTCATTACCTCCATAGAGTCGGTAGGCACGGAATAAACAATCTTAAAGCGTCTGAAATAGCCCGTTGAAGGGTCGGGATACCCGAAGTACATCTGATCGACGCTCATTTTCTGAGGATGCCTTTCGGTCCCCCTGACGGCGTCCATGAAATCCAGACCGTACCCCCTGTCGTGCTTTTCGCCGGGGCTCGACGAAACGTAAAGGGCCGAAATGTCCATCATGGGGTTGCCGTTGTTGACGGCTTCGCGGACGACGGTCTTGACCATGTCGCGGACCTCGGAGGACTCCAGGACATATTTGTTGTAATCCGACGTATTGTCGAAACCTTCGTCGTTGCCGCGCGAAAGGACGTCTCCGCCGGCTATTCTGTCGCCTACGGATCCCGGCCAGCGGTCCTTCTGGGCGCGATACGTCTCGATACCCTGATGAACGATGGCGCACAGGGCGCTGGCCTTCTGCTCCCTCGATTTCATGAACTGGCCCGAAACAGCCTGAACGGTAATCCCGAGAAGAATTCCGATGATCGAAAGAACAACCATCAGCTCTATGAGTGTAAACGCTTTCTTCATCATTATCTATCCACCTGATCGCGGGTCCAGCTGTAGACGTCGTCGGATTTGAGGCCATCGGTGTAAGGCTCGATTCTGCCGTCCGCTCCGCAGCACCATACGGCCACGTTGGCGCGGACACGGAGGGACTCGCCGCCGACCACGGCCTCGGTTATGCCGTCGCCGTCGGCGTCGAGCGCGTAATGCAGGCGGTGGTCGCGCACCGTGCCGCCGGAGGGAACTGGGGTCGAAAGCGAAGCGGACGAACCGGCCTCCTTGATCACGTTCTCGGCCCACGGAGTGACGACGCCGAAACGGCCAAGACCGATCATTTTGCCGTCCCTGACCCTGTATTCGAGTTTTGACGCGATCGGATACGCCGTAACCTCGTCGAGACCGTTCTCGGAGTTCATTCCGCCGTAGAGGCGGGGCGTCCACTCCACAAGACCGAGCACCGTCTCGACGTCCTTCACGAAATTGTGGCATTTCGCCTTGTTCGCCTTCTCCGGCGCGGACGAAAAACCGTAGATCAGAACGCCCATCAGCAGTCCCAGAATGCCGAGGACGACGAGAATCTCTACAAGTGAAAAACCTTTCTTCATTCAGACTCCTTTCAGTTGCTGAGGTGGATTATATCGTCGCACACCCATTTGCCGACGCATTCGTTCGCCTTGGATTCGAGAGTGTTCCTGTCGATCCACGGAGGGAAGGTTCTGCCGTTTGGCCCCGAGCTCCACAGAGTGTAGCGCTGATAGGGCGACGGGGAATAATAGTAAAAATCGTTCTCCCACCCGTCGCGGACGGTAACGCCGTCGAGCACATACTGGTTGGAAGCGTTCTTCGTGGTTGAAAACACATCAATGTCGGAATTCTCGACATTCAGCATGGTGGAGCCTTCACTATCTTTGATGTCGATACCGAAAAGAACGAATTTTCCAGGACGGTTCACGCTGCAGATGTTTTTAAAATTGGGCATCCACCTCGCGCAGACGACTTGAGAGGGGACGTTCGCGACGCTCGCGTAGTCCATCGTGCTTTCGTTTCCGACCGCAGTGCGGTCTTTGATGCCGCGCCATCCTCCGTAGGTATCGAAGGACTTGCCGGTAAACGGATTTGACGGCATCACATTGTTGTCGATCCACTGGGCGTATTCTTCGAAGAAGACCTCCGGACCGTTCATCATGACGAGATATCGCGGCAGCAGATAGCTTAAAAGACCGAACTTGAAGAGCTGGAGGTTGTGCCACTCTTTCTTGTCTTTGAGCGCGCTGAAGCGGCCGATGTTGCTCGTGCCGTCGTCGAAGCCCGCCAGTAGCTTGCGCTTGATATCTTCGTTTTCGTAATATTTCTTGAAGTCCTCGTCGTTCGAGGACGCGCGGCGCTTCAATTCTTCGGAAAGCGCCTCCACGACGTCTGCGTAGCCGGGAGGAAACGGGAAGCGGCAGTCGATCGGCTGGGACTTGCAGGCGGCTCTTACCTGATTCCAGGCCGCCGTTTCGTTCCTCTCGCCGATAGAAGTCCAGTTCCAGATGTTTTCGTTTATGTCGTCTTCCTGAATGCCGTGACCGTCGACGGCGGCGTATATGTCTCTCGAACCGTGTATGTCGACCGGCGGATAGCTGCCGAAGGCGGCGTAATAACCGGAAAGACAGTTCTCGAGCTTCTGCAGACGCATGATCGTGACGGTCCGCTTATGAGAGTCGGTGCCGACGGACGTCATTCTGAAAACAAGCCCCATGAGGACCGCCATGACGGCGATCACGATCATCAGCTCGATCAGTGTAAAAGCCTTTTTCATTTAACCTACCTTACATGGATCCCGAGCCGCCGGAAACGGAGGAGATGATCTTGATCATCGGCAGGAACATCGCGACGACGATCGTACCGACGATGACGGCGAGGACGATGATCAGCGCAGGTTCGATCGCGGCGGTCATGCCGGCGACGGCGTTGTCGACCTCGTCGTCGTACGTATCGGCGATACGCGTGAGCATCTCGGCGAGAGCGCCCGTCTCTTCACCGACCTCAACCATCGAGATCACCATCGGCGGGAAGACCCAGCACTGGGAGAGAGGCTGGGTTACGCCCTCGCCCTCTTTAACGGCGTCGTGGACCGACTGGATGGCCTTGGCGATGACGCGGTTGCCGGAGGTCTCGCGGACGATGACGAGCGCCTGGAGAATCGGCACGCCGGACGAAAGAAGAGTGCCCAGGGTTCTCGTGAGACGCGAAACTGCGGTGCGCTGCACGAGAGTGCCCGTTACAGGAATGCGCAACTTCAGCACGTCGTACAGATACGCGCCCTTCTCGGTCTTGCCGAAGAGCTTGAGAAGCGCGATGACGCCGATCACGACGACGGCGACGGTAAGACCGTTGTTCTGGACGTATTCCGACATATCGATGACGAACTGCGTAACCGACGGGAGCGCCTCGCCTCCCAGCATGTCGTCGAACACCTGCTTGAACTTCGGGATTACCGTGACGAGAAGGAACGCTGTGATGCCGACGGCGGCCACGAGGACGACGATAGGATAGATCATCGCGCCTTTGACCTTGTTCTTGATCTTGTCGGCCTTTTCGGCGAATTCGGCCAGACGCGCGAGAACGACTTCGAGAACACCGCCCGCTTCGCCGGCCTTGACCATGTTGATGTAGAGATTGTCGAAAATCTTGGGGTACGCCGTAAGCGATTCGGAGAACGTTCCGCCCGCGGAGATGGTCTCGGAGATGCCTTCGAGCGCCTCGCGCAGCTGGGCGTCCTTCATCTGGCGCTTAAGAACGTCGATACTGCGCATAAGCGGAAGGCCCGCGTTCACCAGCGTGGCCAGCTGGCGCGTGAACTGCGTCAGCACCTTCGTCTTGATGCGGCCCTGGAGAAACTTGGGAAGTTTTATGTTGATCTCCATATTAAGGCCGGTGCCCTTTTTCTTCTCGCCGGACGCGGCGGGAGGCGCCTTACGGCCGGGCTTAGGCTTCTGCGGAGAGGACGAGGGCGCCGAACGGACCTCGCCCATCGCCGTGGGAAGGAGCCCTTGCGCACGAACCGCCGCAATGGCCGAATTGCGGTCGGCGGCTTCGACCTGACCGCGGGTTTCGTTACC
The DNA here is from genome assembly GCA_045630425.1 of Kiritimatiellia bacterium. Classification (GTDB taxonomy): domain Bacteria; phylum Verrucomicrobiota; class Kiritimatiellia; order RFP12; family UBA1067; genus UBA1067. The sequence continues at coordinate 5,463 of JAZQTB010000062.1, read as the reverse complement.
TTCAGAATCTTTAGCAATATATTGGAATGTCGCCATATCTCGAATATACGCCCAACGTCACCGGTCATCTGCGGCCGGGCGGTGGCGCGTCCTTTCTTCAGTTTAGAGAATTATACCATAAAAAATCACATTTCAGCAACAGACCCCAAAAATTACTAATGACCCGCGAGGATGGCTCAAAAATTTCTCCTACCGCCACATTGAAATAGCTATTGTGATTTGATAAAATTGATGCCGTTCTAATGTAAAAAAATACATAAATAAGACAATGTCTATGGCTAAAAAAGCATTCATTACCGGAATTACAGGGCAAGACGGCAGTTATCTTGCAGAATTTTTGCTGGAGAAAGGATATGAGGTTCATGGACTCATTCGCCGTGCTTCGACCTTTAACACCCAGCGAATCGAGCATTTGTATCAGGATCCGCACGTTAACGATGTGAAAATGTTCCTGCATTACGGCGATATGTCCGATGCCTGCTGTCTTTCGCGTCTTATTTATGACATTAAGCCTGACGAGGTGTACAATCTCGCGGCGCAAAGTCATGTGCGCGTATCGTTTGACAGCCCTGAGTTTACCGGGGATGTGGATGCGCTCGGAACGATGCGGCTTTTGGAGGCCATTCGCCGGACCGGAGTCGGGGAGACGGTGCGCTTTTACCAGGCTTCGACTTCGGAACTTTACGGGAAGGTGCAGGAAGTCCCGCAGAAGGAGACGACTCCGTTCTATCCTCGCTCTCCGTACGCGGTGGCAAAACTGTACGGGTTCTGGGCGGTGAAAAACTATCGCGAGGCATACGGGATGTTCGCTTCCAACGGGATATTGTTCAATCACGAATCGCCCCGCCGGGGAGAGACGTTTGTCACCCGCAAGATTACGCGGGCGGTCGGGCGGATCAAATACGGTCTTCAGAAAAACCTTTATATGGGCAATATCAACGCGCTTCGCGACTGGGGCTTTGCCGGAGATTACGTGGAAGGTATGTGGCGTATGCTCCAGCACGACTGCGCGGACGATTTCGTTCTCGCTACAGGTGAAATGCATACGGTCAAAGAATTTCTTCAGGCGGCCTTCGACTATGCGGGGCTGGACTGGGAGAAATTCACGCATCATGATTCGCGATACGACAGACCGTCGGAGGTTGATCAGCTCCTTGGAGATCCCACCAAGGCCCGCACGGTTCTCGGCTGGGAGCCCAAAGTCAAATTCAATGACCTGGTAAAGATGATGATGGATGCCGATCTTGAACTTGCCCGCAAGGAGGCGGCGTTGGCCAATGTGTAAGACCGATCGTATATTTGTCGCCGGACATCGCGGCATGGTGGGCAGTGCCGTCGTCCGCGCATTGAACGCGGAGGGCTTCAGCAATATCCTCACCCGTACGCATAAGGAACTTGATCTTTGTGATCCGGCCGCCGTGCGCGCGTTCTATGAAGCGGAGAAACCCGACGTCGCGGTAATATGCGCGGCGCGGGTCGGCGGCATAGGGGCGAATTCCGCAGGAAACGCGGTTTTCCTTTATGAGAACAGTCTTATCGCCATGAATACGGTTATGGGTGCTTACGAATCTGGGGTCAAGCGCTTGCTCTTCCTTGGTTCAACCTGCATCTATCCTCGGATGGCCCCGCAGCCGATTCCAGAATCGGCCTTGCTTACCTCTCCGCTTGAAAAGACCAACGAAGGTTATGCGCTGGCGAAAATAGCCGGGCTTAAGCTGTGCGAATTCCTGAGGCGCGACAAGGGCGTATGTTATCATTCCTTGATGCCGACCAACCTCTATGGAACCGGCGATAACTATGATGTCGTGGGCGGGCATGTTCTGCCGACGATGATCCGGAAGTTCGAGACTGCCCGCGTAAACGGCAACGCGTCGGTTCCGCTATGGGGAACGGGCACGCCTCTTCGCGAGTTTCTCCATGTGGACGATCTCGCTTCGGCCTGCATATTCATGCTTAAGGCGGAAAATCCCCCGGATCTCGTGAATGTCGGCTCCGGGGTCGAGTTGTCTATCCGCGCCCTTGCGGAGAAGATAAAATCGGCAACGGGATGCTCCGCCGAAATATGCTGGGATCCGTCCAAGCCCGACGGCACTCCGCGTAAACTGTGCGACACATCGCTTATCCGTTCGTTGGGATGGAGTCCGAAAATCAGTTTGGACGAGGGGCTTGCCCGCACGATTGCCGAGTATCGCGCCGCATTGGCCGCAGGCACTGTGCGCTTGTGACGGGTACAGAGGGTTATCGGAATAACTGATACCCAATAATACCTATCCATTCGTGGAATGCAACAGAATTCAAATAAAACGTATACGGATCAGGTAATATCCATCGAATATCTGATGATTTCCGCTTAAGTATGGTCATTTCAAAATCTGAAGGCGCACATACTACCTCAATGTTTTTAGCATACTTCTCAAACATCATTCGCGCTCTCTTCATGTGCCACGCACTGGTCACAAGCAATATCCTCGGTTTTGACACAGTAGAGTCAGAGCCCGAATTTTCGCTCCCTCGACTCTTAATTACCAGCTCCTGAACCGCTTTAGCCTCTTCTTCTGTATTACGAGCGTCTAAAAACGCAACACTCTTACTATCAACTCCAAAATCTTTCAATATCCCTATAGTACTATCTTTAGCATCATTCCCCGTCGCAATTATCTTAGAGGCCTTTCCCGCTTTTAATAGTCTAGAAGCTTGCCAAACGCGATCAGCGCTTGTGCTCATTTCGGCATAATCACTTAAACTGATATCCCTCCCCATTGAGCCACCGAGCAAAACAATCGCATCGACATTCGGAAAACTCTCTACATTAGGCACACGGCCGGAAACCAGAAACTCGTGTTCTAAGGGTGAAGCTATAAAACACGACATAATAGGCGTCATCCAAATCCACATCCATACTGTCACAAACGCTGTAAGATATTTTACTATGCGCTTGAGATTATATTTAGAGCAAATAAATGCAATAATCCCAAGCGCAATCGCAATACCGATTGGACTAATAATAAATCCAACAATTTTGTTTAAATAATACATTTAAACGAAATCACTTTATGAGAGCGAACACGGGCCGTTTACACAACCGCCAGGGCAAGCCATCACCTCAAGGAAGTTCGCGGGGAGCTTACCCGAAGCGTAGAGCTTAAGCATTGCGCATGTCTTGCGGTCTATGCCGTTGATCTGCTTCGCGGCGAGCTGGAAGCCCGGGAGTTTAGCCGTAGCCTCGGCCAAGACCGCCTCGGTAACGCCGCAGCTGCGCGCGAAATTACGGGCTGTCGCGGCGGCGGGGCGCTCGACCGGATGAGGCTCGCATGCGAGCACGTCGATTTTGCGGCCGGCGAAAATGGCGCCAAGCTCTTCGAACGAAAGGACAAAATCAATCCCCTTCCGGCGGGCTTCACTGCGCTTTGCGACGCAAGGGCCGATAAAGACCGTCTTGGCGGCGGGGTCGGCCTCACGTACCATTTCGTGGGTATAGACCATCGGACTGGGCGTGAGCGAGACTTTGTCAATCAGTTCAGGCAAGTGCTTGCCGACGAGATTAACGTAGGCGGGGCAGCACGAAGTCGTCATAAAGGTCTTCGAATCCTGCTCCATGCGCTCAAGAAATTCCGCGGTCTCATGCTCAGTCGTCTTCTCGGCTCCGAGCGCGACTTCGATAACATCGGAAAATCCGGCCTTTGCGCAGGCTGCCAAAAGCTGCTCGACCGTTCCGGGGAACTGACGGTCCGCCGCAGGCGCGACCATCGCCACGAGCTTCTCGCCGCGCTTCATCGCCGTGAGGACCGAAACAATCTGGGAGCGCTCCATGACTGCACCGAAAGGACACGCCATAAAGCACTTGCCGCAGAAGATGCACTTTGAAAAATCAATCTCGGCGACTCCGCGCTCGTTCTTACGGATTGCGGAAACAGGACAGGCCTCTTCGCAAGGCACTGTCGTTTTAACAATCGCGTTGTAGGGACACGCCGAAATGCACTTACCGCATTTGACGCACTTGGAGCTGTCGATCTGAGAGCGTCCGTTCGTCACCGTTATCGCATTCTTGGGGCAACTATAGACACATGGTCTCGCGAAGCATCCGCGGCAGTTGGACGTCGACACGACACGCGCATCGGGACAGCCGCTGCACGCCGGCGCACAGACTGAAAGAGGCGCCACCTTTCGCTCAAACTCGCTGTCTTCGCTGATCTCGCGAGGCTCGCCGCCGATAATCTCGTCTAAATATACACTAAGCGTCTTGGCTTCATCAGTCTCCTCCTCGGCAGAAATGCCTAAGAGCGCCATGAGCCTGTACTTTAATACCGCGCGGTCATGATAGATGCAGCAGCGCGAAGCGTCTGAATCTTTAGGTCGCAGTCTTATCGGAATCTGATCGATTTCCTCTCTGAGAACCCCGTCGTCGAAGGCGCGAACAAGACGGATTAAAAGTTCGCGACGAATGTAGGTAGCGCCGTTGATCATGACTGTTCAGCACCCTCGACAAGCTGATTGAGGCGGGAGAGCACCTTCTCGACGGAAGCGTTGCCCATGATCTCGGTATCGTTGAACTTCACATAAGGAGCTCCGCCAAGGTGATCACGCTCACAAAGGCCGAGGCACGTTCTAGCCTGAATATCAACCTTATCCTTCAAGTTCTCAGGAAGCTCCTCTTCGATATTCATCAGTTTTGCGGCGCCCAAAAGATAGCAGGCGGTACCGCAGCAGATTTCTACTTTGATTTTTTCCATAACAGAATTTCCTCAATGATTTTTATAATCGGGTTTCAGTAATAGTATACCACAACTTCCTTACGATAGTTACGCTCTAATGCTTGTTGCATACGGCGAATCACCGAACGGCGCAACTCCAGTTCCTGTGGAATGCCCGGATCCTGGTGCGATTCATTAACCTTGGTACCTATGACAAATTCAATGCGATCATGGCGGATCATACGCTCTAATATCATCTTTACGGCTTGCGGTTCATTTTCCGGAGAGCGCATCTCTTCAATCGCCGACAAAACGCGCGAAAGAGTAAGAATACCTTCAGTCGCGATACCGATGCCCTCAATGCGTCCGACCGGAGGCAAACCTCCGCTTTTGCGGATATCGGCTAACGACACCCTCACCTTCACACCCAACTCACGCTCGATGATATTGGCCGATGTTCCGCCGCAGATTACCGTGTGCTCATCGCCCAACAAAGCCTGACGCGCATACTCCGCGTCATTCTCCCGATAATAAGGCGGCCCCGTCAATACTCGCATTACACGCGGATGCCGCAAGTAGGCTACAACACAGCTGATATCGTCCTTACAGCCGCCCGGAGCGATGTAACGCGCTTCTCGCGCTATCGCCATAGATAAATCACGCGCTGAAATTTCGCCGTCAGCTTCTATGCGGCGCTTGGCGAATTCCATCACGCCGGAACGACGCCAACCGAACTTCATATCGCGCCTCTGACCTAATCCCGCCTGTGTCA
>JAZQTB010000061.1:0-8007 GCA_045630425.1 Kiritimatiellia bacterium | reverse complement strand
CGATTTATGCAGGACTCGACCCCGAGCCAAATCTAAAGATTGGCGAGCGGGTCCAGAGGACGCAGAAATCGACCATATCAAAAGTGGAGCACGGTTGCCCAAATCCGTGGCCGCATTTATACATAGCAAGCAGCAAGCAAGCAATAGTAAAGCGCGAAGCCATTAACGGCTAAACAATAATTACTGTTGCACAGAGCGGATAAAGCCCAATGGAGAAGAGAGAGACTTCGGGGACAAGTCCTTTTTTCAGCCGCCGACGCCGTCAATCATCCCGCAAAAAGCTCCGCCCTCAGCGGGCGGGGAAAATAATCGCATAGCCCGATTCGGGAACGTCAAGGCGGACGATTCCTTTCGAAAGCGTCGTTTCCCCCGACTTGCGGCCGAACACGTCGCGGAATTCCACTCGGCGCGCGCCTTCGCCTTTCATCTCCACCGCTACGCCGCGGGCCGAAGAGGCGTTAAGAACAATCGTCTTTTTGCCGTCGTCTAAAACAGGAACGACTATCCCGTCGCAGTAGACCGCCGCGATACGCTCTTTCGCGCTCCACGACTCGATCCACGGATAGCAAAGGTCGTGATGATGCGGACGGAATTCGCCTTTTAAAAGAGCTTCGCGATGTTCGTTCGCGAAAGCGATCCAGTGGCGGATGACGTCGCGATGGCTCTTCTTCAGACCGTCAAGCTGCATTGAATACTGCACGGCCGCGAAAATCGCCGAAAGGATCATCCGCCCCGCGTTCTCGGGCGTATCGTCGCGGTTCCATACGAGCATATCGGCATGAACGGCCTGGCGCATGGAGGTGAGGCGCAGATCCGCAATCTGGCGGCGGTTGGCGACGAGGTCGTTCGGGCAGTCGAGCGAGCGGAAAATGTTGCCGTACTGAAGCATCGCAGGCCCGATATACTGCTGGCGGAATTCGACGAGCGCATCCTTCTTGACTTCGCTGATACGCCTTAAGACCTCCTTCATCAGGACATCAACCGCGTGCGGAATCGATTTGATGTCGCGCCCGGCGAAGTTTTCGGCGATGGCGGGATCGACCGCGGGATAAGACATGTTGTCGATGAAGTCGAGTTTAAGCCCATCGAGATCCCAGTCGCGAAGACGCGCGGCGAACGTGGCGGCGAGATGTTCGCGCACTTCCGGAAAACGGGGATCAAGCATCGCCGAGCAGCTTTCCACCGGCTCATCCAAAAGAAACTTCCCCTTAAAGCGCTTATAAGCTTCGGAGGCGTGACCGACTTTCGGAAGCGCCGCCCAGACGAGATACTTTAGCCCGGCCTTATGCGCTTTGGCGACATGCCCCTTCATGTCGGGGAAGCGCGACGGCGCCGGCAGCCAGTCGCCGGTCGTGCCGTAGACGCCGAGCGGTTTTTCGATCTGCCAGCCGTCGTCAAGAATAAAAGTTTTCATCCCGAGTTCGGCGGCCGGAGCGAATTCCTTCTCGAGCCTCTTGTCGGTAACATCCTGCCAGAAAGCGTACCAGGTCGAATAGAGAGGATCGAACGCCGCTTCGGGGACATAAGCGGGCTTAAATCCGTTGGATGCGACGATCCAGGCGGTCGCGTCTTCAACAGGCTTCGACCAGAAAATGTCTCGCTCGTCGATGCGGATTTTCACCCGGTAGAAATCGATCGGAGCTTCGATCTTTTTGAAGAAGCGGAAGCATCCGTAAAGTTTCGCGTCGCTCGCGCCGAGAGAAAGGCCGTATTCGACATAGCGCAGCGCTTCGTCGCAAGAAGCGGTCAGACGGTTGGTGTCGTGCTCGCTGAACGCGGCCGCGATGGGAGAACCCTTGGCAAGTTCGCTCGTATATCTCGCCCTGCCCCATTCATAAGGGAAAAGCTGGCTGCGCTCGCAAACGGGTACCCACACGTGTCCGACATCGGTACCGGACGCGGTGAAGGTAACTTCAAAGAGCGGAGGCACGGCGTTCGTCGGCGAAGTGAGTAAAACTGTCGCCTCCGTGACGCCGTTTAATGAAACCTCTTCAACTTTGAATGCCCACGACCCGGGATTGTCGCACGAAATGCTCACACGTGCGGCAAACGCGAAAATCGGCAATGCGAACGACAGAAGGAGGAGAATCTTTTTCATATATTATTTATGTTTAAAGTCGGGTTAACCCCTCTTTTACATCTTTTTATCGAACGAGGCTGCTTTCACGAAGCCTTTGATGACGACTCTGCCAGAATCGTAGAGCGAAACTTCAGCGAAGCTGTTGTTTTCAGGATACGCATCCTGCGCCATCGCCCGCATCGTGTAATAGAAAATTCCGTTATGTTCCGCCGAATGGCCAATATGGTGGTGGCCGGAGAAGACGACTTTGACTTTACCCGACTTCTCGAACATCTCTCGCAATTGAGGGGCGTTTTTGATCCGCATTCTTTCGTCGCACGTCGGATCGAAGAGCTGATGCGCAAAAACGACCACGGGACCGGGAGCCGCATCGAGAACGCCTTGAAGCCACTTCATTTCGTGAGGCGGAACATTCGTATCACGGAAATCGAAATTCCCGGGACGGTAATCTTCCATCTTCGAGGTGTAATTCGCATCAAGAACGGCAAATGTCACCTTGCCGACAGTAAAAGAATAATACGCCTCTGCCTTCTTCTGTCCGTAATTGGAAATGCGGGCGAGAAACTCCTCCTTGGTTATGCAGTCCGTTTCGTGATTCCCGAGAACATGATAACGAGGCCCCTTGAAGCGCGAAAACTCCTTCTCAATATCATCTAAGCATTTGAGCGTGGCCTCCTTTGTCGACATCATATCCTTAAAGTCCCCAAGCTCGATCATAAAATCGACCTTGCGCTCGTTCATCGCATCGACCGCGTCACGTAATTTAAGCGGCGCGTCCTTGAAACATCTTGTACCGGGCTCATCAATCCCATCCGGAAGTTCGGCATAATGAAGGTCGCTCACCATGCCGAACCGGACAAGCGGCTTTTCGCTCGCGCTGACGCTGCATCCGGCAGCCACCGTGGCGAGCGATGCAACGATAAACTCTCTTCTATTTAAATCGCTTGACATATTATCCTTTCAGCTTACTATCGGCGCAATAACAATCACCTGACAATCACCCTTAAACCATCTTTAGGTTTCTTAAGAATCCAGCAGCCACCCTTTGCGTTATCGTACATGATAAAGCCAATGACGTATTTGTCTTTCACATCAACAACGCCATTAACCTTGGTGCACATCGCAGCGTCCTTCGCCATACAACCTGTAATTGTCGCCCAATCCTTTTTGCCGGAATATTTTGAGGAATCGTTAAACGCCTCTTTACGGATGAGATCGTTCCCACTTTCTTTCATCACCGCAAGCCACTCGTCGAAATTATCTTTAAGATACACTTTCGGGTAAGGCGCTTGTGCCGACATAACCGCACACTGTCCATAGGAAACTGGCACTTCGGCGTGCATATAAACATGGAGCCTCGACGAAGAGTCAGACCAAAAGGCCCAGCCGTAAAACTTTGATATAGGGGTTTTAAAGGTAATAGATGAAAGATTATTGCAATTCATAAAAATTTGCTCGGGAAGAACATTTGTCGTTAAGTTCTTAAGATTCCACACCAAATCACCTTCGAGCCCAGAACATCCGTTAAAAACCAGTCCCTTATGCTGCACAGTACTAGTAGGTTCATATTTCCATAAGGCCGTAAGAGAGGATGTCAAAAGGCTCTGCACAAATTCAGTTTTTAGTTTCGGACATTTTTCAAAGGCTCCGCGATTAATCGATGTAACAGGCGAGCCGAGAACGATATTGGTGATGCTGGAGCATCCGGAAAAAACATATTCGCCAATTGTTGTCGCCTGAGGCGCAATAACCTCTTCCAAAGAAGAGCACTTGCAAAACGTATTGTTAGATAAACTTTTACTCTCAGGCAAAACAAATGAGCCCTTTAATGAACTGCAAGACTCAAAAACAGAGAGATTTAACCCCTTAAACTCACGAGGGAAAAAATTAACCAGGGCAGTACAATCCTGAAAGGTGCGTCCACTGGAAATCGTCAACCCTTCCGCAAAAACGGCATTGGTTAATGAGGTACACGATCTAAAAGATCCTTCTCCGGTGATACTCGTGCAATTGGGAGCAATAATCTCAGTAACCTTGTCGCGATAGGCAATAACATCAGGATTCGTTCCACTCCCAGAATGCGAAAGCAAATCTTTCAGTTCGACCGCCGCATATTCGTTATTGTCCGAGTCTGCAATTTTAGTGAAATTCAATGCCGTTTTTTCACCCGGATCGGTGAACGTCGCCCCCCCGATGCCGCTTAAGGAAAGATTAGAAGTTCCAAGATCGCGCTTCGCGACAAACTTCCAAATATTATTTTTATCCGTCACATAACCAGATCCGCTGGTTTTACCATTTTTGTCGGGACCGTCGGTTGTCGTCTCGACATAAGTCCAATTATCGCAAGTTACGGCAAATAAGTTTTGCTGCAACCAGCCGAACACAACTGTGACCAATATCAACCTTGACATCAAGTATTTCATATTTGATTTCCTTTCTTTTTACTTAGCACCTTTTTCGCGCTCGCATTCCGCAGGCCAAGCGGGTAGCGGGTCGCCGAGTTTGAAAATTTCTACCTTATCAAATTCAAACATTTCACCGGGCTTCACCGTGGCGCCCGCCTCAAGGACAAGCTCATCGGCCTCGGCCGGAACACGGGCGAGCACCGATCCCGTGCGCCACACGCCGTTCTCGCGCATACCCTTCATGCCAAACGGCCGCTCGGTATTCCATGCGAGTTGACGGCCGTCCTTGAGCCACTTGATGCGGAAGAAATCGGAACCCGTAAACGCCGTTTTACGGCACGATACGGAAACGCCGTACAATTCACCGGGCTTGACGCCCTTGACCGACGGGCGGGGAGAGATCATAACTCCCATATCGCGAGGAGCCTTAAGATTGTCGAACCCCTTCGAGTTATTCTCTATGAGATTAAAAAGTATTCCCGCCTGAGCGCGCGCATCCTTGAAAAACTTATTCCGCTCGGACGCATCCGCAAACTCTTTCTTTTCGGCAAAAGAAAGATACTTAAGATTGCGGCAACCCGAGAGCGAGCCGCGCTTCAGCTCAGCGCAGTTCGGTGCGCGCAGCGAGCGGATGGAGGATCCGGCGAAGAAACTGCCCGGGAGCGGGTCTGTCCCCTCGTAGACGAAGTCGCCGACAAGCGCGTTGCAGCTCTGGAACTGGGAAACGCCGACAAGCCTTACGTTCTTCGGGAGAACGAGCGGCGAGAACTCGACGAGATTGGTGCAGTAGGCGAAAGACGACGTCGTCAACTGTTCGAGGTTCGCAGAGAGTGTGACACGGCGCAAATTGTAGCAGAAGCGCATTGCGTCCATTCCCGTGCTTGTGACATCCGGTCCGATAACTTCCGTAATCGCCGTATTGCGGGCAAAGCCGTTAATTGAAACGACCTTCTTGCCTGTATCCTTCTCGACATCGGTAAAATCAAGCACCCCGGCGCCGGGTGCCTTAGCTCCGTTTACCGAAAGCTTCGTCTTCGTCGTATCGCCGCTGGCGTATTGCGCCGAAAGAGTCCAGTTGCCGTCGCTGAGGATTTTCTTTTTCTCATCATATACCCACTTCCCGCCCGATTTCTTTCCGGCCTGACGGGAGCCGCTCTTAACCGACGCCTTGAACGCGCCGTACGCGTCTTCGATTTTAAAGATTTCGGTTTTACGGGGAGTAACCGACTCGCCCGGCTTAAGAACGGCAGAAAATTTAAGGACAAGTTCGTCGGCTCCTTCGGGAACGGTCACCGTCTTGCGCACCCAGCACCAGTCGGCAGGATTGCCGGATGCGGATTCCAGGCGCGTCGCACAATTCCCGGCGACGCTCTTACCCTTCGCGCGCCACTCGACCATGACCGTCGGGAGACTGTCCTTGGCGTTAGAACGAAATTCCTGAGCAACCTCATAAATCTCACCGGGTATAACGCCCTTAACGGAGCGAACTGTCTTTGAAGAAAACTCTTTACCTTCAGGCGAATAGGAATACTTGACCGGAACGCTCTTGCAGTCTTTGGCGAGATTTTTAAGTTCGCCGCGATCGGCATATTCCTTCTTGCGCAATTCAAAAAGCGCGTCGGGGTCTTTCGCGAGCATCATCGTTTCAGTCATACCGGGAATCACATCTTCCCACAGACGGCGCCTGTCGGTCGCCTCCTGATTCTTGGTGACGGCGCACTTCCAGTCGATGAGACGCCCGTTTTCGCCGTAGATCCAGACATATTCGTCAGCCACCTGGAGCGACTGGACGAGGTTGCGGCGGAAATGTTCGAGACGAGAGCCGTTGACCGGGCCGTGATACCACCATGAGCGCGGATTGGCAAGTTGCGAGAACATATCGAGATAGTGCGTATTGCCGACGAGCAGCTGGCCGCGATACTTGGCCCAGTTTTCAGGTGCGACGAACGCGCGCGCGCCCACGAGCTGGTTGAGCGCGCCCTTCCAGTACATGTCCTTCGTCGAGGTGAGACTGTAATGTTCGGCGCCGTCGACGAAGCGCACGGTCGGCGGCATCACATCGAACATGCCGTTATAGAAGTAGGTGAGGAGTTCACCCATATCGTCCGAAATCCCCTTTGGATTCGTTTCGGACCGTCCCGTAAACGTCCGCACATGATGCTCGATCGTCCAAAGGAAGAAGTAGACGCCGTCGGGAAACTCCTTGAATACGCGCGAAAACACTTCGCGGCCGCGCTGACGGGCGAGGCGGGTACATTCTTCAAAAGAAATATCCTTTTCCGCATCGGTGTAAATGTACTGAAGCGCGCAGGAATATTCCTCGGGGTCGAGCATAAGCCCTTTAAGACCCGCCTTTTTGGCGAGACGCGCAAGCACGGCGAGATTTTCGCCGAAACGGGCCCACGCCGCGTCATCGGTCCAACCGATGCGATTCTCCTTCCCGGCAGGCGTTATCCAGGTTAGGAGGAAACTCTCCTTCAGGCGCGGATACTTAACAAGTCCGCTCAGATACGGTAGTTGATCTTCGACGTTTTCATACGACCAGACGTGATTTAAATGCATCAGTCTCGTCGACTCGGACGTCTCGGTTCGTCCATCGAGCGTCTTGACTGGCACGTCGCGCAGCGAAACCGCGATACCGTCCAACCATTGCACGGCATTAAGCGCCTCGGCGTGCGCATAGACGTTTGAAGGCGCGTTGAACATCGTATCAAAATTGAGCGCGATAAACTTCTTCTGAACTCCGCCCGGCGTAACGGCATAAAGCGACGACGCTAACAGTGTCGCCGAAAAAACGCTTAATCCAAGTTTCATGATGGCATCATACCTTTCTACTTTTTTAATTAATAACGCATAGTAATTAAACATCGCTTTGATTTGTTATTATTGTAGTGAATTTCATAAGATTTTGCAAGTACCCAATCTCTTTTCAAACTTTTAACACCCAAGGGGGACAGTCCCCTCCCACCAACGCGCCCATCACCCTCTCGCCGCCATTTCAGCGCCTCCGCGCTCCATTCTCCCCCTTCGCGGCAACGCTCCGCCCTCCGCCCACGCTCCTCGCGCGGCAGTTCCTTCTCTTTTCGCTTTCCTCATGTCTCTTTCGCTATCCGCCCTCATCAGGCCGTCGATGCGTTCAATTCAGCTCGCTCTATATCGCCAAGCTGCGCCGGGCCGTCCGCTCCTTCCCTTCGGCGGATCCGGCTTCACCGTCCGCTCGCCTATGCGACTATCGGCTCTCGCCAATCGAGCGCCTTGCAGCGTTTCGCCGAGCGCGTCTTATGCATCGGATAATCCGTCGGCAAGCTCATTATCGTTTTCAACGCAAATTCAACTGAACCGATAAATGCGCCTTTAAAAATCTTCAACGTTACGCGTATTGCCTGCGATGCGCGTATCTGCCTTTTCCAAGGCTTGGTCTTTTCGTCGTTTGGTTGATGCGGATGTTCACGATAATACTCAGCTTTTGCAGATTCATCATCGTAATAATCGCATATCGACTGAAGTCTCTCGGCCGACAGA
>JAZQTB010000060.1:0-9932 GCA_045630425.1 Kiritimatiellia bacterium | reverse complement strand
CGACGACCTCGCCGGGCAGCCCCGCCATGGCGCCGACATGGATGCCGAAGCTCTTCTCGGCGACGCCCGGAACGATGCGCCTTAAAAAGACGACGCGGCCGCCTTCGTCCTTCACCTTTACCGTGTAGTTCTTGACGCCCGTCAAAACGTCGGCGAGATCGGTAAGCTCGTGGTAGTGCGTCGCGAAAAGCGTCTTCGCTCTCGAGCCCGCCTTGCCGTGAAGATATTCGGCGACGGACCAGGCGATGGAAATTCCGTCGAAGGTGGAGGTTCCGCGTCCTATCTCGTCGAGCACGACTAAAGAGCGGGTCGTCGCGTTGTTCAGGATATTGGCCGTCTCCTGCATCTCGACGAGGAACGTGGAGCGACCCCGCGCGAGGTCGTCGCCCGCTCCGATGCGCGTGAAGACGCGGTCAAGAACGCCCATACGCATGGAGCCCGCGGGAACGAACGAACCCATCTGGGCCATGATGGCGACGGTCGCCACCTGACGGATGTAGGTCGACTTGCCCGCCATGTTGGGCCCCGTTATAAGCATTATCTGATCCGTCGACGAGTTGAGAAAAGCGTTGTTGGGCACGAACGGCTCCGCATCGGGAAGCTGCTCGATGATCGGATGGCGCGAATCCGTCATCTCGAGAACATCGGAATCGTCGACGACGGGACGCACGTAGCCCGAAGCGAGCGCCCTGTCGGCCAAAGCGAGTATCGCGTCGAGCTCTCCGAGAGCGAGAGCGCTCGTCTGAATCTCGACCGTACGCGACGCTATCTTCTCGAGAATCTCCCTGAAAAGCCTCTGCTCTATCGCCACGGCGCGGTCCTCGGCGCCGAGAATCCTGCGCTCGTACTCCTTCAGCTCCGGCGTCGTGTAGCGCTCGCCCGTCGTGAGCGTCTGCCGGCGCTCGTAATCCTCCGGAGCCTGAGCGACAGAACCCTTTGGGATTTCGATTACGTAACCGAACGTCGAGACGTGTTTGACCTTGAGCTTCGCGATCCCCGTGCGCGCCTGTTCGCGCGCCTGAAATTCCGCGAGATAGCGCTGGGCCTCGGTCGCGATCGACCTGAGATCGTCAAGCTCGGCATCGAATCCGGCGGCGATAAAACCGCCGTCCGAGAGCATAACGGGAGGCTCTTCGGCGATCGCGCGGTCGATGAGCTCCACGATCTCGTCCTCGGCGTCGAGACGCGAGGCGATCGAAAAAAGCGAGCACGACGATTTTATGGCGGGGATCGGTTTCAGAGAAAGCGAAAGCGCCTTCAGGTCGCGAGGGTTCGCGCGCATCGAATCGACCTTCTGGATAAGGCGCTCCAGATCGCGCACCCCGCCGAGAAGACGGCGCAGATCCGTCAGCAGCATCCGCTCTCTCACGTAAAGGCCGACGGCGTCGAGACGCCGATTGACGTCGGCGGAGCGAGCGAGCGGGCGCGAAATCCAATTGCGCATCGTGCGCGCCCCCATCGGCGTTTTTGTCACGTCGAGAACGCCGAGCAGCGTAGCCCCCTTCTGGACATCGCCGTAGGGCAGAAGCTGGAGATGGCGGACGGTGGAATTGTCGAGAACGAGCGCGTCGCCCGAATCCATGATCCTCAGGGAGCGGACGTGGGCGAGCGAATGACGCAAGGTCGAGCCGACGTAATAGATGAGCGCACCCGCAGCGCTGACGGCGTCGCCCTTCCCGTCAAGACCGAATCCGTCCAAAGAGAGAACCTTGAAGTGGCGCGTCAGATTGTCGTAGGCGGCCTCGGCCGAAAACGTCCAGCTCTGGATTCTGGTCGCGTTCCCGAAAATTTCGCCGCGCGAAGAAAAATCCTCCTCGTCGGAAACGATAAGTTCGGCGGGACGGTAGCGCTCGAGCGCCTCATCGAGCTTCTCGACGGATTTCAGCGTCTCGACGCCGAACTCGCCCGTCGAAAGATCGAGAATCGAAACCGCGAGCCCCGACACCGAGGCGATGTAGTTGTTGACCGTCTCGTCGAGAAGACCGTCCTCGGTTACGGTCCCGGGCGTTACGATGCGCGTGATCTCGCGGCGGACGAGCCCCTTCGCGGTCTTCGGATCCTCGACCTGATCGCACAACGCGGCCGTCTTCCCCGCGCGGATCAGTTTCGCGAGATACGTGTTGAGCGCGTGGTGCGGCACTCCGCACATCTGCTGGGAGCCGCGCCGCGTCAGCGTCGCGCCGAGAATGGGGGCGGCGACGGCGGCGTCCTCGCCGAACATCTCGTAGAAGTCGCCGAGACGGAACATCAGAATCGCGCCTTCGGGTATCTCACGTTTCAGCGAGAGATACTGTCTCATCATCGGCGTTAGCTGTTCGGAAGACATAATTTCTATTCAAGTTTCGATTTCTGGCGCGGATCGAACGCGTCCCTCAAACCTTCGCCGACGAGCACGGTGAGAAGCATCACGACGAACAGCGCGGCGGCGGGGAAGAAGATGAGCCACCACGACGACGGATCGGACTGGGCCTGCTTCAGCAGTTCGCCGCAGCTCGGCGTCATCGGCGGGAGACCGAATCCGAGGAAGTCAAGCGCGGCGAGAGAGCCTATCGCGCCCATGAGAAGGAACGGGAAAAGCGTGATGAGCGGCGTCAGGGCATTGGGGAGAATATGACCGAAAATGATTCTCGCCGCCGAGAAGCCCTGACACTTCGCCGCCTCGACGAACGTGCGGGAACGCAGACGGAAAAACTCCGCGCGCATATAGTACGAAACGGCGATCCAATTGAAAATCGCGTAGCAGAGAAGAAGAATCCCGAAACTTCTGCCGATCGTGGAGCCGATGAAGATCATCACGTAGAGAAACGGCACCGCGCTCCATATCTCCGTGAAACGCTGGCAGAATATATCGATTTTCCCGCCGAAATATCCTTCGACCGAGCCGACGACGAGACCGATCAGCATACCGGAGAACGCGAGCACGAGACCGAAGTTGAGGGCGATGCGCATCCCGTGGACAACGAGCATCATGACGTCGCGCCCGGACTGATCGAGACCGAAGGGATGCTCGGCGCACGGCGCGAAAGGATAGCTCACCTGCGCCGGGGGATACTCTACGGAAGTCGCGGACGGGGCGCCCCTCGGCTCAAGATAGAAGCGGGTGTAGCCGTCGCGCCTTTTAACGGAGACGTCGTATCCGGAGGAAAGTTCCGCGACGGCGGCATTGACGTTTTCGGCGCCCTTTAACGCCGCGAGAACCTCGTCGGGGCCTTCAAATCCGTAGACCCTGCCGTCGCCGGCGACGTTGAAGCGGGCCGTCTTCACGTCGTACACCTTCTCGACGACGGGCTTGCGGTATTTCTCGAGACTCGCGGAATCGATAGGCTTTATGTTTTCGACGGGACTGAAGAACCCGACGATCTGGCAGGCGACGTAAATGACGGCAAGCGCGACGAGAGAATACCAGGCTCTCTTTATGCGCTTGAACGCGCGAAACCGTTTTTTAGTCAGAGGCGAAAACATGGATCATTTCCTCGAGAAGTCGATTCTTGGGTCTATCACCATATATAAGATGTCGGAAATGAGATTTCCGACAAGCTGGAAACTCGCCGTCAGCGACAGAAGCGCCAGAAAGACGGAATAATCGCGGCCTATGAGCGCGTCCCACGAAAGACGCCCCATGCCCGGGATTTCGAAGATCGATTCGATGATGATCGAACCGGCGAAGAGAAGTCCGATCATCGGACCGATGCCGGTGGCGATGGGAATAAGCGAATTGCGGAACGCGTGAGCCCAGATGGCGCGGCGGCGCGACCCGCCTTTGGCGATGACGGTGCGCACGTAATCGGCGGAAATCTGATCGAGAAGAGAGTTCTTCATAAGAAGCGTCAGCATCGCGAACGAGCTCGAAACGTAGCAGCAGATCGGCAGGAACATGTGCCAGGCCCTGTCGGAGAACCATGTCCAGAAGGTCGGCTCGGCGTCAAAGTCGCTCGAAACGCCGGCAAGCGGAAAGACGTCCCAAAGGCCCTCCACGGTACCGCAGAAAAGAGCCTTGAGCGCCATGCCGAGAGCGAAACTCGGTATGGCGTACGCGATGAAAACGACAAGGCTCGAGAACGCGTCGAACGTCTGGCGGTGTTTCAGAGCCTTCAGGATTCCGAGCGGAATGCAGATGAGATAAGTCAGCATGAAGGCCGTAAGACCGAACCACACCGAAATCGGAATTCTGCTTCTGATGAGCTGCCACGCCGTCTTGTTGGGATAATCGTAGGAGGGAAGATTCATCCCCATGCGGTTGATGACGAGCCAGTCGTAATACTGCTCGTAAATCGGCTTGTCGAAGCCGAACTGCCGCTCCAGCTGCCTGCGGTATTCCTCGGTGACGCTCGCGCCGGCGGTCTGGGAAGACGCCGCGACCTCGCCGCCGCCGGAATCCATCCCGCGCATCTTCATCAGACGCATCTCCACCGGTCCGCCGGGGAGAAATCTCGTAAGGCTGAAGCACACCAGCGTAATGCCGATGAACGTCGGTATCACGAGCAGAAGTCGCCTGGCGATGTAGGCCAGCTTATCCATTGGACCCGCCCTTCCCCTGCGAGGAGTTCTCTTCGGCCCTGGCGGCGGCCCAAAGCGCCTGACGGGCCACGCCGAGCATCAGCGCGGCGTCGTCGCGCGAATAGACGCCCCGCGAAAAGACCCTGTGGAAGCCCTGCATGAAATGGTCGGTCTGCTCCGGCTTCATGAAACCGATTCCGCAGAGCATGCCGGCCCAGTTCTTCATAAGCTGCATCTTCTGGGCCTGAACGGCGGGAGGCGCCTTCTCGTGCGGCGGCTCATAGCGTCCCGACGCGGTAAAAAGTTCGTAACAGGCGATCAGCACGGCCTGGGAGAGATTGATCGAAGTATATCCCTCGTCGACCGGGATTCTCACGAGATGGGTGCACTGGGCGACCTCTTCGTTCAGAAGACCCTTGTCCTCGCGCCCGAAAACGATCGCGACCCTGCCCTGCGAAGCGAGCGCGAGAATGTCGGCGGCGCAGTCGCGCGGAGCCTTCACGTGCTGGCGGTAAAGACCTTCGCGGGCCGTGGTTCCGACGACGGCGATGCAGTCGGCGACGGCCTCCTCGAACGACGCGAACTCCTCGCGCGAATTCATGACATCGGTCGCGTGAACGGCCATGCGCTCGCCCTCGTCCCACGAATTCTGAAGATTGGGGGCGGCAAGGCGCAGATGCCTTATGCCCATGTTGGCCATGGCGCGGCACGCCGAACCGACGTTGCCCGTGTAAAGCGTTCCGACCAGAACCACGCAGATGTTGTCGAGAGGATTCATCTCAAAGGCCCGCCTTCCGAGCCTTCGCTCAAAACGCCGTTGAAGACAAGCAGATAATCGTCGCCCTGCTCGTTGATGAGATAGACGGAGCACGACGTTCCGTTGGCGTGGTAAAGCCACTTCTCATTGGACGACTTGTACATCGTCCCGGTGCGCAGCATGTTCATGCACTGATAACCGGTGAAGTTCCCGCCGTCGGGCAGAGTCACCTTTACGGCCAGCTTGGACTGCATATCGAGCGTTTTGCCGTTCACCGGCGAGACGAACTGCGTCTTGTGGGGCTTGGCGAGCTGGCCGTACCTGACGATTATGAGATTGCCGTCCTCATCGATGAAACTGTTGGACTGCATGACCTTGAAGGAATTGCAGCCCGTGAGCGCGGATAGGATCAGTGCCGAAGCGACGAGTTTTATCTTCATAACGACGAGAGTTTTTTGGCGACGAGTCCGCCGACGATTTTCGGGTCGGCCTTCCCCTTCGAAAGTTTCATGACCTGACCG
This sequence comes from Kiritimatiellia bacterium, assembly GCA_045630425.1. Lineage (GTDB taxonomy): Bacteria > Verrucomicrobiota > Kiritimatiellia > RFP12 > UBA1067 > UBA1067. The sequence continues at coordinate 4,157 of JAZQTB010000060.1, read as the reverse complement.
ACGAAAAAGCCGGCAGCGGCCTTCTTGCCGTTCTTGAAGTCGGCGACGGGACCGGGATTCGCCGCGATCGCCTGATCGACGAACGCCTCGAGCGCCGAAAGATCGCTTACGGCTCCGAGACCCCGCTCCTTGACTATGGCCTCGGGATCTCCGCCCTTCCCGAAAATCTCGGGGAGAAGCTCCTTGAGCGTCGGACCGTTGATCGTGCCGGCGGCGGCCATTTTGACCAAAGACGCGAGAGCGGCCGGCTCCATCGCGCATTCGGAAATAGTCTTGCCTGTGGCGTTGATGAGCGCCATCACGTCGGACATGAAGAGGTTGCAGAGCGCCTTGGCCGTTTTCTTGTCGAGCCCCTTCGCGGCGGCCTCGAAGTAGTCGGCGTTGACCTTGTGCTGAGAAAGGACCTCGGCGTCGTATTCGGCGATGCCGTAATCCTCGATCATGCGGTTACGGCGCGTCTCGGGCTTCTCGGGCAGAAGCGCCTTCCATTCGGCGATAAGATCCTCGGAAAGTTCCACGGGCACCAGATCGGGTTCGGGGAAATAACGGTAGTCGTGGGCGTTTTCCTTCGTGCGCATCGAGGCCGTCTCCAAAGCGTCGGCGTCCCAGCGGCGCGTCTCCTGAACGATCGGTATCGAGCGGATCACGCACTCGCGCTGACGGCGCGCCTCGTGAAGAAGCGCCGCGTGAATTCCGCTGAAGGAGTTCATGTTCTTGATCTCAACCTTCGTTCCGAGCTTCGTCTCGCCGACGGGACGGATCGAAATGTTGACGTCAGAGCGCATGTTGCCCTCTTCGAGGTTGCAGTCGGACACGCCGGCGTAGACGAGAATCTCCTTAAGCGCGGTCAGATACGCGACCGCCCCGTCGGCCGACGAGATATCGGGCTCGGAGACGATCTCCATAAGAGGCGTGCCGCCGCGGTTGAAGTCGACGCCGGAGCTCGTAGCGTAGTGGTTGATCTTCGCGGCGTCCTCTTCGAGATGGATGTGGTTGATGCGGATGAACTTCTTGGTCCCGTCCGCGCGCGTGATCTCGACGCCGCCGCCGATGCACAGTGGATTGCCGTTTTCGGAAATCTGGTAATCCTTGGCCATATCGGGATAGAAATAGTTTTTGCGGTCGAATGTCGCGTGGCGGTTTATCTCGCATCCGAGCATAAGACCGCTCATCACGGTAAGTTTTACCGCCTCCTTGTTCATGACGGGCAAAGCGCCCGGATAGCCGAGACAGACGGGACAGACGTTGGTGTTGGGCTCGCATCCCGTCTTAAGCAGACACCCGCAGAACATCTTTGTGTTGGTCTTCAGCTGGACGTGAGTTTCTAAACCTATAGTATTTTCAAATTCCATATCGGCACATTATAGCAAAATTCGTCGGATTTTTGCAATTTTCAAGCCGCGTCCCTGGGGCTCAATCGCGATGTTTTTTCATCGCCGGTCAAACTGAATCTTCCGCTTTAAGACAATGCTTCGGAAACGCTGTAATATGTTGATTTCCCTACGCCCTTTTCGAGAAATTCTCTAAACGGTCCGTTCTTCGCGGTCGCAGAGAAGTCGATCGGATAATCCTCCCCCAGGGCTTTTTTAACGTAATCATATGCAAAAAACTCGAGCGTCCGCCCCATTGCGCGGCAGCTCATGACGAAATCTGTAATCCGCTTTACGGTCAAATCGGCGACAATATAGCAGACTATCCCCTGTTCGGCAAACCTGTCGCGGGTGCGGAATACGAAAACCTTCTTCGTGTCATCGTCGATAAGCGTCTCGAAATCGCGCTCGTCTCGGCGGATTGTCGTCGCGTTGAACTGGTTCGTCTTCCCGGCCATCTGCGCCAATCGCGGAATATCGCCTTTCCGCGCCAGCGACGGAGCAACCTCAAGATTCAAACTTTCGAGATATTCTCCAACGGTACTGAATGCGCTTACGTCAACCTTTGCGCGGGACGCGTAATCTGCGGCGCGAAGGCGATCTTCGTCCGTTTTGCCGATGTCGCTGAAAAAATATTGCCCTAAGCGGCGTAGAAATTGCGTCGGCCTAAACAGATCCTTCGGAAACGGAGCAACGGTCACTTCTGGCAAATGCGCCTTCATCTGGGCGCGCTCAAAGGGATTGTCGTCAACAAAAACGACGCTGTCGGCCGAAAGGTTGAGTTCGCGGCAGGCTTCGATGAGATTTCCGGCCTTGGGCGCCCAGTTGATTCTTCTTACGGCGAAGTCTGCGTCTTTAATCGGCATATCCGCGCGCATGAAGTTTTCGCCCGGATCGTTCTTCGTCAGGAGCACGAGAACGACGCCCTTCTCTCTGAGTTTAAGAACACCCTTCTGGAATTCTACGAACGGCTTAAGCGCGTCGCGCCCGTCTTCGCTCAAAATACCCTTCCAAAGGGTGTTGTCGGCGTCGAGCGCGAGAATCTTTTTCGGCGCGGCCAGGAGAGAAAACTCCGCTTCCTCGACGAGCGCGTCGATCGCATCCAACGAATACGGCATCGACGCCAAAACCCGCATTCTTTCGTCAAAGAAGTCCGGCACTTCTTTGGAAAGAACATCATCATAGGCCGTCACGTCAAAAACAAGATCCGCCCCGAACCTGTTCAGGGGCGAATCCTTGTCTATCAGTTCCTGCCTCCACGCGGCGAATCCCGCGGGAACGTAAACTTCGAATCCCGCCTTGCGGAAGTAAGGCGCAATCAGTTCAAGCGCGACATCTCCCGCAAGAGCGATTTTCATATTATATCGCGGCGGCGAGCGCGGCGGCGAATTCGGAGCACTTCACCTCAGTCGCGCCCTCCATCTGGCGGGCGAAATCGTAAGTGACGGTTTTCGCGGCGATCACCTTGTCCATAGCCTCGATGATCTTGTCGGCAGCCTCGGTCCAGCCCATGTAGCGGAGCATCATCTCGCCCGAAAGAATGAGCGAGCCGGGATTGACCTTATCGAGATTCGCGTACTTGGGAGCCGTGCCGTGTGTCGCCTCGAAAACGGCGACGCCCGTAGAATAGTTGATGTTCGCGCCGGGAGCGATGCCGATTCCGCCGACGGTCGCGGCGAGCGCGTCGGAAACGTAGTCGCCGTTCAGGTTGAGCGTCGCGATCACGTCGTATTCGGCGGGGCGCGTCAGGATCTGCTGCAGGAACGCGTCGCAGATGCAGTCCTTGACGACGATCGTGCGGCCGGTCTTGGGATTCCTGAACTCGCACCAGGGGCCCTTGTCGATGAGCGTCGCACCGTATTCGCGCTGAGCGAGCTTATAGCCCCAGTCGCGGAACGCGCCTTCGGTGAACTTCTGGATATTGCCCTTGTGAACGAGCGTCACCGACTTGCGGTCGTTGTCGATCGCGTACTCGATCGCCGCGCGGACGAGGCGCTCGGTGCCTTCGAGAGAGACGGGCTTGATGCCGATCGAGGACGTCTCGGGGAAGCGGATTTTCTTTACCCCCATCTCGCCGAGGAGGAACGCCTTTATCTTCTCGACTTCGGCCGTCCCGTTCATCCATTCGATACCGGCGTAGATGTCTTCGGTATTCTCGCGGAAGATCACCATGTCGGTAAGTTCGGGACGCTTAACGGGGGAGGGAACGCCCTGGAAGTATCTGACGGGCCTTAAACAGACGTAAAGATCGAGCTCCTGACGCATGGCGACGTTGATCGAGCGGATGCCGCCGCCGACGGGCGTCGTAAGAGGACCCTTGATCGACACGAGGCAGTCGCGGCAGGTGTCGAGCGTCTCCTTGGGGAGCCACTCTCCCGTCCTATTGAAAGCCTTCTCGCCCGCGAGGACCTCTTTCCACTCGATTTTTCGCTTGCCGCCGTAGGCCTTTTCGACCGCGGCGTTCCAGACGACCATCGCAGCCTTCGTGATATCAGGGCCCGTACCGTCGCCCTCGACAAAAGGAATTACAGGATTTTCGGGAACACACAGCTTCCCGTTCCGCATCGTGATTTTTTCGCTCATAGTTATTCTTCCGATTGTATAATTTGAATCATTATACCCGATTCTTAGGTCTACAGTCAACCTGCCCGCACCGGCGTCCCACTTTTTCTGGGATGATTTATCCCAGTTTTCAAAAAAGTGAGATAAGGGTGATCCGCTGAAGAAGAAATAGAGTTTATTATTTTACGCGGCGCTTAGTTTTATAAACTCCGATGGTTGTTCAAA
>JAZQTB010000059.1:0-11793 GCA_045630425.1 Kiritimatiellia bacterium | reverse complement strand
GCAAAGGCGAAGTCGCCGGTTCCAACAAGAAGCCCTGGAAGCAGAAGGGTACGGGTAACGCCCGCGCCGGTTTCCGTCAGTCGCCTGTTTGGCGCGGCGGCGGCGTCGCGCACGGCCCCAAGCCCCGCGACTTCGAGCAGAAGCTCAACAAGAAGGTGTGGAAGCTCGCGTTCAAGCGCGCTCTTTCGGAAAAGATCGTCGCTGGCGAGATCATCGTCGTCTCCGAGTTCAAGTTCGAAGCCCCCAAGACCAAGCTCATGGCGGCGCTTCTCAAGAACCTCGGCGTGACGCGCTCCGCGCTCGTCATCCAGAAGGAAGTCGATGACACCACGCTTCTCGTCACCTCGAACCTTCCCCGCGTCGACTATTCGACCGCGCAGGCTCTCGACGTCTACACGCTCATGGCGAACAAGACCGTCGTCTGCGACCAGGCCGGCTTCGACGCTCTCATGGCCCGCATGGCCAAGTAAGGAATGAAAGCCATGACGAACGAAGAAGTTATCAAGAAAGTTTTGATCACCGAGAAGGGCTCGATCCTCAGCACTCAGAACCGCTATATTCTCGAGGTCGCTGTTGACGCTCGCAAGCCCCAGATCGCAGACGCAGTCGAAAAGAAGTTCGGCGTTCACGTTCTCGCGGTCCGCACCGCCAACATGAAGGGCGGGCTCAGGTATATCCGCGGCACCCGTCGCGCTGTAACCGAACCTACCTGGAAGAAAGCCATCGTCACCGTTAAGGCCGGCGAGCGCATTGAGCAGGTCTAAGGAGAGATACAATGGGACTTAAATCATATAAAGCACGCTCGCAGGGAATGCGCTTCCGCCTTTCCGCGACGTTTGACGAAATCACCGAGAAGAAGCCGGTGAAGAGCCTGACGAAGGCCGTCCGCAAGACCGCGGGCCGCAACAATCAGGGCCGCATCACGACCCGTCATCGCGGCGGCGGCGTTAAGCAGCGTCTGCGCCTCGTCGACTTCAAGCGCAACAAGTTTGATGTCGAGGCGATCGTTAAGGATATCGCTTACGATCCTACCCGCAGCGCTTACCTCGCTCTCATCGAGTACGCTGACGGCGTTAAGAGCTACATCCTCGCTCCCGAGGGTCTTAAGCCGGGTATGAAGGTCATGAACGGCCCTAAGGCTGAAGCTTCGGTCGGCAACTGCCTCCCGCTCATTCAGATCCCCCTCGGCCTCATGGTCCACGCCATCGAGCTCGTTCCCGGTCAGGGCGCCAAGATTGGCCGCTCCGCCGGTAATGCCTGCCAGGTTATGGCCCGCTCGAACGGCACCGTTACCTTGAAGATGCCCTCCGGCGAAGTCAGAATTTTCAACGGCCGCTGCCTCGCTTGCATCGGTACGGTCGGTAACAAGGATTGGGATTCCATCTCCCTCGGTAAGGCCGGCCGCAAGCGCCACATGGGCATTCGTCCTACGGTTCGCGGTGTTGCGATGAACCCGGTCGATCACCCGATGGGCGGTGGTGAAGGTCGTACTTCAGGCGGTTCGCATCCGCGCTCACCTTGGGGTCAGCTCGCTAAGGGCGGCAAGACCCGTGCTAAGCGCAAGGCGTCCGATAAGGTTATTGTCAAGAGGAGGAAATAATACATGGCACGTTCTCTTAAGAAGGGGCCTTATGTCGAGGAAAGCCTCCTCCGCAAGGTCGAGAAGATGCAGGCTAGCGGCAAGAAGCAGCCTATCAAAACGTGGAGCCGTCGCTCTATGGTATTGCCCGATTTCGTCGGTCTTACCTTCGCGATCCACAACGGTAGACAGCACATGCCGATCTTCATTACTGAAAACATGGTCGGCCACAGGCTCGGCGAGTTCGCTCCCACGCGTACGTTCAAGACGCACGGCAACTCCGCTGCCAAGGCTAAGTAAAGGGTTTTGAAAATGGAAGTAGTTGCCATCACCCGTAATGCGCGTATGTCGGCGGCCAAGGGCCGTCCCCTCGCGCGTGCTTGTCAGGGGCTCAAGGCCGCTGACGCGCTGAAGGTCGTCGAATACTCGCCCAAGAAGGCGGCGGAAATTCTCCGCAAGACGCTCCTTTCGGCTATCGCTAACGCTAAGAACAACAACGGCGTCGCCGAGCCCGGCTCGATGATCGTCAAGCTCAGCGTTTTCGACGAATCTATCCGTATGCGTCGCTACTGGCCCACGGCCCGCGGCTCCGCTCATCCGATCGCCCGCCGCATGTGCCATTGCAAGGTGGTCCTTACCGACGTCAAGAAGGAGGCGAAATAATGGGTCAGAAGGTTAATCCTATCGGTTTTCGTATCGGCGTTACCCACGCTTGGGGCAGCCGCTGGTTCGCTCCCAAGAAGAACTTCGGCGCGTTCCTCATCGAAGATCAGAAGATCCGCGATCTCTGCAAGGCTAAGCTCTCTGAGGCCGGTATCTCCAAGATTCTCATTGAGCGCTACGCCAACCGCGTTCGCGTCACACTCTTCAGCGCTCGCCCTGGTGTTATCCTCGGCCGCAAGGGTGGCGATGTTGAGGCGATGCGTACCCAGCTCGAGAAGGTGACGAAGAAAGAAGTCTACCTCGAGATCAAGGAAGTCCAGGGCGCCGACGCCGACGCTCAGCTCGTCGCCGAGTCGATCGCTCAGCAGCTCGAGCGTCGTATCGCTCTTAAGCGTGCGATGAAGCGTGCGATGAAGGTCGCCATGGACATGGGCGTTGAGGGTATCAAGGTCAAGGCCGGCGGCCGTATCAACGGCGCTGAAATCGCCCGCGTCGAGTGGTCCCGCGAGGGTTCCGTTCCGCTCCACACCTTGAGAGCCAACATCGACTATGGTTTCGCAGAAGCCAACACCACCGCCGGCAAGATCGGTATCAAGGTTTGGATCTGCAAGAAAGAAGGTTTCCAGCCCCGTCAGCCCCGCGGCGAGCGCCGTGGCGAGCGTCGTGAGCGCGGCGACCGCAAGGAAGGTAGGTAAGACATGCCGTTGATGCCTAAAAGAGTTAAATTCCGCAAGGTCTCCAAGGGTAACCGCTCCGGTTACGCGACTTCGGGTACTGAGCTCGCTTACGGCGAGTTCGGCCTCAAGGCTCTCACCCGCGGTCTTCTCACGGCGACCCAGATCGAGGCGTGCCGCGTCGCGATCAACCGCGAAATGAAGCGTAAAGGCAAGTTGTGGATCCGCGTGTTCCCCGACAAGCCCGTAACCCGCAAGCCCATCGAAGTCCGTATGGGCGGAGGAAAGGGTAACCCTGAGTTCTGGGCTGCCGTTATCCTTCCCGGTAAGGTTCTGTTCGAAGTCGGCGGTGTTAACGAGGAGATCGCTAAGGAGTGCCTCCGTCTCGCTGCCACCAAGATCGGAATTCACACGAAGTTTATCACCCGCGCAGGAGTCAAGATCTGATGAGCACGGAAACCAATAATCGCGGCGCGCGCAAGGTGCGCAAAGGCGTCGTTGCGTCCAAGATGGGCGCGAAGAGCGTGGTCGTCACGGTCAGCTACCGCGAACTCCACCCCGTTTACGGCAAGGTCGTTACGCGTACCAAGAAGTACCACGTTCACGACGAGGCCGACACGGCGAAGGTCGGTGACAACGTCACCATTATGGAAACCCGCCCGATGAGTGCCACCAAGCGTTGGCGCATCGTCAAGTAAGGAGAAGTCGAAATGTTACAGGAACTCTCCAACCTCGTAGTAGCGGACAACACGGGCGTCAAGCGCGCTATGTGCTTCCGCATCAAGGGCCAGCGTAAGGAATACGCCCACCTGGGCGACATCATCCGCGTTGCCATCAAGGAAGCGTCGCCCACGAGCTCCATCAAGAAGGGCTCCGTCGCGACGGCCGTCATCGTCCGCACGGGTCAGCCGATCCGCCGCGAGGACGGCTCCACGGTTCACTTCGACCAGAACGCCTGCGTTCTCGTTGACGCCAAGCTCAACCCGATCGGCACCCGCGTTTTCGGACCTGTCGCCCGTGAGCTCCGCGAGAAGAACTACATGAAGATTCTTTCGATGGCCCCGGAAGTGGTCTAATTCAAGGAGTACTAACAATGGCTATCGCAAGAATCAAGAAGAACGACACGGTTATCGTCACCAGCGGAACTTCCGCCGGCAAGACCGGTACCGTCACCAGCGTCGATCCCAAGAAGGGTACGGCCATCGTTGCGGGCGTCAACGTCCACAAGAAGGCCATGCGTCGCACCGAGAATACTCCCGGCGGCATCATCGACAAGGAAATGCCCATCCGCCTCTGCAAGCTTATGCCTTACGATTCGGACAAGAAGTGCGCTACGCGCGTCAAGACCGAAGTCAAGGACGGCAAGAAGCTCAGAGTCTCCGTCAAGAGCGGCAAAACCCTCTAATCTAAGGAACTGACCATCATGGCAAGACTTAAAGACGAATATACGAGCCGCATGGTTGCCGAGCTTGAACAGAAGCTCGGTACGACCAACAAGATGCTCGTTCCCCGCCTCCAGAAGATCGTCATCAACATGGGCTTCGGCATCGTTTCCAAGGACGAGCAGAAGCAGCTCGCTGACGACCTCATGGCGATCACAGGCCAGAAGCCCCAGCTCTGCCGCGCGAAGAAGTCGATCTCGAACTTCAAGCTCCGCGAGGGTATGATCATCGGCGCCAAGGTCACGCTGCGCGGTGAGCGTATGTGGGAATTTGCCGACCGTCTCATTTCGGTCGCTCTCCCCCGTATCCGCGACTTCCGCGGCGTCTCCAACCGTGGCTTTGACGGCCGCGGCAACTATACGCTCGGTCTCAAGGAGCACTCGATCTTCCCCGAAATCATCGCGGAAGGTTCGGCCCACTCCGGTATGGACATCACGTTCGTGACGAGCTCGACTGACAATAAGGCCGCCAAGGAGCTTCTCAACTCCATGGGTATGCCGTTCGCAGGGAGGAACTAATCATGGCTAAGCAGTGCTTGATTGAAAAGCAGAAGAAGACGCCCAAGTTCAAGGTTCGCGCGTACAACCGCTGCCAGCGTTGCGGCCGTCGTCACGCTTACATCCGCAAGTTCGGTGTTTGCCGTCTGTGCTTCCGCGAACTCGCTGTTGCCGGTCTCATCCCCGGTGTAACGAAGGCCTCGTGGTAATTATTAGAGGGAAGGAATCTTAAAATGACTATCGATCCCATTTCCGACATGCTCACGACGATCCGCAACGGCTTGAAGGCCCGCCTTCACTCCGTCGAGACGCCTGCGAGCAACATGAAGGGCGAAATCGCCCGCGTCATGAAGGAAGCCGGCTACATCGCCGACGTCGTCATGACAAGCGAATTCCCGAAGAAGCTCGTGATTACGCTCAAGTACTCCGATCGTGCCGTTCCGGCCATCACGGAGCTTAAGCGCATCTCGAAGCCCGGTCTTCGCAAGTTCGTATCGGTCCCCGAAATCCCTGCCGTTCTCGGCGGCATGGGCCTCGCCATCCTCTCGACCTCCAAGGGCGTCATGTCCGGTAAAGAGGCTCGTGCGGCGAAGGTCGGTGGAGAAATTCTTTGCACAATCGCATAATTCAGGAGCCATAAGACAATGTCTCGAATCGGAAAAGAACCCGTCAAACTCGCCGAGGGCGTAACAGTCACGGTCGAGGGTCAGAAAGTGACGGCTAAGGGCAAGCTCGGTGAGCTTTCCTACACGATGCATGAAGGCATCACGGCGAATGTTGAAGACGGTATTCTCAAAGTCGCTTGCGCCGACGATGATAAATACGGTAACTTCCACGGTCTCGCCCGCGCGCTGATCAACAACATGGTTATCGGCGTGTCGCAGGGCTACACGAAGCAGCTTTCGATCGAAGGTACGGGTTTCAAGGCTGTCCTCAAGGGCAGCGAACTCGCTCTTTCGCTCGGTTTCGCGTCTCCCAAAATCTACGCCATCCCCGAGGGATTGACCGTTACCGTCGAGAACGACGGTCTCCAGGTCACGGTTAAGGGTATCAGCAAGGAGCTCGTCGGCGAAGCAGCCGCCCGCATCCGCGCGTTCTACCCGGCCGAACCCTACAAGGGCAAGGGCATCAAGTACGTCGGCGAGAAGATCCGCCGCAAACAGGGCAAGAAGGTCGCTTAATCGCGACAGTAGGGAGAAAGCGAAATGTTCAATCGCAAAGTTCAGCGCCAGAAGAGGCATCTGCGCCTCCGTCAGCGCATCGTCGGTACCGCGGAGCGTCCGCGTATGTCCATCTGCGTCACGAACAAGAACATGTACGTTCAGTTCATCGACGACGATGCCGGCAAGACTCTCGCCTCCGCGAGCTCGCTCAAAGAGACGAAGAACAATCTCGAAGTTGCCAAGAGCCTCGGTCAGGCCGCCGCTGCGGCCGCCAAGGCCGCGGGTATCGCGACCGTCGTCGTCGACCGCGGTGGCTTCAAGTACACCGGCCGCGTCGCGGCCATCGTCGAGTCTGCCGTCGAGGCGGGCCTTTCGATCAGCGCTAAGAAAGAGGAGGCTAAGTAATTATGGCTCAGAATCGCGATAAGCGTAACGAGATGGCCCAGCAGGACGATCTCGACGAGCACAATGTGTTCGTTAACCGCTGCGCCAAGACCGTCAAGGGCGGTCGTCGTATGAGCTTCTCCGCCGTCATCGTCGTCGGTGACAAGGAGGGCAAGGTCGGTGTCGGTTTCGGCAAGGCCAATGAAGTCTCTGACGCCATCCGCAAGGGCGGCGAGGCAGCGCGCAAGAATATGCGCAAGATCACGCTCAAGGGCAAAACGATCCCCCACGAGGTTGAGGGCGTTTGCGACGGCGGCCGCGTTCTTCTGAAGCCGGCTCCCGACGGAACGGGTCTCATCGTCGGCGGCGGTATGCGTCCCGTTCTCGAAGCGGTCGGCATCCGTGACGCCGTAGGCAAGTCGCTCGGATCCAAGAACCGTCTCAACGTAGTCAAGGCTACGATGAACGCTCTCTTGAAGCTCCGTTCGGCCGAAGAAATCGCCACCGCCAGAGCGTAAGTGCGAAAGGAGTTACTATCATGGAATTGAGCAATCTCACCAATACCCCCGGAGCCCGCGAGCGTCGTAAACGCGTCGGCCGCGGCTGTGGTTCGGGCATGGGCAAGACGTCCACGCGCGGTCACAAGGGTCAGGGCGCCCGCAAGGGTCACAAGCAGAAACTCGGCTTCGAAGGCGGCCAGATGCCCCTCGTCCGCCGTATTCCCAAGCGTGGCTTCAACAATGCGGCGTTCAACGCCAAGGCTCTCGGCGTCAACGTTTCCGATCTCGAGAAGAAGTTCGAAGCCGGTGCCGAAATCACCGTCGAGACTCTCGCCAAGGCCGGATTCTCCGACAACAAGCGCCCGAAAATCAAGGTTCTCGGCAACGGCGAACTCACCAAGAAGTTTACCGTCAAGGTTCCTTGCTCCGCGGCCGCCAAGGCCAAGATTGAGGCCGCCGGTGGTACGGTCGGCTAAGCTGAGCCTTATTAAGGGTACTAAAAAAGACCGTCGCTTTTTTAGCGGCGGTTTTTTTTAGTATTTGGTATAATATTAAGGATGAAAGTTGTTATAGCTATAGATTCAATGAAGGGGAGTCTTAGTTCCGTCGAAGGAGGTAAGGCTATTGCCGATGGAGTTCATCGGGTTTTTCCTGATGCGGTATGTGATGTCCGCCCTCTTGCGGACGGAGGCGAGGGAACTCTTGAGGCTCTGGTTGCGGGGCTCGGCGGAGAACTTCGCGAGATTACGGTAACGGGTCCCGCCGGAAAGCCGGTTGCAGCCGTTTACGGAATTATCGGCAATACTGCGGTAATCGAAATGGCGCGTGCGGCGGGAATTACTCTCGTTACCGGTGACGAGAAAAATCCTCTTCTTACCACGACTTACGGCGTAGGTGAAATGATAGCCGACGCTATCATGAACGGCGCGCGCAAATTTATCGTCGGCATCGGCGGAAGTGCGACTAACGATGGCGGCGTCGGAATGCTTCAAGCCCTCGGCTTTAAGTTTCTCGATTTTAACGGGAGCGAACTTTCCCGTGGAGGCGCGGCACTTAGAGACCTTAAAAGCATCGATAGGTCACAGGCTATAGCCGCGCTTTCGGATTGCGTTTTTAAAATTGCGTGCGACGTTACCAATCCGCTTTTGGGTCCGAACGGCGCGAGTGCGGTATATGGCCCGCAGAAGGGCGCAACGCCTGAGATGGTCGCCGAACTTGACGAGGCGCTTAAGGTTTATTCGTCCGTCGCGGGAGGTGATGCGAACTTTCCCGGAGCCGGAGCGGCAGGTGGATTGGGATTTGCGTTTAAGACATTCCTCGGCGGCGAACTTAAAAGCGGCGTTCAGTTAGTTCTTGAAGAAACCGGGTTTGAAGTGAGGGTGCGTGACGCCGACATCGTCGTTACCGGTGAGGGGCGCCTTGATGAGCAGACGGTGATGGGTAAAGCTCCCATCGGCGTCGCCCGGATCGCCAAGAAATACGGCAAGAAAGTTATTGCATTTTCTGGCTGCGTTACGGACGGAGCTAGGAAGGTCAACGAGCACGGAATCGATGCGTTTTTCCCGATTCTGCGTTCGATCGTTACGCTCGATGAGGCACTCGACTGCCGCAATGCGGCCAAAAATCTAACAGATACAACGGAGCAGGCATTCAGATGTTTACAACTTATGGCGCATTGATTGGTCTATCGCTGGCGATCATTTTGATTATTCGTAAAGTAGTGCCCGCGTACGCGCTCATAATCGGAGCGTTGTTAGGAGGTCTCATCGGCGGCGGAGGACTTACTGGAACCGTGAGCGCGATGATTTCGGGGACTCAATCCATGATGCCCAGCGTTCTTCGTATTCTGGCCTCCGGCGTTCTTGTCGGCGCCCTTGTCAAGACCGGCAGCGCGGCGAAAATCGCCGATACTATCGTTACGTGGCTCGGCGCACGATTTGCGCTGCTCGCCGTCGCGTTCGCCACTACTGTCGTCTGTTCGGTCGGCGTGTTTGTCGATATCGCCGTAATTACCGTAGCTCCCGTCGCGCTTGCCGTCGGATCGCGCGCTAAAATTCCGGTTCCCGCGCTTTTGCTCGCGATGATAGGAGGCGGTAAGGCGGGCAATATAATTTCGCCAAACCCCAACACGATCGCGGCCGCCGACGCGTTCAAGATCGAGCTTACGGAATTGATGGCAGCGAACCTGATTCCGGCGCTGTTCGCTTTTATCGCCTCCGTGTTGCTATCGGCGTATCTTGCCTCGCGCATCCGCCGTCGAGGAGATACGGCCCAGGTTGCTCCCGCCGACTCAGGCGCCGCCTCGGAGAGACCTGCTCTTTTAGGTGCGCTTTCAGGACCTCTTTGCGTTGTCGCGCTTCTCTCTCTAAGACCCTTTGCCGGTGTTGCCGTCGATCCGCTTATCGCGCTCCCCGTCGGCGGAGTCGTTTCAATGGCCGCTTGCGGCAAATGGCGCGACATGGTCGAGTTTTCTCAGTTCGGACTTTCCAAGGTTAGCGGAGTGGCGATTCTTCTCATCGGAACGGGAACGGTTGCCGGGATTGTGAAAGCGTCGGAACTTAATACTGATATGATTGCGCTTTTGGACGCGCTTAATCTGCCGATGTTCGCGCTTGCGCCGATTTCCGGAATTCTGATGGCCGGTGCGACCGCGTCTACGACCGCGGGCGCCACGATCGCTTCGCAGACATTTTCGACGACGCTCGTAAATGCAGGCGTCGCGCCCGTTTCGGCGGCAGCGATGATACATGCGGGCGCGACGGTTGTCGATTCGCTCCCGCACGGCAGTTTCTTTCACGCTACGGGCGGCAGCGTTTTCATGGGAGTTAAAGAGCGCCTTAAACTCATTCCGTACGAAGCGGCGGTCGGCCTTACGTCTACTGCAGCCTCGTGCATATGCGCATTCCTTTAACGCTTAGAATAAACGACTTTTAAGAGGTGCGCGGGTTAGCTCGCGGGGACATATTCTTCTCCTTGCTTGTTTGGGTTGGATTTGTTAAAATTCAAACATAGCTGACGTATGAGGAAACCGAAAACATTATGAAGCTTAATGTTATGAAGTTTAATAGAATAGCCGCTTTAATTCTCGCATTATTAGCCGAGGTTGCGACATTCGCCGCGGAAAATGTCAATTTCGCTTCGCGCAAGCTTTTGGCAGGTCGTGCCTCGCTCGTTGAGGCTGGCTATGTAGAGCATTGCTCGCTCGGCATAATTCGTCTTTCTCCTGAGTTGACGATTCCGATTGAGCTTATCTACGATTCGTCATCGGAAAAGACCGGCATATTCGGCTTTGCATGGCACTCTCCTCAATTGGAGTCGTCCGCTCGTTGGGATAAGGACGGTATGCTTTGGGTATCACCTTGGGGTGAGAAAGTTAAGTTTTTCTTAAAAAGTGTGAAGACACCGAAGGACGCTATTAAAATTGAGGTCATCGAGGAGGCGAAAACAGGGCGTGGATATTACGCCCCATATTCTGAATGGGAGGCAGATATAACATCGGGCGATTCTCGTTTATCCGGAAATTGGATTATTAAAGGCAAAAAGTCTCTTGTCGGTTGGGCGTTTTCCTATACTTCAGGGAGATTATCAAAAATTGTAACCCCGACAGGCCGCTATGCGGATTTTTTGTATGATGACAAGGGGCGACTGTTATCCGTCTCTCAGAACGGAACTGACTTCATATCTCTTTCATACGATGGCACACTTGCGAAGGCAGTTGCCATCAGCGGCATTACCACAACATTTGCTTATGAGCATAGAAAACTTGAAATCCTTCCACATACAGCGGATGGCAAGATTGCGCGTCCTGTAAGACCTCAGCTTATTTCAATAAAGCGCGGTTTACTTGATGCAGTGAATGTAGGATATGACGGTAATTATCTCGCATCCATTTCGCAAGGTGCAATGCGCGAAAATATTACCTTCGAGAAATTTGGCCGCACCGCACGAATTGTCTCTGATGGAGATTATTCCTATTCTTACGAATGCGGTGTTACGCTTCGTGATAAGGCAAACCGCACGGCCTCATATCATTATGATCAGAAAAATGGAGTGTTTACCGTTTCGGATTTCCTCGGCAAGAAGGCGACGATTTACTATTTCATGCGGTATGATGTCGCATATTTAGGCAAAGTCAGAAAGATAGTAGACGGTAAGGGTGATGATCTTATTTCCTATCGCTACGACGCAAAGAGCGGCAATGTTACGCGCGTACGCGATCGTTTCGGTAACGACAGAAACTTTGAGTATGATAATGAAGGACGCCTTACAAAAGCTTCGCGTCGTGCTCACGGCGAAAGAACTATCGAGCCCGTTGCATCATTTACCTATGGAAAGGGTCGCAAGCCTGTTGCGGTGTCACTTCTGAATGGCAATGGCACTTCCACGGTAACGACGCGCCTTTCCCGCGATAGATATGATAATGTGATATCCGTTGACGACGGGCGCGGTAAGAGAGAAGCTGTTTACAATAAGGCAGGCTATCCGATTTTGGTCCGCGATCCGCTTGGTAATGCGACAAAGATTTCTTATGATAAATTTAACATGCCCGTTTCAATAACGGATGTAAACGGAGTTCAGACTAAATATTCATATAATAATGCTGGGCTTGTATCTCGGATAGAACGCGCCAGTGAAAATGAGATATATTCCTCGCTTTCAGTTGTCTATGACGGTGCGGGACGTCCCATATCGTACACCGATCAAGACGGTCTTACGAAGTCTTTTGAGCGCGATGCGTTCGGCAAGGTTCTGAAAGAGAAGTTCCCTGACGGCTCTGAATGTGCATACTCTTATGACGCGCTCGGTCGTAGGACATCAGTCATTGATGAGAACGGACATGAGATTCGCTTCGGCTGGGGTCGCTTCGGGCTCAAGTCTCGCACTACTGCCA
>JAZQTB010000058.1:0-10029 GCA_045630425.1 Kiritimatiellia bacterium | reverse complement strand
GGAGTCGGGTGCGCAGATGTTCTTGAGGCGATCGTCAAGCGCATCCCTCCGCCCGAGACGCGCGGCACGGAATCGCCTTTGCGCGCACTTGTGTTCGACTCCGTATTCGATGAATTCCGCGGCGTTATCACTTACGTGCGCGTAGTGGACGGTTCGCTCAAAGCTGGACAAGGCGTAACCTTTATGGGCTCGCACGTCTCGACCACCGTTCACGAAGTTGGCATTTTCTCGCCCAACAAAAAACCGGTCGATCGCCTTGAGGCTGGACAGGTCGGCTACATCGTCGGCACGGTCAAAGACCCGAGCGAAATTAAAATCGGCGATACTCTTACGACCACAAAGCTCGGATCGGACGAGCCGCTTGAAGGATTTCAGGATATCCATCCCACGGTTTTCTGCGGAATTTATCCGATGTCGACCGATGAGTTCCAGAAGGTGGCGCAGGGGTTGGAGAAGCTTCATCTTAACGATTCCGCCTTCACGTTCCATCACGAAAGTTCTCTTGCTCTCGGATTCGGCTTCCGCTGCGGCTTTTTGGGGCTTCTTCACATGGAGATCGTGCAGGAGCGCTTAAGGCGCGAGTTCAATCTCGACATCATCTCGACCTCTCCGGGCGTGGTCTACAAGCTTAAGATGAAAAACGGCGAGGAGCGCGATCTCGACAATCCTCTTCAGATGCCCGATCCTTCGGCGCTCGAATCGATCGCCGAGCCGACGCTCAAGGCGCGCATCATAACGCCGTCCGGGTCGATCGGAGACGTCATGCGCATAGTTATGGACCGCCGAGGCCTCGTCGAAGGCACGGAGACGATCGACGCCAAGCGCGTGATGCTCCACTGCATGCTCCCGTTGAACGAGATACTCATCGATTTCCACGACACGCTCAAGTCCGTATCCCACGGTTACGCGTCGATGGACTACGAGCCGGCGGGTTATCAGGTCTCCGACATCGTCAAGATGGATATCCTCCTCAACGGCGAGACGGTCGACGCGTTCGCGACGATGGTCCACCGCGACAAGGCGAGAACGCGCGGCATCCAGATGTGCAAGGCGCTCGCCGATTCGATTCCGCCGCACCAGTTCAAGATTCCCGTCCAGGCGGCGATCGGGCGCGAGATCATCGCGCGCGAGGACATCCGCCCGTTCCGCAAGGACGTTCTCGCCAAGCTCTACGGCGGCGACGTCACGCGAAAGATGTAGGTTCTGGAGAAGCAGAAGCGCGGCAAGGCCCGCATGAAGGAGTTCGGCCACGTCAACGTTCCCCAGTCGGCTTTCATCGCCGTTCTGAAAGGCACGATAAAAGAGAAGTAGGATCGGTGTCCGCAATGGTGAAATCAGCGTTGATTTTGATGCTCGCCTTTTTTGCGACGGCTCTCCCGGCCGCCGGTGAGAGCGCTCGCGAGAAGACCGATTCGGAAATCTTCAACGAGGGCGTGGATCATTACAGGGCGGGCGATGCGACCAACGCTCTTTCGACGCTCCGCCCGATCATGCTTTCGCGGACGCACGGCGCGCGCGCGGCGGAGATCGTGGCGAAACTCGAATATGACGCCGCACGTAAGCCCGGGGCGGAGGATGCGCTTTCGCGCCTCGAAGAGGCCGCGTCGGCCGCTCAGATCGCTCTTCGTGCAGATCCCGAAAACCCCCGGCTCGTCAGGAATTTTTCGCTTGCGGTCGCGCAGCTTCCTGAACTCAGAGAAACCAGGCGCATAGATTCCGTCATAGAATCGTCTAAAAACACGCCTCCGCAGCAGTTGCTCAAGAAGGCCGTGGCCGAATCAAGGCGGTTGCTGGCGGACATCCCCGAGATGGTGGCCCTATCGACGAACGACGCCGACAGGGCCGTCGCCAAGGCCGACGAGTGCGGCGCGGCGGCGGAGAAACTCGCCGACACGTGGCTTTCGCTCAAAGAAGCGGTTTGCCGGGCCGTCACTAACGAAAAGGAGGCCGCCGAAATCTCTCTTCAGGTCGACGAACTGCGGAAGAAGACCGAGGAGGCGGCGCGTCAGATATCCGATATAGACCCGGACGCATCATACGCAATCGCCGCGGCCGAAGACGCGTTCACCGGGTTCTATAAGGCTTTCGTGCTTCCGCCGGAAGCGATCGGCGAGGTGATCGTCAACCAGTCGAACGCGTGCCGGAACGTCGCCGCCGAATGCGGAAGACCGTGGCAGAACGAGGCTCTCGATTTTACGCGCGCGTTCAGGGCGAAGTTCCCCGCATGGGCTAAAGCCTATGAACAGGCCGCCGCGGCCGACACCAACAAACCGCCCTTTACGGCCGAGACACAGGCAAAGATAGCCGATCTGGCTACGAGACTCGAGAAGCTGCAGATAGAGTGCGTCGAGAAGCCGGCGGCGGAAAATCAGCGAAAGGCTCTCGATACAGCCGTCGAGATTTCCAGACTGCTTCCCAACGACGGCAAATCGGACGGCTCTCGCAATTCACGTGATCCCGACCGGAATCGGAAGAACGGTAAAAACCGGAATGACGGCGGCGGTGATGACAAAAACGGAGATCCTCGCAGCGACGGACAGAACGCGAAGGACGACGACTCCGGGAAAGAGAGCGAAAATGAGGACGCCGACGGGAAAGACGAAAAAGACGCGTCCGGAGATGATTCCGACGACAGGGAGACTCAAGCCGTTTTAAAGAAAGCGCAGGAGCGCAGTGACGAGCATGAAGCCGAGAAAAAGGCGCGGATGCGAAGATTGCGTCTTCCTCCCAACGAAAGGGACTGGTAATGAAAATTGTGGTGGCATGCGGCGGCACCGGGGGGCATGCGTTCCCCGGATTGGCCGTGGCTGAAGAACTTCTCGCCCGAGGGCATGAGGTGACGGTCTGGGATTCCGGACGCGACGTCGAATCGAGCGTCATGCGGAACTGGAAGGGGAATATTTTTTCGACGGGAGCGCGACAGCTCACCCTCGGCAACGCGTTCGCGAATCTCCGGGCGTTTTTCCGCTGCCGCCGCGAGATGCGCCGGGCGAAACCGGACGTGCTGCTGGCTATGGGAAGCTATTCGTCGCTTGCGCCCGTCCTCGCGGCAAACGCGGCGAAGGT
This sequence comes from Kiritimatiellia bacterium, assembly GCA_045630425.1. Classification (GTDB taxonomy): domain Bacteria; phylum Verrucomicrobiota; class Kiritimatiellia; order RFP12; family UBA1067; genus UBA1067. Next base: position 6,963 of record JAZQTB010000058.1, on the reverse strand, counting down.
TCCCGTCGTCCTTCATGAGGCCAACACCGTGCCGGGGCGTGCCGTCGAATTTCTTTCGAGATACGCGAAGGCCGTGGCGATAAGTTTTGAAGAAACGAAAAAATATCTTCCTCTCGCCGATACCGTCCATACGGGCCTTCCGGTCCGCGCGGGCATAAACCGGGGCTCCAGATTCGATTTCATCCCCAACGGGTCATTCGTGATTTTCGTCACGGGAGGCTCCCAGGGCGCCCACGCGGTAAACGAGCTCGCTTCCGAGGCGATAGTGCTCCTCAAGAAGGCCCTCGCCGCGAGGAACGCCGCCGCGCGGCCTTTGTACGTAGTTCACCAGACGGGCAGGGCCGACGAAGGACGCGTGATCGCCGCGTATATGCTCGAATCTATCCCTTCGAGGGTCAAAGCGTTCGAAGACCGCATGGCGGACGCGTTCGCGTCGGCGGATTTTGTCATCGCCCGCTCCGGAGCGTCCACCTGCTTCGAGCTCGCCGCCTGCGGAAAACCCGCGCTTTTCATCCCGTTGCCTTCGGCATTGAGAAATCACCAGCATTTCAACGCCGAGGCTTTCGTCAAAAAGGGAGCCGCCGACGAGGCTGTCCAGTCCAAAATCACGGCGCAGAATCTTAGCCGTTATCTGCTGGCGAAATACGACGCGGCGGAGAAACTTGCGTCGATGTCGTCCATGATGGGCTCGATCGCGGTTCTGGACGCCGCCGGGCGCGTAGCGGATCTTGTCGAGAAAAAGGGCCGCCACGGTCAGATCGGGATGGCGCGATGAAAACTCAGCAGTTCTGGTATCCGCTTCCCGAAAGGCTTATCGCGCAGCATCCCGCCGAGAAGCGCGGGACGGAAAAGATGATGGTTCTTCATCGCGCGACCGGCGTTCTGGAGCACCGTCACATCGCCGACATCGTCGAATACATCACCGAGAACGACCTCATCGTCGTGAACGATACCAAGGTTTTCCCGGCGCGTCTCATAGGAACGTGGGAAGATACCCCCGGCGAGGTCGAGCTTCTTATGGTGGCCGCCGCGCCCGTCGACGGAGCCGAGATACCGACGTCCATCTCGAGCGGTTTGGACAGTCTCGTCTGGAACTGCATCATCGGCAGCGGCCGCAGGTGCCGACCCGGCCAGAAGGCGGTGTTCGGTCCCGGCCGCGAGCTGACGGTTACCCTGATAAAGCCTTTAAGCGGCATCGGCATGTGGCAGGTCGAGTTTTCGTGCGAAGGTAGACTCGAGAAGCTGCTCGATGAATTCGGCCGCACTCCCGTGCCCCCCTATGTGAAGCGCGAGGGGACCGAGGAGGAGGAGCTTGCCGACCGCGAGCGCTACCAGACGATTTACGCCAAGCATGTCGGTTCGGTCGCCGCTCCGACGGCAGGGCTTCATTTTACGCCGGAGATTTTCGCCGCGCTTGAGGCCAAGGGAGTAAAGCGCGTTTCGGTGACGCTTCATGTGGGCCCGGGAACATTCCGCCCCGTCAAGGCCGACAATATCGAAGACCATCACATGGATTTTGAGGCTTTCAACGTCACCCGAGAGGCGGCAGAGGCGATAAACGCTTGCAAAAGGCGCGGCGGGCGCGTTTTTTGCGTAGGTTCAACGACGGTGCGCACATTGGAGACGATCGCCGCGTCGACCGAAGACGGCAGCGTGGTCGCGGGTTCCGGGGCGAGCGACATTTTCATATATCCGCCGTACCGCTTTAAGGTCTGCGACGCTATGCTTACCAATTTCCACCTGCCGCAGTCGACCCTGCTGATGATGGTCTCCGCGCTCGCGGGCCGCGAGAGGATGCTTTGCGCCTACGCGATGGCGGTCAGATCGAATTATATGTTTTTCAGTTATGGTGATTGCATGCTCATCGTGTGATTTGATATAATATTATCCAATTATGCCGCTTTTCGTACCTAAAGACCGTAAATCTCTGTTCCGTCAGTTTCTGGCGGGAATGTATGACGCCGTGGTGATTACCGATCCCAACGGCCACATCCTCGAGGTTAACCGCAGAGCCGTGGAGCATTTCGGCTATAATGAGGACGAAGTGGTCGACAGGCCGATATCCTTCTTCATTCCCGGTCTCGCGCCCGAGATCGTAAAGAGGATACGAAAGGGGCTCGACGACGGCCATCACATGATGATCGACGCGAACGGCCTTAACAAGGACGGTTCAAAGTTCTTCTGCGAGGTCACCGTCTCGATGATCGATCTGATGGAGCCCGACGATCTCGTTTTTACGATTCGAAACGTCGAGCGCCGCCGCCGCATCAACAGCATGCTCCGTTCCAAGGAGCGGGCCTTTGAGCTTTCGCGGGCCGCGCTTTTCTCCTGCGACCGCGAAGGGCGTTTCACCAACGTCAACAGGGCGTTTCTCGAAATGTTCGCGCTTGAGAGCGAAGAAGAGGCGAAGTCCAGAACGTTCGCGGATTTAATGCCCGACGATCCGCTTCCGGCCAATTTCGACAAGGCTCTCGCCGGCGAAGAGACCCTCGTCGGTATCGTCGCCGAGACGACCGACAGCGAAGACGGCGAAGAGGTCGATGTCTCTCTCGCTCCGGATTACGACGGTCGGAAGGTCAAGGGCGTCGTCGGCAGCGTAATAAAGCTTTAAAACGATGCGTTCAGCCCCCCAACATTCCGCCGGAATGGCATCGCTCGCCGTAACGAAGGGCGATCCCAAGATTCTTCAGGATTTTCTCGCGCTTAAGTTCAGCCTGTCGCGCCGCACCGCCAAGGCCGTCGTCGACGGGCGCAGCGTATGGGTCAACCGCAAGAGCGTCTGGATGGCCCGTCATTCTCTGAAGACGGGCGATGTCGTCGAAATTCCGATGCAGGTCGTAAAAGGCGCCGTGAAGCAGGGCGGCAGGAGCGCCTCCGCCAAGGCCGTCGAGAAATCGGTCGCGGCAAAGCGCCATGTCCGCGTGTTGTGGCAGGACGAGTCGTATCTCGTCTGCGACAAGCCGTCTGGGCTCATAAGTTCCGAAGAGCCGAAGTCCGTCGAGTACATTCTCAGAGAGCAGGAGAAAATCCCCACTCTGCAGGCCGTGCACCGTCTCGACCGAGACACGACGGGGTGCCTCCTGTTCGCCAAGAATTTCGCCGCGTATGAAGCGGCGGTCGAGAAGTTCAAGGTCCGCGGGGTTAAAAAGCTCTATCACGCCGTCGTCGCGGGTCGCTACAAACTTGCCCGAAAGACGATCAACGCCGAACTTGACGGCCAGGAGGCCGTATCGAAGGTTCTGCGCGAAGCTGTCGGCGACGACGCCAGTTTTCTTAAAGTCATGATCGAGACGGGGCGCACCAATCAGATCCGCCGCCATCTCGCGGGAGAGCGTTTTCCGATTGTCGGCGACAGGGTTTACGGGCTTAAGAACGCGCGCGATCCCCGTCTTATGCAGGTGCCGCGCCAGATGCTCCACGCCTCGACGATCGAGATGCCGCATCCTAAAAAGCTCAAAGAGACCATAAAGGTCCACTCTCCTCTGCCCGCCGATTTCCGGGCGGCGCTGAAGCTTTTCGGTATGGGTAAGTGACTGTAATGTGGTATAATAACCACGTTATGACAAACAGATTCAATGATGACGGACTGAAGATTTCTCTTCTTGGATACGGCGCCATGCGTATGCCGACGGTCGACGGCCGGCACGCCAACGGATGGGCCCGCGGGGCGTCCAACGCGGATATCGATCAGGAGCGTCTCAACGGGCAGATAAAATATCTGCTCGACAGCGGCGTCAATTATTTCGATACGTCGCCCGCGTATTGCCGCGGGCTGTCGGAACGGTGTCTCGGCAAGGCTCTCAAGGCGAGCGGATACAGGCGTGAAGACTATGTCATAGCGACGAAGCTTTCGAATTTCTCGCCTTCGCAGCATCCGATTGAGAAATGCAAAGAGATGTTCGAGAAGTCCCTCAGGGAACTTCAGACCGAATACATCGACAATTATCTTCTGCATTCGGTCGGGAACGGGGATTTTAAAACTTTTTCGAAACGTTATCTCGAGAACGGAGCGCTTGACTGGTGCGTCGAACTGCGCAGATCCGGACGGATAAGGAATCTCGGTTTTTCGTTCCACGGCGACCCGAAGGTTTTCGAGTGGTGCATGCGGAATCACGACAGGTACAAATGGGATTTCTGTCTGATTCAGATGAATTACGTCGACTGGCGCCACGCGAAAGAGGTCAACAGGCGCAACCTCGACGCGAAGTATCTTTACGACGAACTGACCGCCCGCAAAATCCCCGTGGCGGTCATGGAGCCGCTTCTGGGCGGGAGTCTCGCAAAATACAATTACGCGGTCGCCAAGGAGCTGACGCATCTCGATCCCGAAGCGTCGCCCGCCAGGTGGGCGTTCAGGTTCTGCGGTTCCCATCCCAACGTGATGACGGTTCTCTCGGGGATGACGTTCGAGGAGCATATCAAAGAGAATGTCGAGACGTTTTCTCCTCTGAAGCCGTGCGACGAAAAGGAATTCGCCGCGCTCGAGAGGGCGGCGAAGGCATATATAGGTTTCGGCACGATACCGTGCACGCGCTGCAATTATTGCATGCCGTGCCCGTACGGACTCGACATACCCGCGCATTTCGCGTTCCGCAACGAAATTCTCACCGCGAAGGACTATCCTCCGCCAGGGGAGGTTCTGGCCCGGTATCGCGCGGCGGTACCCGAACCGATGAGAAGGGCGGAGCACTGCACCGGGTGCGACAGGTGCGCCGGTCATTGCCCTCAGTCGATCAACATCTCGAAGGAGATCGCGAAAATCGACGAATGGATAGACGGACTTGTCGACAGGGAGATCGCGGAATGAAAACGTTTTTCGTCTGGTTTAAAAGGGCGGCGGCGCTCGTTGTTCTCGCGCTCGCGGCGGTTGCGTTTTCCGGAGCTGGGCCAAAGTGGCTTTCGCGCGTCGCGATAGGTTTGCTCGTCATACAGCCGGCGTTTTCGTTGGGCTTTTTGACCGTTTTGGCGCTTTCGCCGGTTTTTGGCCGCCTCTTCTGCGAGTGCCTGTGTCCGTTGGGCACGCTCCAAAGCATAATCTCCCGCATCGCCCGTCCCCGCCGCTCCGTCCGCCGGGTCTGCACGAGATTGCCGGTTTCGCGCGTGCAGCTGGCGGTGAGGTGGACCGTGTTCGCGATCTTCGCGATTCTGCTCGCCCTCGGTTACGGCGCGCTGGCGTATATGATCACGCCTTATTCGATCATAGGGAAATCGTTCGCCCTTTTCGTTCCCGGACTGGCGGTGTTCGCGGTGGCGGCGCTCGGCGCGTTTTTCGCGGACGGACGGATCTGGTGCAACTGGGTGTGCCCGGCCGGTACGCTCTTTTCGGTGTTCGCCGGCAAGAGTCTTCTTCGGAACACGATCGGCAAGGGATGTGAAAACTGCAGGAAATGCTTTCCGTCAGGCCCGGGAAAAACCGATGCGGGCGAGAGGAGAGCGTGCGGCGCTGAAGTTACGCGCAGGACGGCGCTGAAGGGGGCGGTCGTTCTGGCCGCATCCCGCACAGTCGAAAAAAGCACGGACGGCGGCGTGGCGGCCGTGTCTCTGCCCGGCGTTCCCGAACGCCCCGCTACCGTACTGCCTCCCGGAGCCGTATCCCGCGATGATTTCAATCTGAAGTGCGTCGGCTGCGGGCTCTGCGTGACGCGCTGCCCGATGAACGTTTTGCGCCAGTCCACCGGCCTGAAAACGTTCGGCCAGCCCGAAATGTATTTCCAGAACGGGTACTGCCGTCTTTCTTGCGCCTACAAATGCGCGGCGGCGTGTCCGACCGGCGCTTTGATTCCGCGCACGGAGAACCGCGCCAACCTTCACATGGGCCATGCGATCTGGAGGAAGGATATTTGTCTGAGAACCGCCGAGGGAGACGGGAAGGAAAACTGCAGCGCGTGCGTGCGCAACTGTCCCGTAAAGGCGCTTCATTTCGTAGACGGCGCGGTCGCGGTCGACAAGGCTGTCTGCATCGGGTGCGGGGCGTGCGAGCACGTCTGTCCCGCAAGGCCCGAGCCCGCCGTTATCGTCAAGGGTTTCGACCGTCAAAGAGAAGTCCGCCCGATGGAGAAGGGCGATCTGATCGCTGAGATGGTCGCGGCCGTGGACTCGGGCTGGTCGTGCGTTATCGCGAAGGGCGGAATCATCGTCGCGCGCGACAAAGGCCGCGGAATAAAGCCGCTTCTCGGTTTTCTGGATCGCGGCAAGCTCGAGGGCGCGATCGTCGCCGACAAGATCATCGGCCGCGCGGCCGCCGCCATCTGCATCGTCGGCGGCGTCAAGGAGGTTTACGCCAAGGTCATGAGCGAGGGAGCCGAAGAGCTTCTTGAAAAGTTCAACGTGAAGGTGTCGAGCGGGGAGGCTGTGAAAGAGATAATCAACCGCGAAAAAAACGGCATCTGTCCGATGGAGGCGAAAGTGAGCGGATCGGACGATCCGTACGAGATGGTTAAGAGAATCTCGCCTGGGTTCGGCCGGGACCGGCCGGATCGTGATGAATAGAGCTATCATCGCTTTTTTGTCTACTTGTTAAATTTTTCTGCGTTTGGTATAATTTAGCGCGTTGGCAAAATAGGGACAAAAGTGTCCCTGAAATGACATGAATTCGTACGAGAAAATATACGAACTGGCAGCTGGTAATTTTGGTCTTATTACTGCTGCTCAGGCTAATGAGCTTGGTGCATCAACCAGGGAGATGAGTCGTTGGGTTAAAATGGGGCGTCTGGAAAAACCTTGTAGGGGGCTTTTTAGAGTGTCACTATTCCCTTCGTCGCCTTTTGATGTGTTTGCTACGGCGGTGGAGTCGGTGGGTGCGGAGGCGTATCTCTACGGTGAGTCGGTGCTTGCAATACTTAATCTTGTGCCGACGAATCCTACATGGATAAATGTCGCTACGCCAATGCGCAAGAGAAAATCGCTGATGGATGGGGTGAGGGTATTTCCCGTAAAGGGGAATTATTCGCCGGTATCATATGA
>JAZQTB010000057.1:0-19710 GCA_045630425.1 Kiritimatiellia bacterium | reverse complement strand
CGATGCCTTAGGCAACCGCATTGCCGCCACACGCACAGTGGGAGGGTCGTCGTCCCCGACGACCGTATATAAGAAATCAGAAACTTCCGATTCCTTCGCATTGTTAGAAGGAACTGTCTGGTTCGCCCAAACAAACATCGTCTCTTGCTCAGACTCTGCTATTGCGCCGCTTATTACTTCTTCCTCGCGCCAGCTAACAGGACTCACCCAAACGCTTCCTGTGCGTTCTCGCACAACGGATGTTCGCGGCAACGTGACCGAAAACGAAACACTTGTTGATACGTCTTTTGTCGCCTCTCGTCAAACCGTCCCATACGCGACCAACAAGCCGCAAACAACTTCGCGCTATGGCGTAGAATTGCAGACGATCTCAGTTTCTGCGGTCACAAATACTGTCGCCTATGACTATCTTGGTCGTCAGATTTCCAACACCGACGGTCGCGGGAATTCTACGCGCGTTGAATATAATGCCATTGGTCAGCGTGTTGCTTCCATTGATGCGCTTGACAATCGTACAACCTATAAGTATGATCAATTCGGTAATCTCGCATCTGCAATCAATCCTCTTGGCAATGCAATAGTCTACGAATACGACCTTCGTGGTAACAAGACGTACGAAGGCGGAGCTACATATCCTGTTCGCTACACCTACGATGTCTTCGACAACAAGACCACGATGATGACATATCGCGATGAATCGAAAGGGCTCAGTTCAGGTGATGTTACGACATGGCTTTACGATGAAGCGTCAGGAGTCATGACAAATAAAGTCTATGCTGATGGTAAAGGCCCTAAGTATGACTACACGCCTGACGGCAAGCTTGCAAAGCGAACTTGGGCGAGGGGTATTACTACAGATTATTCTTACGACAATTGGGGCAATCTTACTAATACAGTTTACTCAGATGGCACACCTACAATCTCGCTTTTTTATGATGCACTGGGCCGTCAAATCGAAGCGCGCGATGCCGCAGGTATAACTACATTCAACTACGATTCCTTCGGCTCCCTCACAAATGAAACTGTTGTTGGAGTTGCTGGTACGAATACAATTATTCGCTATTGGGATGACTTCGGGCGTACAGCAGGCTATGCGCTCAACGGAACTCGCCAAACAACAATTGGTTATGAACCTGATAAAGGTAGAATCGCCACAATGGAAATTGAAGACAACCATTCTACAACTACAACTAACCACTACAACTATTTTAAATGGAACTATCTCCCTGGTTCCGACTTGAAATCTTCTCTCGCCTACCCCAATGGCTTAACGGCCTCTTGGCAATACGACTCCAATAATCAATTGCTTCAAGTTCGCAATGCAACATCAACCAATGTTATTTCGCAATATGACTACACTTATGATGTAGCAGGTCGTCGCGTCTCCTGTGGAAAGTCTGGAAGCGCATTCGCGCAGAACGACACTCTCTCGTACTGCTACAACGAAAAGAGTGAGTTGACGAATGCTGTCGCTGCGGTTGACTCTAACTACCGCTACACTTACGACTTCGACGACATCGGCAACCGCAAAACCTCGTCCGAGCGCTGCACTAATGCCGTATATGCAGCCAACTCGCTCAACCAATATATGGCGATAACCGATGTGGTGGCGACGCCCTCGTCGTCGCAGAAGTTCACGCCCCAGTTCGACGACGATGGCAATCAGACTCTCGTGAAAACTGCGACTGGCATCTGGTCCGTCACATACAACGGAGAAAACCGTCCAATTCAGTGGTCGAACGGGTCGACAAATATCGTAATGTCGTTTGATCGTATGGGTCGTCGTGTAATTAAGAACAACCAGCGGTTCGTATACGACGGATTCCTGCAGATTGCAAACTTCGAACTTCAAATTTCAAACATCAAGCACCAAACTTTCATCTGGGATTCGAACGAGCCTGTTGCGACTCGTCCGCTTGTGTGGAATCGCGGTGTTTCAGCCGTATATTACACTCATGATGGCAACAAGAATGTGAGTGAAGTTGTCGCACAGAATGGTGACATCGAGGCGCACTATGAATATGCTCCCTTCGGTGCCATTTTGGGTTTGCGCGGAAAATCAGCAACAGATAATCCATGGCGTTTCTCTAGCGAGTACGCAGAGAATACTTTGGCGATTGCGTACTACAATTATCGCCACTACGATCCGGTAATGGGAAGGTGGCTGAGTAGGGATCCTGTAGAAGGCATTAACTTATATGTATGTTCTGACAACACTGCCGATATGGATTGGCTTGGTTTAATAAAATTCGATAAGTCTTGTGGCGAAATTGAAGATTATTGCAGGAATGACCTCGAAGCCATTATAGCGGAGCTTGATAAAATTAAGGATAAGTATGTGATGCCTAAGTTTCAAAAGAGAAAAAATGAAAGTACTAAGGATGAGCGCAAACGTAAACGGGAATGGCGTCGTGAACATCAAATGGATCCGTTGTGGAAGGCTATTCTTGAGATATATAAGAAAAGAGGTCTCCTTAGGAAGGACAACACGCCTATTGAAGGAATCTGGGATAGTGCGGAGGATGTTCGTAAGGCATTAAAAAATATTGCGAGCGAGCTAAAGAGTAAGAATAAGCTAAAAGTTGTGTGTTGCCCCGAAGGTCTAGCTGGCAAGTCTCTGTGCGAGAAAAAAACGACGTCTGGAGGATATGTACCACAAGGATCTCGAGGCCTTTACGACAAGGGATATAAAGGGAATATTGTTGTATGTCCTGCAATGATGGGGAAAGCTAACATGATTGCAAGGAATGGTGGTTGTGGCTGCTTTCTTATGCATGAGCTCATGCATCGCGAAGGAATGAAAATCCCCAGGAATGAAACAAGAGGGAAGTACGAGCGGCCAATAGAGAATGCTATGATTGAAATTCAACAGCTAATCCTGAAAGATCTCTCGGATAGGACGTGTAAGGGATATGATGTTAAGTAGGAGATGGATCATGAATTGCAAGCGAATCGTAAGAAGTGCTCGCGTTTCCGCAATCGCATTGACCGTGCTTACTCTTGCTTTATTTGCAGGTTGCGCACAATATGAGTCTGGAAAGGAAGTCGATGGATATGTAGTGAAACCATGGTCGTTCGTGCGTGAATGGATGAAGTCAAGCGAATGTTATGATTGGGATGATAAGTTTATGGGAATTTGTGAGACAAAAAATGCAGGCAGTGAGATGTTCGAAGTTTGCTTCACCCCTGCATGGGGTAGACAGCTTATGGTATATGATGTCACAAATTGCTACTGCTATAATATATCTGGAGAATGCCTCAAGATCAGTGCGTTCCCGCCGTTTGCCAACGCGATTGAATTGGTAGGGGCTTTTGATGTCTCAGAAGCCGATATTGATAAAAACATTGAGTATTATCACTGGGACAAGGGGTCTTGCAGTTCTTTTGAATATAACAACGGCAATCTTGATGTGCAGTTCCCTTCTTTCCCAGCAGACTCTAAGTTGAGGTATCTGGAATTGGATTTACCATCAATGAAAGGGTGTTATAATTATGTGCCAGTATTGAATCTGGAGCGATACGCAGATTTGTGTTGTCTTAAGAAGATATACATTCACAGTTATTTCCCCTTGGCTGGGATTGAACGCTTGCTTGCTAAAAGCCACCTTGAGTCGGCTGAATTTGAAATGAGTTTCCAGAGTTCGGATTGGCGCGCATGTGGTATTAATGCGGACGATTGCATGGGGCGTGATGACGACAATCTATTTCGTGGAATTTTTGACGATAAATCATTTGATGAATTGTTAAAGGTTGATTTTTCAAATTATGATGATATTGATATTAAAATCAATCTCGCCGAAATCCGGCACCTTGACATCCATCGGTTGTTGGGTGACGAAAGTACATACCGCTGTATAAAAATCGAAAGCAATAATTGTGTTATTGATAATTTACCATGCGTAATTGATTACAAGAAAGAGCTTATCGTTTTATTGAGTATGTCCTTTAATCTAGATGGTCAGGTGAGCGAAGGCGATTTCTAGGGTGCGTGAGGATCAGCAACTGTATAAGTTTTGCAATATATGTTTGGCTGCGTAATATTGGTGAGTTGAACTGTGAGGTGTTGCGAACTGTAAGATGACAAAACGGCTGATAGTAACTGTCTGCGGGGCTGCGCTGCTTCTAGCGGCGGCGGGTGCCGTTGTTGTCGCATTGCGTAGCCGCCAGCAGCCAGCGCCGCCGCCGGAGGTGTCGGTGGCGCAGACGCCCGCCGAGGTGCGCGTCAAGGCGGTGTAATAGCCTGGGGGACTGTCCCCATTAGCGATAAGTCATTGGAGGGAAATGAATGAGCAAATATAATAGTTTGGGGGACTGTCCCCATTCGCGATAAAGGAGCTGAAAAATGTCCAAGAAACCCATAGATTTTGTGCAAACTCCTGTAGTATTTAATGCTTTTGTTTTGATTGGGATTAATGTCACCATCATAGAACTAGGTCGTAAGGGTTTGTGGTATAATGAAGGAGTCGGATTTTCGCCATGGTATCCTTTTGGGTTTGCTATTATACATTTCTTGTTTTGGGCGATAAAAATTTATGTCGATAGATTATGCCGATGGTGGTGGATAATTATAGAGATTGCCGCGTTGATTTTCTTCTTGTGTTACAATCTGAATGCGCTTGGAGAGATAATGTATGCATCATGAGGGGTGCGATAATAGCTTGGGGGACTGTCCACATAGGAGAAAAGTGATAGAAATTGGATAATAGCGGTGGTTTTATCTTGTTTTGTAAGGTGAGAATTTGACGCGGGATTTTTAGCCACGGAGCGCACGGAAATCGGCTCGCGTGGAGCTCGCCGGACACCGAAAGGGTTGAGAAGGTTGCCTTTGGGAATTATAACCATATAAATTCCGTAATACTTTTTAGTTTTTTAGTATGTGCCTTCGGCATGGGGTCTGGGGTGTAACCCCAGATAAAAAATAAAACAATAGAGTAGTAACAGTGTAGCGGTTGGAATGTGCGAAGCTTTTAGCCGGAACGGTAGTGGAGGCCATTTGAACAACCATCGGAGTTTATAAAATTAAGCGCAGCGCAAAATAATAAACTCTATTTCTTCTTCAGCGGATGTCGTGTGGAGGGATTGGGGTGAAATTTGGTATAATAGAGGCATGAAAAACGATTGCATTTTTTGCGCTATCGCCGAGGGCGAAATTCCTTCCTTCAAGATTTACGAAGACGAGATGTGCTTAGCCTATCTCGATATAAATCCTTTTTCCGAGGGCCATACCCTCGTAATTCCCAAGGCTCATTCCGAAGGGCTTCTCGATACGCCCTGCGAAACTCTCGCCGAGCTCGTAAAGCGCGTCAAGAAGGTCGCTCGTCACATCAAAACGACTTTAAACGCGGACGGATTCAATATTCTCCAGAACAACGGCGAAGCCGCCGGTCAGACCGTCAGGCATATTCATTTTCACATAGTTCCGCGTTTCGGAATGAACGAAATCCGCTTCGAAAGCTCGAAGGGCGACATGGATAAGCTTAAAGCGCTCGCGGAGCGTCTCAGCATGGCCTGATAAATGACTCCGGCCGCGTTTATAGACAATCCTGCCTGGGCTGATATTTTTCCCGAGTTCAAGGACGGCGGATCTTCCCGTCATCTGCCGACACATGAGGATTCTTCGCGCATAGATCCGGAGAAGGCCGCCGGCCATCTTATGATCGGCGGAACGCTCGGCTCGATGCGCGGGTACGAGGAGCGTCCCGGACAGCTCGATATGCTCAAGTCCGTCGCCGAGGCGTACAACGCGCGCGAGCATCTCATGATCGAGGCGGGTACGGGCGTGGGAAAGTCCCTGGCGTATCTCGTCCCCTCGGTCCTCTGGGCGTGGACGAACGATACTCCCGTAATCGTCTCGACCGCGACGCGCAATCTTCAAAGCCAGCTTATCGGCTCCGACATTCCCCGCGCCGTTTCGGTTTTGGGCGACGAAGCGTCGAAGTTCAGGACCGCGCTTTTAAAGGGGCGCTCCAATTATCTGTGTTTAAGGGCTCTCGGCGACTTCTTCGCGCCCGGCTATTGGACGATGACGAAGGAGGAGCAGGATGAAATGCCGCGGTTTATCGAGTGGCTTAAAACGACGAAAGACGGCGATCTTGACACCTACGACGGACTTCCGCGCTCTCTTATCTCGTGCCCCGGTGAAGAATGCAGCGCGAGACGCTGCCCGTATTATTCGCGCTGCTTCGTTTTCCGCGCGCGCAAGGCGGCGGCCAAGGCCCATCTCGTCGTCGTCAACCACGCGCTCGTTCTGGCCGAAGCGACGAGCGGCGCGGGGGCGATTCTGCCCGCGTATTCCCGGCTTGTTCTCGACGAGGCCCACAATCTCGAATCGATAGCGACGGATTATTTAAGCCGCGAGTTTTCGATAGAGGCATTGACGCGGATTTTCAACCGGATTATACGCAAAGGCCGCGGAAAGCGTGGCGGCGCGTCCGGGGCTCTCGCCTCGCTTGAGCGCCAGCTTCAGCGCGGAGCCGTAAGCGATGCCTCGGCGGCTTCGGCCGTCGTCCGTCTCGCGGGCGAAATTTCGAGCGCGACGGTACAGTCTCTCAACGCTCTTGAAGATGTGATAGATGCGTCGACACACCTGTTCAAGCCGATAAAAAACGCCGAAACTCTCAGATATAAGATGCAGGGCGGAGTAAGGATGTATTGCGTGCGCGGGCTTTTCAGGGAATATTCGCGCGACGACTGGGACGAGGAAGTTTTCTTCGCTCTTCAGACTAAACTTGAAAGCGCTCTCGCCTATACCGTAAAGACTCTCCATGAACTTCGCGACACTCTTGAGCGTTCCGTGCCGGAAGGCGAGGTAAATACGCTTTCGGATATCGCCGTACAGTTCGACGCCATCGCAGAGAGCCTTGTCGCGTTCGCAAACGACGCCAATTTCATCCTTTCGGCCGAAGAGTCGACCCATGCCTATTGGATCGAGCGCGTTCACCGCGAAAAGCGAAAGACTTCCGTAAGGCTCGTCGCCGCGCCGCTTTCCGTCGCGGACGATCTTCACAATCTCCTTTACGATCCCAAGGATTCCGTCGTTTTAACTTCGGCGACTTTGCGCGTCGGGAACGATTTCAGGTATATGTCGCGCCGTCTCGGCTGCAGGGAGCGCTTCAGGGCGTTGACGGCTCTTTCTCCCTTCGATTATCTCAAGCAGTCGCGCGTTCTCGCGCCCGATTGTCTCCCGGATCCGTCGGCCGATCCCGCAGGTTATTCCGAGAAGCTTGCTCTTCTGCTGAAAGATCTTTTTTCCGCGACGAAAGGCAGGGCGCTCGTGCTTTTCACGAGTTACGAGATGATGAATTCCGTAGCCTCTTTTTCCCGCGAGATTTTCACCCGCGAGGGAATAGAACTTCTGGTCCAGGGAGAGGGCCTTTCGCGCGAATCGATGACGAGCAGACTAAAGGATTCGCCCGACGGTTCGCGCACGGTGCTTTTCGGCTCGCAGTCTTTCTGGGAGGGTGTGGACGTTTCGGGCGAGGCGCTTTCGTGCGTCGTGATCGCGCGGCTTCCGTTCGCGCAGATCGGCGATCCGGTCGTCGAGGCGCGCGCCGAAAAGATCGACAGGGAGGGCGGAAGCTCCTTCAGGGATTACGCGCTTCCCGAAGCCGTGATAAAATTCCGTCAGGGGTTCGGCCGTCTTATCCGTTCCAAGCGCGACAGCGGCGTCGTGGTCGTCACCGATCCAAGACTCGTTACGAAGAATTACGGAGCGGTATTCCGCAAGTCGATTCCCGCCTCGGTGCATACGGTCGTCGATCTTAACGAACTTATCGATCGTGTCGTAGAATTTTTTGAAGGAAGAGAAATATGAAAAACTCCAGAAGAGCTGCGGCTTTCGCGATGGCGCGTTGGCTCGCGACGAAAGATTTTCCGTCCGATCTTCTGCCGCGCGGCCCTGAACGCGGCGAAGTCCAGGATATGCTTTATACGGCGATACGCCGATTGAGACCTTTGAGAAAGGTTCTGGGCGAACTTATGTCCAAATGGCCCAAGGGCGAGCTGGAGGCGCTTTTGTACATCGGAGCCGCCCAGATTCTCTATATGCCGTCCATACCCGATCACGCGGCCGTAAACGAAACCGTGAACGCGGCGAAAGTCTGCGGGAATCCCAACATCGCCAAAGTCGTCAACGGAGTTCTTCGCAATCTTTTAAGGCGGCGCGGCGAATTCGAGGCAATGCTCGAGCGGAGCTCCTTAGAGGTGCGCGAAAGTCTCCCCGGCGCTCTTGCCAAGCGCTGGATCGCGCGATTCGGCGAGGAGAATGCCGCGAAGCTTGCGAAATGGCACAATGAGCCCGCCGAGACCTATCTTGCCTATTCCAACGGAGAATTCATGAAACTCCCGCGCGGAACGAAAGTCGAGGATGCCGAAGGTTTCGCCGAAGGCGCGTTCATCGTCCAGGATCCGGCGACTCGTCATGCCGTTGAACTGTTGGATCCGAAGAAGGGCGAGAGGATTCTCGACGCATGCGCCGCGCCCGGAGGAAAGACCGTTCAGATCGCCTGGCGCGGAGCGGAGGTGACGGCATGCGAGGTAAATCCCAAGCGCAGACGCAGGCTCGAAGAGAATTTGAAACGTACGGGGGTCGCCGCGAAAGTGATAAACGAACTCTCCGGCGGACCGTACGACAAGGTTCTCGTCGATGCGCCGTGCTCGAATACGGGCGTATTGAGGCGTCGGCCGGACGCGCGGTGGAACTGGAGCGAAGAGAAAATGCACGAGCTCGTAAAGCTTCAGTCCCAGATTCTCGACGTATGCGCCCGTCTCGTCGCCCCGGGCGGCACGCTCGTATATTCGACATGTTCCAACGAACCCGAAGAGAACGCTCTGCAGGTGGAGTCCTTCCTCGCCCGTCACGGAGATTTTGAATTTGTCGAGGCGATAGAATCCGTTCCGTCCGATTCTCTTTTCGACGGAGCGTTTGCCTCGGCTCTGAGAAAAAAATAGTGTTTTTAAGTGTGGTTTCTGTGCTATAATAAAAGCATGAAAATTACATTTTACGGCGCCGCCCAGACCACTACGGGCTCGATGCATCTCGTCGAGGCCAACGGTAAACGCATTTTGCTCGACTGCGGTCTTTATCAGGGCCACCGCAAGGAGGCCTTCGAGAAAAACCGCAATCTGCCGATCGATCCGAAAACGATCGATTATGTGATTTTGTCCCACGCTCACGTAGACCACTCGGGCAACCTGCCGCAGCTCGTGCGCCAGGGCTTCCGGGGCCGCGTCTTCGCGCGTCAGGCGACGATGGAGCTCTGCGATATCCTTCTCCGGGATTCGTGCTTTCTCCAGAGGCGCGACCTGGAGTATGTGAACAAGAAGCGCAGGCGTGAAGGGAAGAATCTTTTCGAGCCCCTCTACGACGAGAGGGACGTCGACGTTCTGATGCAGCTTTTCATACCGGTCCACATGCACGAGCCCCGCGAGATCGCGCGCGGATTGACGCTGGAATTCTTCAACGCCGGCCACATTCTGGGTTCCGCCCTCGTCCAGCTCGACATACGTTCCGACCGAGGGCGCAACCACAGGCTTCTTTTCTCCGGCGACCTGGGGCAGCCCAACCAGCCGATACTGCGCCATTTCGAATACCCCGCGGGCGCGGACATCCTTCTTATAGAATCGACGTACGCCGACAGGTTCCATCCGAGCGCCGACGATGTCGAACTCAGGCTCGAGCGCCTGTTGAAGCACATCGACCGCCGCAATTCCAAACTGATCATCCCTGCGTTCTCGGTCGGACGCACCCAGCAGATCATCTGGTATCTCAACCGTCTTCTCGCGCGCGGCAAGGTGCCTCGCGAGGTGAAACTCTACATCGACTCCCCTCTTTCCCAGAAGGCGACGAAAATCTACGCGAGCCACCGCGAGGTTTACAACGAAGAGGCTAAGCGCATGATCGCCGAGGGCAAGGATCCGCTCGTCTTCCCCAGAATGACGTTCGTGGGAACCCCCGAGGAATCGATGGCCCTCAATACCGCGCCGGGACCGATGATCATCATAGCCGCGAGCGGAATGTGCGAGGGCGGGCGCATCGTCCATCATCTGAAGAACGCCGTGCAGGATCCAGACAACGTGATTCTGATCGTCGGCTTTCAGGCCGAGAACACGCTCGGGCGCCGTATAGTCGAAAAGCGCAATCCGATAAAGATTCTCGGCGAAGAGCTGGAACTGAAGGCGAAGGTCGAGGTCATCAACGCGCTTTCGGCCCATGCGGACAGAGCGGGGCTTGCCGACTGGCTCGACGAGATCAAGGACAACGTCCGCCACGCGTTCGCGGTCCACGGCGAGCCGGAGAAGGTCTCGGCGATGGAGCAGCTCCTCAGGGACCGCGGAATCTCCAATGCGGTCGCGCCGATGCCTGGCCAGTCGTTCAAGATCGACTGAGTCCCATGAAGTGGAGCTTGATTGACGTTTTTTATCCGATCTGGGAAACCGCTTTCGCGGCCGTGGCGAAAGCCATAGTCAGATTGTATCCGCCCGTCGGGCCGTCGATGTCCATCACTTCGCCGGCGAAATAAAGGCCCGGAACAAGCCGCGATTCCATCGTATCGGGATTTATTTCGTCCGTCGAAACCCCGCCGATCGTAACGATCGCCTCCTTCACGGGACGCGGTTTTAAATTTCTGAATTGAAGACGCTCCCTGTCGAGCCATACTTCAATCGTATAGTTTTTGAGGTTCGCTCGCTCGATGAAGCGCTGCGAATTGTAGACGGCCGCTCCGCTAAGACCGAACGGTTCGCAGTCGACCTCGCCCCTGTAATCGTAAAGGACCTTTCCGTCGTCAGATAAGACCTTGGCCCGCGCGTCCTCATACCTTCTGCCCGCCCGTCGCGTGATTTCGGCGTCGGCGGTTTCAAGTCCGATCAATCCGGGCCGGTAGGGAACGATCTTATGGCCGAGCGAGCGCGCGAAGTTCTGGCCGTCGCCTACGGAGCCGAGCTTGGGGTAACTTACGCCGCCTGTCGCGAGAAGGACGTTCTCCGCCCAGAGGGTGAAGTTTTTCGTCGCTACGATAAAGCCGTTCTTCTGAGGCTGGATGCCGGTCACGGGGCAGTTCGTGATGACGGGCGTTTCGCTGTTTCTCAGGAGATCGCCGAAAGCGTGTACGATCGTCGTCGCCTTTCCGTCGGCGGGGAACATTCTCGCGTCGGCCATCCTTCGTACGGGCACGCTCAAAGAGCGGAAGAACGAAATGATCTTGCGCGGCGGACATGCGCGCAGAGCGGGCGCGAGAAATTTCGACGCAGCCCTTCCGGCGGGGGTACCGGCCGGGCATTCGACGTCTTTGAGAAAATCTTCCGGCGAAATGTCCTTCGCGAAATTGCACCGCCCGTTCGCGGTCATGAGAACCTTAGATCCGAGACGGGCCTTGCGCTCGATAAGAACGGCCGGAATCTTTTTCTGGGCCGCCATGGCCGCGGCGAACATTCCGGCCGCGCCGCCGCCGACAATCGCCAGTTTTACAGGGGTATGTTTCAGTCCCATATCATCTGACCTTGAGGTAGAATCCGGAGTCGTTCTGCGATGAGGTTTTTACGCGCAGTTCAGCGCTCTCGCTTTCTTTGCCGTTCGCGTCCGCCGCAGCGACCCTTATGACGTAATCGGTGTTTCTTTCAAGATTTGAAAGTCTTATCTTTGACCCGGAGGTGTTTGTTTCCTGGACCAAATCCAGTCTTTCGCCGGCGGGTGAATAATTTTTTATGAACTTCATCTCGTCTATTATCACCCGGTGATTCGTTTTGTTGCCGGTCGCGTTGAAAAGAATCGGCGCATTGGCGGGAACGTCGTTAAGCGGAATTATTTTACGTTTGAAATCCTTTTCAAGGTTCACGGTCGCGAAAACGTTCGTCGCCCCGGACGGATCTTCATAACCGACGGTCATGGTGTCATCGTCTTCATTTTCCTTAATTACCGTGCTGCCGTTTTCTTCGGTCTTCTTGGATGTGAAGTATTTTCTCACTGTCATATCTACACATAATGAATTATAATTTTCAAACCCTTTATGTTTAAGAACGCCTTTTTCATCACTCTTTGAAATCTGAATCTGGCCGACGGAGTTGGTAGGCAGATAAATCAGCGTCGAATCTGCGAAGTCCGGGTATGATTCAATAAGAAGGTTGGCGGTTATTTCGTCATTCTTGCCTTTATTTTGAAATCCCTCGGCATTGAAGTCGTACGATTTGACCGTTTCAAAACTCTCATCGCGCCATGTCGTCTTGTAAACGCGGACTTTGTTGCCGGCGACTGTTTCAGAGTTTCGCCATTTGATGAAAATCTGTTTTCCGCCGACGCGGGCGGCTTCGAGGTTTTCCGGCGGATAGGGGATGGAAACGCCGAGAATTTTCGCGCTGAGGAGATAGATATTTCCCGAAGAGCCTTCTTTCATTTGAAATCCGATAGACTGAACATGTTTATTCCTATCCCATGAGCACACGACCGTATCCTGTTCTTTACTATTCCGCGGCGTAAGTTCACGTTTATCGTTAGGATCTTCTGATCCATTGTCGCCTAAAAAAGGAACGGCGAAAAGCCTGCGACCGGGATTATCGGTTGAGTGATACGCGACAACGGTAACAGATGTTATCGCGAAATCGAACAACGGTGACATTACGGCGATTCCATCTTTACTTGAAATGTAAAGTTTTCCGTCAACGGTAGTTCTTGTGTTTTTTGTATACACCCATTCCGTCTCGTTCGTAAGATTTTCAGTGAATTCAACTTCCAAGGTGATGCCGTTGCCAAGAGAAACAGGGCTGAAAATATCTGACGTTTTTTCACTTACGGGCAGGAGTTTAGAGATGATTGATGTGAGGTTATGAAAAAAGCCAGGTGGAAAGATAGCGCTCTGCGGTATCGGGAAGAAGCGTGACGACCGTTTTCCCGGCGAACTCTTCGCGGCGCGCGAGTTCCAGCGCGGCCCAAAGCGCGGCACCCGAAGATATGCCGACGAAGAGCCCTTCGCTCGACGCGGCGGAACGGGCGGTGGCGCCTGCGTATTCCGCCGAGACGGGAATCACCTCGTCGAGAATCGACGTGTCAAGCACTTTCGGTATGAAGCCCGCTCCGATCCCCTGGAGTTTGTGCGGTCCGGGCGCTCCGCCGGAAAGAACTGCCGAGGTGTCGGGTTCGACGGCGACTATTTTTACCGAAGGATTTTTTTCCTTGAGAAATTTCCCGATTCCCGTGACGGTGCCGCCCGTTCCGACGCCCGCCACGAACGCCGCGATTTCGCCGCCCGCCTGCGCCCATATTTCGGGTCCGGTCGTACGGTAGTGGCATTCGGGATTTGCGGGATTCTCGAATTGCTGCAGGATGACGGATCCGGGGATTGCCTCGCGCAGCGCTTCTGCCTTCGCTATCGATCCTTTCATGCCGGCCTCACCCGGCGTGAGAACGATTTCAGCTCCGTATGCGGCGGCGAGTTTTCGCCGCTCGACGCTCATCGTTTCGGGCATGGTCAAAATGAGCCGGTATCCTCTTACCGCCGATACGAGGGCAAGGCCTACGCCGGTGTTGCCGCTCGTCGGCTCAATGATCGTCGCGCCCGGCTTCAGCCGGCCGGATTTTTCCGCAGCGTCTATCATCGCCGCGGCGACGCGGTCTTTAACGCTGCCTCCGGGATTGAAATATTCGACTTTGGCAAGTACGCGCGCGGCGCCTTTGTTAAGCCTGTCCGAAATTTCAATCAACGGCGAATTGCCGATTTTTTCGAGGATACTCCTTGCTGTATTGCTCATGGCGTCCGTTTCCTTCGTTTGGACACTTGAAAGTATATCAAAAATAACACCCGTTGTGTCCAAAGCTAAACGCAAGTTCTTAAAGTTACTGCAAGTCGATTCTATAATTTTTGGCAAATTTTTTTCTGAAATTTAGAAATTGTTTGTTTTCCTATTGCACTGTGGAAATTTTCGTGGTATACTTCGGTCAAAAAGAAAGGAGCACCAAAATGAAGAAAAGTCTGATACTTGTCGTATTGGCGGCGTCCGCGGCGGTGTTCGCGGCCGACCTCAAGATGCCCCGGAAACAGTGCAACGCGGAGCCTGCCGAAGTAAAAGCGGAGTGCAAGTCCTGCTGCAAAAAAGGAAAGTGCGCAAAAGCCGTGAAATATATCGGCAAGGAGGCCGCGATTAATGCGGCGCTTACGCATGCCGGTGTTGAGCGCGCCAAAGTGCGTGATCTTCAGTGCGAACTTGATTGCGAAAATGGCGTCATGGTTTATGAAGTCGAATTTGAATCGGGTCTCTACGATTACGAATACGATATCGACGCGACTACCGGTAAGGTGCTGAAATCGAAAAAGGAACTCGATTAAGCCGATTCTCCGGTATGCATAAAAAAGCCTCGGAATCCCGAGGCTTTTTTTTTATAGTAAGATATACGATATTCAAGCAAATCCGTGAGAAGGTATATGTCGAGCCTTATTGTGCCGAAACGCGTCCTGTGTGGCTGATCGCTCTTTCGTTCGATTCCCAAACGCGCGAGCTTGTAGATTTTGGAGTAGAGAAGTTTTAGGTTAGTGATTACTCGTTAATCCGTTGAAGATCCTCTTACGACGATCGGAGCGTCGATCAAAATTGTGCGGGGAGCGATAGACGGGTTTCTTATTCTTTGAAGAAGAGACGCGACCGCAATTTCTGCGAGCGTTTTTACCGGCTGGTGGATTGTTGTAAGTGACGGAGATGTCAGATTTGCAATCTCACTGTCGTCAAAACCTGCAATGCGCACTTTCCTGGGGATGTTTATATTAAGCGATTTTAACGTCTGTATCAGTTTGGCGGC
The DNA here is from genome assembly GCA_045630425.1 of Kiritimatiellia bacterium. Taxonomy (GTDB): domain Bacteria; phylum Verrucomicrobiota; class Kiritimatiellia; order RFP12; family UBA1067; genus UBA1067. The sequence goes on along the minus strand of JAZQTB010000057.1, from coordinate 4,928 downwards.
GGTTGGGTCGTTTCGGCAGATGAATGCGTCGGGTGCGTTGTTGCCGCGCATGAGTTTTCGGAAGAAGGATAGATCCGCCGGATCGTTTTCAATGACATATTCGCTCTTCCATTCGAGCCCTGCATCAATCGCAGCTTGAGCAACGCCGTAGATTCTGCCGCGTATGGTGTTGGCATAGTTGGGATGCGTGAGAAAGCGTAGTCGCTTGGCACCGTTTTCAATCATGTGGCTAGCTATTCTGTACCCAGACTGGATGTTGTCTATTCCCACAAGATCGTAGAGACTTCTTTCTGGGAAAGGGAGGTGGTCGCGATCCAAGAGAATTACGGGTATTTTTTTTGCGGTTAAAATCGAAAGAACCTTTTTGGAGGCCTCATAGGAATCGGGAACAAGATCCACCGGTTCAAGTAAAACGCCGGCAATCTTTTTTTTCGCGTATGCCTGAGCAAGGGCGATGGCCCAATTCCCTCTGTCTGCCGCGTCCGGAGCGGAAACGTCGCCAAGTAATACATCGTACCCTTGGCCGCGCGCCTCGGATGCGATGGCATCGCACAGCTTGGTGAAAAATTCGATCGCGCGATAGTCAGGCGCTATTATACCTATCGCTCCGGTTGCGTTTTTAGCCGCGAAGGTGAGATATGAGCCTGAGCCTGCACGTGATTCAAGCAATCCCTCCTGTTTCAGCACTCTGAGAGCTCTCTCAATTGTAGGCCGGCTCGCTCCGAAGCGGCGCACAAGCGCTCCCTCACTTGGAAATCGTTCGTGATTATCATATTTCCCGGAAAGGATGTCCTTTTTAAGGGCATTTGCGATTAATGTATATTTTGCCGAACATTTCTTTTTCATAATGGTAGTATAGCATATATATATGTAAATTATAGGAACTAAAAGCTTAAATCTGCAAAAGCAGGTTTCTGAGTTCAGTATCTTGTGTACGTTATTTCAAGGTGTTAAAATGTCGATATGAAAACCAAAAAAATTGTTGTATTAGGTTCCACGAATACTGATATGGTTATTACAGGTAAGAAAATACCTGTTCCTGGCGAGACGGTGAGCGGAGGAAAATTTCTAATGAATCCCGGCGGTAAGGGCGCTAACCAGGCGGTAGCCGTAGCGAGGCTTTCGGCTAAAAAGGGCGCCTGTACGTTTGTCGCTAAAGTCGGTGACGATCTTTTTGGACGCGAAACGGCTGCGCGGCTGAAGCGCGACGGCATCGTTTCACGATTGGTCATTGATAAAAACGAGCCGTCTGGCACGGCGCTTATTCTCGTTGATTCGAAGGGCCAAAATGTCATATCTGTCGCGCTTGGCGCGAACGGGACTCTTTCGCCAGATGACATTGCGCCGTTCAAGAAGGATATAGAGGACGCCGCAGCGCTCGTCATGCAGATTGAGACCCCTATCGAAACTGTTGAATGTGCGGCGAAGATCGCTCACGACAAGGGCGTCACGGTGATATTAAATCCGGCTCCAGCGAGAAAGCTCCCGAAATCGCTTTATCCGCTCGTGGATTGGATTACTCCTAACGAAACGGAAGCTGAGATTTTGACAGGCGTTAAGGTTGTCGACGCTGCAAGTGCCGCGAAGGCTGTCGAAGTTCTTAAAAAACGCGGTGTCGGGCATGTCGTCATTACCATGGGTTCAAAAGGTGTCTATTGCGGCGACTGTTGCAAGTTGTTCCCGTGTCGGAAGGTAAAGGCCGTTGACTGTGTTGCCGCTGGTGATACGTTTAATGGGGCGTTTGCCGTGGCACTATCCGAGGGAAAGACCTGTGCTGAGGCTATCGCATTTGCACAGAAGGCCTCGGCCATTTCGGTTACCCGCCCCGGCGCACAATCTTCGGTTCCATACCGCAAAGAAATCACTAACTCCTAACCACTAACTCCTAACCACTAACTCCTAACCACTATGTACTACTGCAGCAATTATACTTTGGCCGTCGCTCTCTGCGTTGTCACCATGTTCTGCTGGGGCAGCTGGGGAAATACTCAGAAACTCGCCGGAAAGACCTGGCGCTTCGAGCTCTTCTATTGGGATTATGTTCTCGGACTTGTCCTTTTTTCGATTCTCGCGGGTTTAACGCTCGGATCCTTCGGTGGCGGAGCCTGGAGTTTTGTCGAGAATCTAAAATCCAGTTCGATTTCACAGTGGGTGTGGCCATTCGTCGGCGGAATCATTTTCAATGCGTCCAATATTCTTCTTTCGGCGGCTATTGCGGTAGCGGGAATGTCGGTCGCATTCCCCGTCGGTGTCGGTCTCGCTCTCGTAGGCGGAACGGTCGCTAACTGGTTTGTCGACGGGAAGGGTAATCCGTATCTCATCTGGACGGGCCTTGCGATCATCGTCGTATCTATCATCTGCAATGCGCTCGCGTTCAAGGCGAAGCAGAATGCCGCGGGAGACGCATCGGATGCCTCGACGGTAAAGAAGGGGCTTCTCCTCGCCGTATGCGCCGGTCTTCTTATGAGCTGGTTCTCGCCGCTCGTCAACCGCGTCGTCGATATGGGTTTTGCGAATGCGGCTCCCGAGGCTGGAAAAATGACGCCTTATACGGCGTTCTTCCTCTTCACGCTCGGGGTTCTCGCTTCTAACTTCGTCTTCAACACGATTATGATGAAAAAGCCCGTCTCCGGCGAGCCTGTTAATGGTTCTGATTGGTTCAAGGGCAGTATCTTCGTCCATTTTGTCGGTATTCTCGGCGGCTGTATTTGGGCGACGGGTACTCTCCTTTCGTTCGTCACCGCCGGCACCGCAGGTGCGGCGATTGCCTACGCTCTCGGCCAGGGCGCGACGCTCGTTTCGGCGCTTTGGGGTATTCTCGTATGGCGTGAATTCAAGGGTGCTCCTAAGAAGTCCGCCGCTCTTAATTTCGCGATGGTCGTTCTCTTTGTTGTTGGTCTCGCGTTGCTTGTTCTTGCCGGTAACTGATATAAATGAAAGGTTCGTTGTTATGAATCGTCTGTCGCTAACTGTTTGCGCTTTTCTTTTTACTGCGGCTGCGTCGGCCGCCGTCCCGAAGATCATCTTCGATACCGATATGATAACCGACTTTGACGATGTCGGCGCTCTCGCGTGTTTGCATGCGCTCGCCGACGCGGGAGAGTGCGAGATTTTGGCGACGATAAGCTCTACGCGCGGTAACGCTTCCGTAGGCGCGGTGGAGGTCATCAACCATTATTATGCACGCCCCGATATTCCCGTCGGGGCTCCAAAGGGAATGGGGGTAATGGGAGGGCATCCCGGAGCGAAGACGAAAATCGATCCGTCTTCGCCTCGTGGCGCTCCCAAGGGCAATCTTGGCGGGCATTACAAGTATCGCAAGCTTCTTGATCCCAAGGATAAGGCTCTTGATGAAGATCCACGTCACCTTGCTGGTGTGGAGCTCATCATAAAGGTTCTTCGCGAGTCTCCTGTGCCTGTGATTATCAAACTTTCGACGGGTACAGATTTTGCGGTTGTCTATAACCGAGAGCCAGAATTGGTGCGTGAGAAGGTGGCGGCAGTTTATTTCTCCGCGGGAGATGGACGTAGCGGATCTACGATCGAGTATAATGTGGTTATGGATCCTGTGGGCTATGAGCGTGTTTTTCAGACTGGTGTTAAAATATATTGGAATCCATGCTTCGGTCCGATTGGTTACAATAACTGGTTTAAACTAAAGGATCAGCACGTCCTCTTCGAAAAATGCTCTTTGCCGCTGAAACGCTTTTTTGCGTATGCGTTCGAACTTCCGAATCGAGATCATCTTGAATATCTTCGCGATAAGACTGTGCCTAAGATGCCTCATTTTCTCCGCGTACTATTCCGAAAAAAAGGGCAAAAACCCCAATAAAAATGGGGTTTTTGAGTTGAAAATATAGTACAGTAACGAATGATGCTTACTATGAAAATAATAGGATGTACTTCTATTGCTTCTTATTTTGAAGACTTGTGAATGTTTATTACCTACAATTTTGAAGACTTATGAGTGTTTATTACCTACGATTTTGAAGACTTATCGTTGACTGATGTTCTTAATTCTGATACAATTTTACGCGAGAGTTAACTTTAATTAGGGTAATTTTATGTATTTGAATCGTAAAATCGATAGCACATTGAGTGAATGGAAGAATGATCCGCATCATAAGCCGCTTTTGATGCGCGGCGCAAGGCAGGTCGGTAAAACGACGGCTATTCGTCGCCTAGCGGAGAGTTTCGAGACGTTTGTAGAGGTTAATTTAGAAGTTGATGACGAAATCAAGAAATTTATCAAGAAGAGTTTTGATGTTCAGGGGTTTATTGCGCTTCTTGAAATCAGATATGCTAAGCGCATTGTTCCTGGTAAGACTCTCATATTTCTGGATGAAATTCAAAGTTGCCCGAGAGCGGTGACATTTCTTCTGTATTTATATGAGAAGATTCAGCCGCTGCATGTAGTGGCTGCCGGATCGTTGCTCGAGTTTGCTATTGCCGAGGTGGCCGATATTCCGGTTGGGCGTGTTCGCAATATATTTGTATATCCTTTTTCGTTTGCGGAATTCGTCTCGGCTCTCGGCGGTGAAATTATTCTTGATCATGCCAGAAATTCGGCAAGAGGTAGCGTTCAGTCCGAGAACGCGCATGAAAAATTATTGGAATATCTTAAGGTGTTTCTTATTGTCGGGGGTATGCCCGCTGCGGTCCGTGCCTATGTTGAGACTAGGAGTTTTCTCGCCGCGCGGGATGAACAGCGTGATATTATGCAAAATCTGAAAGAGGATTTCGCTAAATACAAAACACGCATAGATCCTTCGGTTCTTCGCTCTACTCTTCAGTCGGTAATCAATCAGACCGGGCAGCAGTTTACCTTTTCAAATTCGGAACTCGAATTGACTTATGCGAAGTCAAAGAAATGTACCGACCTTATGGAAAGGGCGAAGATTATTATGCGCATTGATTGTACGAGAGCG
>JAZQTB010000056.1:0-11652 GCA_045630425.1 Kiritimatiellia bacterium | reverse complement strand
ATACGCTGTTAATGCTTGTCTGCGGATGCCGACTGGCTGTTGAAAGTTCGCATAGTACGCTAATCGGCGCTGAAAAGGTGTCTGCGATTGTTGAGGCGTACAAGGCTGTTTGGCATTCCTTTTATGATGAAGAGAATTTCAAGGAAATGATTCTCTCCAAGTGGGAGCGTGACGAGGCTGGGCGCTCCTTGAGCTTTCATTGTGATTATCAATCAAAATCGATTCGAGATAGGATTATATTGTATATTGACGAGCACGCGTATTCGAATTGGAGAATCAAGGCCAGGCAGATTTTGGATAACGCTGGGGCAAGTGGGTATATTGTCGACAAACCGAGAATGAACAGCAGAATCATTGCTGGAAGCGTTTTTGATTTTCCGGCTGAGGTAGAGGAGAAATTGCGACGTTTTGACAGAACGGTAGAAGAAGGAAGATTAGAAGATTTCTCTGTCTCTGTTGAGCTATACGATGAAACTGATCGTTTGTTGTCGTCGGATATTGTTCATAGTTACGAGTTTTACAGATATGAAGATGGCGTGTTTTCACTGCCGATGTATAGATTGACAAAAGTTGAGGATATGCTGTCCAATAGCGGCAAGAGGCGGAAAACAGACGATAAATCTCGTATAGATGTGTCGTATGCAAATGTTGAATTTAGAAATTTCGACTGTGATGACGAGGCTTGGCCGCCTGATTGTTTTTACACCTTGTTTAAGATTAAGAAAGATTGCGGCTCATCAAGGTTTGTTCGATATGGTGACGATGCGCAAAAAGCGGTGCTAAATATCATTTCAAATATGGTTGAAATCCAAGGAAAGAACTATTGTGTATGTAGATTCGAAGTGCAGCAGTGGGAATGGGAGGCGATAATGGGCAGTAATCCTTCAAAACGGAAGGGGCCGCACAAGCCTGTCGAGAATGTCAGTTGGATAGATTGTCGCCATTTTATCAGTGTTCTTAATTCCTTTCCCGAGGTTGGATCGGCTGGTCTTCACTTTAGGTTGCCGAGTTATGATGAATGGATGTTTATATGTTTTGGGACTAATGATATATTGACTCAACTGACCGAAAGTGAGAAGGATTTGGAGAAGAAGGGATGGTTGGATTTTAATAGTTCAAACCAAACGCACAATGTTGGGATGCGATTGCCTAATAGCTTTGGGTTATTTGATATGATAGGGAATGTTTGGGAATATACATCTGACAGTTTCGGGTTCGATCGATATGTGCGCGGAGGATCGTATACCTCGGACAGGGAATGGTATGGAAATGAACGTATACCCTTCCCTCATGATAAATTTAATGATACAGGTTTGCGTGTCTTTGCAGATAAAATAACAATGGTCCCTCAAGGCGATAAGTGATAGAAAATTGCGATAAGCGCGGCGGTTGGGGATGGCTTTGGGAAGTGAGATTTTGACGCGGGATTTTTAACCACGGAAATTATGGGAGTCGGCTTGCTGGGAGTTCGTCGGACACCGAAAGGTTGCGAAAGTTGCCTTCGGGAATTTTAACTACATAAATTCCGTAATACTTCTCAGTTTTTTATATATGCCTTTGGCATTGGGGGTCTGGGGTGTAACCCCAGTTATAAACAAAGATACATGATTGCAAAAAGTGTAGCGGTTGGATTGTGCGAAGCTTTTGGGCGTAACGTTAGTGAGCCCCCATGTGAATAACCATCGGAGTTTATAAAACTAAGCGCCGCGCAAAATAATAAACTCTGGAGATGCCGAATAATTTTTACCCTCTTTGCGCGTGAAGCGGCGATTTGATACAATATTTTAAACAATCGTTTACAAAGACAAGGAGAACAAGATGAAAAAGCTTGAAGGAATGGTCGCCATTGTAACGGGCGCGGCCCGTGGAATCGGCGCTGCCATCGCAAAGCGTCTGGCCGCCGACGGCGCTGCCGTGGCCGTCTGCGATCTTAACGCCGAATGGTGCGCTGAGACGGTAAAGGAAATCGAAGATGCCGGCGCGAAGGCCAAGGGATACGGCGTGAATGTCGCCGATTCGGCCCAGGTAGACGCCTGTGTAAAGGGTGTGATCGCCGATTTCGGAAAGATTGATGTCATGGTCAACAACGCCGGCATTACCAAGGACGGATTGCTGATGCGCATGAGCGACGACGACTGGGACGCCGTTATCGACGTCAATCTGAAGGGTACGTTTCTCTTTACGCGCGCCGTGAGCCGTCCGATGATGAAGAACAAGTCCGCCGACGGCGCTCCCGCTGGCGGTTCGATCATCAACATTGCCTCGGTCGTAGGCATTATGGGCAACGCCGGTCAGGCCAACTACACGGCTTCGAAGGGCGGCGTGATCGCGCTTACCAAAACGACGGCCAAGGAGCTCGGCAGCAGAAACATACGTTGCAATGCCGTCGCGCCCGGATTCATTCGGTCCAAGATGACCGACGTTCTTCCGGAAGAGGTCCGCAAGGCTTATATGGACACGATTCCGCTGAAGCGTTTCGGCACGGTCGAGGATATCGCGAACGCCGTTTCCTGGCTCGCCGGCGCGGAATCGGCGTACGTGACCGGACAGATCATTTCGGTGAACGGGGGAATGATAGGGTAATTATTTTTAAATCACCCCCTTGCGCGCGCAAACGGAATTTAGTAAAATACAACCAAAACTCAAGAAGGAGAATATTAAAATGGCAGGAAAGCTTGAAGATCGCGTCAGAGACATCATCGTTGAGCAGCTCGGCGTTAACGCCGAACAGGTCACTCAGGAAGCGTCGTTCATCGACGACCTCGGTGCCGATTCGCTCGACAGCGTTGAACTCATCATGGCGTTTGAAGAAGAATTTGGCGCAGCGATTCCCGAAGAGGATGCGGAGAAGCTCACGACCGTAGGTAAGGTCGTTGAATATCTCAAGTCCAAGGGTTACGGCGACGAAGCCTGATAAAGTCTGCTTCAATCGAATAAAAGTATGGCGGGAGCGCTGACGCGCTTCTGCCGTATTTTTTTTTGCGTGTTGCGCCTGCAGACGCGTTTTTTGATTCCGCCCGCTGTCTCCGGCGATAAAGCTTGAGAGACTCAGGGCGGACGGTGAATGGCGGAGGTTTATCATCCGCGGGATGAATTTCGCCCGAAATATGATATAATTAACGGCAATGAAATGTGAAATGTGCCATGAAAAGGACGCCGAGAGCGCGATTCAGATAACGCGCGACGGCGTCGAGGATGAATTGTACGTCTGCCGCGATTGCGCCAGGGCGGAGAAACTGCGTCGTCAGAAAAAGAGCCAGCGTACCCGTAAGATGCCCTCTTTGCCGCCGGGCGTGTCCATGTCCGTCACCCAGATCGGGGGCGAAGAGCCGCCGCCTCAGATTATAGAGGCGATCATGAACGCCATGAGCGGGGTGGTCTCCGGCATTGATAAGGCAGCCAAGACCATGAAGGAAAAAACGCCTGAAATGACCGGTCTTTCGCTCAAAGGCGTCGATAAGCGGCTGCTTGTCGCGGACGGGCTTCAGCTCGAAGGACTTTTTCTGATCGGTGAAATCGAGGCCGTCCGCCGCGCTCTGCACGCGCTTGATATGGATTTGGCGGGCTACCAGATCGACGGCGTGAACGAGTCAGGGCACGTTTATAAACTTAAATATTCCTGCGGCGCCGAACGCGCCGAGCGCGTCCGCGACGAGATCATCGCTCAGGAACTCAACGCCAGAATAAGGCTTTTCGAGGAAATGCCGCGCGTTTTCGGCGATTCGCTCTGCCGCGCGCTCGCGATTCTGAAGAACGCCAGGCTTCTTTCGTCGGGAGAACTGTTCGATCTTCTCTCGCCTCTCAGATTGGCGGCGATGGAGACGATGCTGGACGGGATAACGTTAAGGGGCGTCGAGTCTCTTATCGCTTCAATTGATATTTACAACAAGGAAGATACGCTGGATCAGCGTCAGCGCGACAAGATCGACGCCGCGCGGGCCGATGATATGAACAGCCGTTTTGAAGATGTCGTCGTCAACGACGCCGCGGAGGGCAGATTTCTGTGAATGTTATGTTTTCCAAAAATGCGCTTGACGCGCTCAACGCGTCCCAGAGCTGCGCGAGACAGCTGGGCCACGATCATGTAGGGTGCGAGCATATCCTGCTTTCGATTCTGGCGATTCCGAAATGCCAGGCCTCGGCGAGATTCGAGAAGCTCGATCTGAAGCTGGACGAGCTCTCCGAGTCGATGAAGACGATGATCGCGTCGCCGTCCGACGCTCTTCTGCAGCGCGGCGCACTGCCGCTCACCGCGAGAACGCGCAAGGTTCTCCAGATTGCCGAAATGCTTGCCGGGAAGGGCAACGCCGTCGATACGGTCAATCTTGTCGCGGCGATGCTCCGCGAAGGCGAGAACGCCGCCGCGCAGCTCCTCTTTAACGCCGGCGTGACGCTCGACAATTTTATGGCGGCGGGAACCCAGGGCGGATCGGGCAGAGGTGAAGGCGGTGGCGAAGGCGAAGAGGCTGTTCAAGGCGAGGGAAGAGGGGAAGCCGAAGGTCAGGATGAAGGAGAAGAGGAGACTTCCCGGGAGTCTAAGCATAAGCCTGTCAAGACTCCGACGGTCAACGCGTTCGGGCGTGATCTGACGGAACTTGCGAGGCTCAACAAGCTCGACCCGGTGATCGGGCGCGCGAAGGAACTTAAGCGGATAATCCAGATTCTCTCGCGCAGATCCAAGAACAACGCCGTCTTAATCGGCGAGGCCGGCGTCGGCAAGACCGCCGTCGTAGAAGGTCTCGCCCAGGCGATTCACCGAGGCGAAGTTCCCGAGAGGATGCAGTCGAAGCGCGTTGTCGCGCTCGATATGGCGCGGGTCGTCGCAGGCACGCAGTATCGCGGACAGTTCGAGGAGCGTCTCAAAAAGATCATCGACGAGACGTCCAGAAGCGGCGACATAATTCTTTTTCTCGACGAGATCCATACGATGGTCGGCGCGGGCGGCTCCGAAGGCGCGATGGACGCTGCGAACATTTTAAAGCCCGCTCTCGCCCGCGGAGAACTGCAGTGCGTCGGCGCGACGACTCTCAAGGAGTATCATAAGTCCATCGAGAAGGACGCCGCGCTCGAGCGCCGCTTCCAGCCGGTTCAGGTCGACGAGCCGACGGTTGCGGATACCGTCGACATTTTAAAGGGCATCGCCTCGAAGTATGAAGAGCATCACGGCGTCAGATTTTCCGAGGAGGCTTTGAGGGCCGCCGTCGAGCTGACGGCCCGCTACATGCCTTCGCGGCAGCTCCCCGACAAGGCCATCGACGCGATCGACGAGACGGGCGCGAGACTGCGTTCGGCGGCGAGCGCGAGGCCGAAGAGCCTCGTCGAGCGTCAGGAGAAAATCGATACGCTGCGCGGCAAAAAGGACATGGCCGTCAAGGAGGGCGACTTCGATACGGCGGCCGGTTACCGAGACGCGATAAAGGAGGCGTCCGCGGAATTTGCCAAAGCGCTTGCTAAATGGCGCGAAACACATTCCGAAGAGATTCTCGAGGTCGGAGAGAACGATCTCGCCGAAACAGTCTCTTCGATGAGCGGCGTGCCGGTGGAGAAAATGAACGCGACGACGGCCGAGAAGCTGCTCGGCATGGAGAAGTCGCTCGGTTCGGTCGTTGTCGGGCAGGAAAGCGCGATCAACGCGATTTCGCGGGCGCTGAGGCGTTCGCGCGCGTTTCTGGCCGATCCCAAAAGACCGATCGGAAGCTTCCTTTTCCTCGGTCCTACCGGCGTCGGCAAGACCCATCTCGCCAAGATGCTCGCCGAGAAGGTCTACGGCGACGACAAGGCTCTGATCACGCTCGACATGAGCGAGTTTCAGGAGAAGTATTCCTCGTCGCGTCTCGTGGGAGCGCCTCCCGGATACGTCGGATACGATGAGGGCGGGCAGCTCACCGAGAAGGTTCGCCGCAGGCCATATTCCGTCGTCCTCTTCGACGAATTCGAGAAGGCGAACGGCGATGTCTGCAACATGCTGCTGCAGATTCTCGACGACGGGAGATTGACCGACGGCCAAGGGCGCGTGATCGACTTTAGGAATACGATCATAATCTGTACGGCGAATCTCGGGTTCGATTTCGCGCGGGAGGGCCATTCGCTCGGTTTCGCGACGCGGACGAGCGAGAACAGCTACGATGTCCTCAGGGAGAAGCTCATGGGCGAAGCGAAAAAGACGTTCCGTCCGGAGCTTCTTAACCGTTTCGACGAGACTGTGGTGTTCAGGAAGCTTGAGAAGGCGGATCTCGTCAAGGTTCTCGATCTTGAGGTCGCTAAGTTGTGCGAGCGTCTCGAAAACGCCCATATCTCGCTTTCGCTCGATCCCAAGGCGGCGGAATTCCTCGTCGAGAAGGGGTACGACAGCGCTCTCGGCGCGAGACCGCTGAGGCGGATCGTCCAGGAATATCTTGAGGATCCTCTTGCCGATATAATGCTCGCCGGAAAGGCCAAGCCGCGCATCCGCGTGAAATACGATAAAGCCGCCGGAAGGCTGAAGTTTTAAACGGTACACTTCGTCTCTGATTTTGGTATAATGTAAGTATGGCTGAATCGTTACATACGGCATTGCCGCTTAAATACCGTCCGATGACGTTTGACGACGTCGTCGGGCAGGAGCACGTTGTTAAGACGCTGCGCCACGCGATCGAGGCTAAGCGCATAGCCAACGCGTATCTTTTTATCGGGCCGCGCGGCATCGGCAAGACCACGCTTTCGCGCATCTTCGCCAAGGCGCTTAACTGTACTTCTCCGAACGGCGTCGAGCCTTGCGGAAAGTGCACGAACTGCATAGAGATCGCGGCCGGACGCTCGTTGGATGTAACCGAACTTGACGCGGCGTCCCACAACAAGGTGGAGGACGTCAAGCCGATTATCGAGGCCGTCGAGTTTAAGCCGACCTCGTCGCCGTATAAGATATTCATCATAGACGAATGTCACATGCTTTCGAACGCGGCGTGGAACGCGCTTCTGAAGACTCTTGAAGAGCCTCCGTCCCATGTGAGGTTCGTCTTCGCGACGACCGAGGGCGACAAGGTCCTCGCGACGATCGTGTCGCGCTGCCAGAGATTCGATCTGAGGCGCATTCAGACGAACGATATCGTATCGCGCCTTTCGTACATCTGCAAAAACGAGAACATCAGCGCCGAGACGGACGCGCTTCTGGCGATCGCGCGCGGCGCTGAAGGCGGGATGAGAGACGCGCTTTCATCGCTCGATCAGCTTATCTCGTTTACGGGCGAGAAGGTTACCGAGGATGACGCGCTCGGCGTATTCGGGCTTGTTTCGCGCTCTCAGCTGGAGAATTTGGCCGGCGCTATCCTCAAGGGGGATGTCGCGTCGATTCTTACATCGATCGAGATGTTCGATTCGGCGGGTAAGAACATGCGCCGGTTGGCTGGCGAACTTCTAAAGCATTTCAGAAACCTGGTGGTTGTCCAGGCTTTAGGATCCGAATCCAAGTCGCTCGAGGCTACCCCCGAGCAGATCAAGACTTTAGTCGAGCAGGCCAAAGGTATCGACGCGGGCCGGGTTTTCCGGATCTGCGATCAGCTTTCCGAAATGGAGGATAAGCTCCGTCATGTTCTAAGCGTCAGAACGCTGATTGAAATGACGCTTATCCGGGCGAGCCGCATCGCGACGACGGCGACGATCGAGGAGCTCATGAAGGCCGTAAGGTCGCTCAAGTCGTCGGGAACGGCGGATTTGCCCGAGATCCGCATCCAAAGCGAGCGTATCGCGGCGTCACCCGCGGCGTCACCCGCGCCTGTGCGCGAGAGCGTGCCCGAGGCGGTTGCGCAGCGGCCGGTTCACGAAGATCCCGTTCAGAGCGCGGCATATTCCAAACCCGTTTCGCACGAGCGCCGGCAGGAGATTCTAAACGACGATAAACTCAACGCCATTCTCGCGTCCGCTCCGGGCGCGCTGATAAGCGACATCAGAGGGAGGTAAACATGTTTACGGCTGAATGGATATGGCTCTATATCGGTGCGGCGCTTATGATGCTCGAGCTGGTTTCTCCGGGCTTCGTCATCTTCTTTTTCGGGCTTGCCGCCGCGACGGTGGGCGTTTTAAGGATGATTTTTGCGGGTTCTTTCACGACGACCTGGCAGCTTGTGGCGTTTGCCGGCTTTTCGATAGTATATCTCTTTTTTCTGCGCCGTGCGCTCAAGAAGGTGTTTTCGGGCACGGTGGAGACGTCGGGCTCGAATTTCGAGGACGATTTTCCCGGTAAGGTCGCCGTTGTGACCGAGGCGGTGAATCCGCCTCTTTCGGGACGCGTGATGCTCGGGGATTCCGAATGGACGGCGACGGCGGATTGTCCTGTTGAAAAAGGAGTCAATGTCCGTGTCGTTTCCCGTGACAACCTGACGCTGAAAGTCGAACGGATTTAGTTTGAAGCGGCAGACGGAAGCTGCAAGACAGAAAGACAAGGAGCGCTGATATGAAAAATTCATCCGTGAGAAGAATCCTTTTTGCCGCGTGTGCGGCGATGCTGCAGTCCGGCGCGGTTTTTGCGGTTCCGCCCGCCGATCTGGCGTCGCGCCAGAACAAGGGGATTCTCGTACTTCACGTCGGCAGCGACTGGTGCGTCAGCGGCGATGACGTCAGAAAGGTTTTCCTGTCGCCGGAGTTCAAAGGTTCCGTCGGCAAGAATTACGTTCTTGCGGTATACGACGATATGGATAACCCGACCGAGAAGGTCAAAGAGTCCAACAGGGAGGTCGATCCCGTGCGCGTTCCCACGAGGCGCTATCCCGCGATAACCTGCATAACGCCCGGAGAAGGAAAGTTTTTCGCCCAGATCGAGAATATTCCGCGCAACGTCACGCCCGCCAAGCTCGCTTCGGCGGTCAAGAAGGTGACTGTTCAGAAAGATAAGGCCGAAGCGCTTTTCAGGAAGGCCGAGGCGCTTTCGAAGACGAATCCGCGAGATGCTGTCGACGCGTACGGCAGGGGCTTCGATATGCTGATAAAGCAGGCTGGCGATTTTACGGCCGACAGGGTTTACAGAGGGAAGCTCGGCTACGAGAAGGAGTGGAAGGCGCTGAGGGAGCTTGATAAGGGCGATGCCTACGGGTGGGTTCTGCGCTTTACGATGGGCCCCGGCGTCGATCTTGTCGCCAAGGCGAACAAGTTCCGCGAGGACGGCGATTTTTCGGGCGGGGCAAATTTCATCGCCTCGCTTAAGGCTTGGCCGAAGGATAATCTTTCTAACAACCAGAAGCAGGCTCTCATCATGGCAGAATACGCGCTCTACCGCAAGGACGACGGCAGGAAGGACGCGAACATGAGGCTTCTCGAAGAGGCTTTCGCGATTGACCGCGATACCCTCTGGGGGCAGTGCGCGATGGGGTATCTGATTCTTTCGGGGAAGAAAATCGAGCGCAAAAAGCCTTACAGGGCCCCGATGCGCGAGCGTCCCAACGGCGCCGGGAACGTCATGACGGCATTCCCGCTCGACAAGATAAAAGGTGCGATCTCTAAAATCACTCCGAAGACGAAGCTGACCGACGAGATGAAGCTCAACATCGCCAGATACGCCGCGTTGAGACGTATCGAACAGCGCGGCTGGGACGCGCTGGGCGAACGCAGGGGTTCTAAGGATTTTATCGCGAAATTTCTGAAGGACCGTTCGTGGCTCGAGGATTTCGCGTGGAGCGGGCCGTGCGACGGATATAACGCCGTTCTCGCCCTTGAGACGATATTCTTCAACGACGGCGGCAAATGGGTGACCGACGCCGACGACGCCGGACGCCGGTTCGCGACTGCGCTCGCGCTCGAGTATTCCTCGAAGAGCGACGAGTATCTTGTCGACTATCTTGACGCCTACCGCGACGCGTGGGAGGCGGGGCGTCTTCACAAATATTCGCTTACCCAGCCCGTCTGGCAGTGGCGTTTCGCGATTCATCAGGGGCAGCCCGCGGCGAGCTGCGATTACGCTCCGGCGCAGATGCGGTATCTTTCCCGTTATGTGAACATGCCCGAGCGCGAATACGGCGGGGCCTGCTGGCTGGTACCTTACCGTCTCCACAACTGCTTCGGAGAATCCGTTCACGGCCCCGGGTATTATGCGCCGTGGGCGGCGGCGGGCGAATGGCCGAAGCGCCGTTATTCCCCGCTCGTGGGCGGCGTTTGCGGAGAGCTTTCGAAGTTCGGCTCCGCGTGCGCGAATTCGCACGGACTTCCGAGCTGCACGGCCGGGCAGCCGGCGCACTGCGCTTACACGCGCCGCAGGATAAACGGCAGATGGGAGATCAACTACGCCGTTACCTATCCGACCCATATTCAGCTTAAATTCTGGGACAACAACATCTGGCCCTACGTCACCGCCATGGAAGGAACGTTCGAAGGCGAGCGCGAAAAGCGTCTCAACGCCGACCGCTACATAGAGCTCGCGCATCTCGCTGCGGCCAACGGCGAAAGCCCCAAGAAGATCGAGGCTTTCTACCGGAAGGCCTGCGCGTCGTGGCCGTCGCACTACAACGCCTGGCGCGAATACGGCGACTGGGTCAACAGATCCGGAGCTTCGCTCGAGACGATGAGGGTTTGGGCGCGAGGCTGCGCGCGCGGCATGAAGACGGGCCGTCAGCCGGTGTGGGATCTGGTGACTCCTTATTTCAGGCGCGTCGCAGCCGAGAAGGGTTCTAAGGAACTCGTAGACGCGCTCGTTTCGTTCGCGCCGTATTTCACTCAGAGCGAAGTGAGGATCCAGGAGGAGGCGGACTTCAAGCTTCAGCTTAACAGGTGGACCGAAAGTCTGGGCAGCAATAAGGAGCACATAATTCCCGTTTTGACGGCGATGCTCTCGGCGCAGTACGGAACGCGCGACTACTTCTCCCAGACGCTCGGCTGGGGCGGCGAGAAGCTCATGGGCAGCGACGAGGATTCCGCGCTCTTTATCAAGACGATCGGTGATGTCGTCGCGAAGAAGGCGAAGAAGGGCGAGAAGCCTTCGATGGATTTCAATCCGCTCATTCTTGAGGCGTCCAAGTCCGGAAATATGGCCGCGTTCAGGCAGCTGGCCGCCCTTCAGGACAGGATCGATCCGTTTAAGGGCAAGGGCGAACCCTATCCGCTCAACGATTTCGGCGCGCCTTTGATGTCGAGAGAGGGAATGCTCAGAACATCGACGACGTGCAATTGGGATTCTCCCGCGAGATACGCGCGCACGATCGACGAGACGCCCTGTACCGGCAACGGCTTCCATACCGGCGGCGAGGATGCCCCCTGGGCCACGGTTGTGCTTCCCGGACCGGTTGAACTGGGCGGAATCCTCGTCGAGAACAAGTGCGGCGCTCAGAATATGGGTCGCCAGGTGCCGCTCGAGGTGCAGATTTCCGACGACGGCGAGAGCTGGCAGAAGATTTATACCGACGAGCAGGTTAAGTCGACCTATCGCATCGATTTGCGCGGCAGGGCGCTTCGCGCGAGGTATGTCCGCGTTCAGCGCCGCCCGGGCGCGAAGAAGGAGGTCTACCATCTGAGCAAGATTCTCGTCTACGGCAAAAAACTTTATTAAAAAAATTAAAATACCCCCTTGCGCGGCGGAAAAAGATTTGATAAACTATGTCCTCGTTCGCCCGAAAGGGTGAGCAACCGATCTTTGAAAACTGGAAGTTGAAAATTTAAGAGAATTGCAACGTATATCGAGATATAAGCGAGGAA
>JAZQTB010000055.1:0-7636 GCA_045630425.1 Kiritimatiellia bacterium | reverse complement strand
GATGCCCTAGATATAATGGGAACAATTCTTTTTCAAGCCGTACCAGGCTTGCGGAGAGGGATTGTTCTTTGACAACCGAGAGTGTAAGATAGACGACTTGCAAACATGCCAACGCGCGCGCTTGCGTTTTGAGGCGCATCGCGCGCGTTGACATGTTCACAAGTCTCAGCACGGAGCAGGACACGACTTGCAAACAGCCGCGTTCGCGTCCGTTCACAAGTCTTCTCGCCAAAAGCAAGATCAGCCCCTCCCGGATTCTGCTATAATTGATTTAAGCGCGCACTCTTCCACTGTGGAAGGTGCAAAAACAAAAACAACAAACACCAAGGAGGGGCTGACATGGAGTATTGTACCACAATCGGGGCCGACGTGAGCGACCGCACGACGAAAATCTGCGTGATGACGAAGGCCGAAGGAGGCGAGAGGCGCATCGTCGTCGAGACGACCTGCGCGACGACGAAGGCCGGCTTCGAGGAGGCGCTCTCGAAGTTCGACCGATCCTGGCCCGTCGTGTTCGAGACGGGGACACACTGCCGCTGGATGGACAGGTTGTTCAAGGAAATGGGCTTCAAGACGATCGTCGGCAACCCCGGTAAGATCCCGTCGATAACGAAGTCCAACACCAAGAACGACCGCAACGACGCGCGCGAGCTGGCGAGGCTGGCGATAGCCGATCCCGCCATGCTTCACCCGGTGTTTCTGCGCGACGAGGTCTACCAGCAGATGCTGAGGTTCCACCACGCCCGCAACGTCCTGCTTTCGCAACGGACGCAGACGATTAACCAGATCCGCGGGTTCGCCAAGTCGATGGGG
Organism: Kiritimatiellia bacterium; assembly: GCA_045630425.1. Taxonomy (GTDB): domain Bacteria; phylum Verrucomicrobiota; class Kiritimatiellia; order RFP12; family UBA1067; genus UBA1067. The sequence goes on along the minus strand of JAZQTB010000055.1, from coordinate 6,823 downwards.
TATCGCATTGAATGCTCTTCGACCGAGAAGTTCCACGAGCTGAGCAAGGCGGACTGGCCAAGAGAACTGGAGGAGTGCGCATGGCCTCTGATGGGAGTGCTCAAGACGGTCAACCTCAAGATCAAGGCGTACGACAGGCTCATCGAGCGACTCGCCGAGCGACCGGAGTTCAAGCCGATGGTCGAGCGCGTCCGCGTCGTGTACGGCGTCGGCGTCATCGGATCGACCGTGTTCGTCGCCGCGATAGGCGGACGGCCGGACAGGTTCGACCACACGCGAGACATCGGCGCCTACCTCGGGATGATCCCGAAGCAGGACCAGTCCGGCGACGACGACAAGCAGCTCCACATCACCCATGCGGGCGCGGACATCGTCCGCACGGCACTCGTGGAATGCGCGGGCGTGGCGATGATGTCGAACGCGAAAGACACGGATCTCAAACTCAAGGGGCTTCGCATTGCGATGCGCGGCGGAAGAATCGCAAGGAAGAAGGCGAAAGTCGCCGTGGCGAGGGGGCTTGCAGTGACGATGCTCGCCTTGCTGCAGCACCCAGAGCGGGAGTATGTGCCGCTGTCCGAGGATGGCAAGAAGGGATTTGAGCGCTACCGTGCAGAGTTGGAATATCTGACGATGCAGAAGGCTTCAAGGAAAGAGAAGAAAGTTGCGTAGCCAAGCGAAAAGATTTCGGGCAGAGCGAAGATAAACGAGGTCATTCGCATATGCGCCCGGCTTCACGAAGTCACGATGTCCCGTCCCAGGTGAGTGCGAGCACCCCTCTGCACCTAAGTGCGTGCCCTAGATTGCACCCCTGAAGACGGACTATACAGTGCAAGCGCGGCGAAGGCTGCGGATTGCGGATAAGAGTGAGACACAACTGGCTTGTTTGAGGCGGAGCGTCATCGGCGGAAAGGCGTCAATGAGCTGAAGAGGCACGGCAACGCGGAAAGCGGACGGGCAAAATCGCACGCGATTGGCCCTTGACAATTGTTCCCATAAGAGCAGGGGTGATGAGTAAAGGGTAAAGAGTAAAGGGTAAAGAGGTGAAGGGTAAAGAGTAAAGGGTAAAGAGTAAAGGGTAAAGAGTAAAGGGTAAAGAGGTGAAGGTAAAAGGTGAAGGTGAAGAGAGGAATTAAGTTTATAAACTCCGATGGTTATTCAAATGGGGCTCACGCGGGGCCTTGCGGCACCATTCTTGCGACTGTCTTCGACAGCGACCTTCGGTCGATGGATACGCTTCGCAGTTCGCTTCGCTCACCCAACCTGACGACTTCGTCGCAGGCGCATCTCCGTTACGCCCTAAGCGCTTCGCACACTACAACCGACATACTATTACTACTCTATTGTTTTATTTTCTATCTGGGGTTCCACCCCAGACCCCCAATGCCGAAGGCATATATAAAAAACAAGCAAGAGTAATGCTTACTGATAAGCGGTTATAAAGCGCGAAGCCCTAAGCCGAAACGTTAGTGTAGGCATCGGAACCTATCGGAGTTAATTTTAATTTAAGCGAAGCGCAGAATCTACAAATTCCACTGAAGCGTTTAGGGATTACTTTCTTTCAAATGCGGTTTTCTTCGCCGCTCAAAAAAGTTTTCGTATTGGCGTGACAAAACGCGAGCGCAAGCGCATCGGCCGCGTCGTTCTGGGGAAGTTCGGAAAGATTAAAGAGCGTCTTCACCATCCGCTGAATCTGCTCTTTCGAAGCGAGGCCGTTTCCGCAGACCGACATCTTGGCCCGACGCGGTTCATATTCGTATATCGGCACTCCGTAAGCCGCCGCAGCTACGATAACCGCCCCGCGCGCTTCGCCGAGAATCATCATTGTGTTGGCGTTTTTACCGTAAATAACCTTCTCTACACTGACAAAATCGGGCTTATACTCGTCAATAAGCGAAGTTATCTTGGCATGAATCTTCCGCAAACACTCCGAATGAGGCACGCTCGCGGCATTGGGGATATTACCGTAATCGACGGCGATAAACTTGCTCCCCGCCGTATCCACAACGCCGTAACCTGTTGATCTAAGAGACGTGTCTATTCCAAGAATTCTCATAATTATTTCTTGGCGGGGACAGGCCCCTTTATTTTTCTTCCTATCCGAAAAGGACGTCGCGCATCGTGTAGATTTTCGCGTCCTTGCCCTTAGCCCATTTAAGAGCCTTGAGCGCGCCGGCCGCGAACGCCGCGCGATCCTGGGCTTTGTGGGCAAGCTCGACTCTCTCAAGCTCGCCCGCGAACATCACCGTGTGATCGCCGACGACGCTGCCGCCGCGAAGCGCGTGAACCGCGATTTCTCCGCGGGGACGCTCGCCCGTATCGCCATAGCGTCCGTAGACGGCCTTATCTGCGAGACTTACGCCGCGGCCTTTCGCGGCAGACCTGGCCAACATAAGAGCCGTTCCCGAAGGCGCGTCCTTCTTATGGCAGTGATGCATCTCGGTGATTTCGATATCGTATTCGTCGGAAAGCGCGGCGGCCGTCTTCTCGACAAGTTCAAGAAGAATGTTCACGCCGAGAGAATAATTTCCGCTCTGAACAACCGGAATCCTCTTCGCCGCTTCGTCGACGAAAATCTGTTCCTCGTCGGTAACGCCCGTTGTTCCGATCACATAAGGGATACCCTCATTCGCGGCCTTTGTTACGTTAGCGGCGAGGCAGCTGTGGTGCGAAAAATCGATAACTCCCTCTGTCTCGGCGCTCCATTCGCGATCGTAACCATCGGCGACATCGACCTTGGAGACGACTTCGAGATTCATACCTCCGGCCAATTCGCAAAGTTTCTTGCCCATTCGTCCGGCCGCACCTACAATTGCAATTTTCATAAGATAGTTCAAAGTTTAGAGTTTGGTGTTTTAAGTTCAGAGTTGGAGGATCCGTTACCCGTTCCCAGTTCCCTGTTTTCATTACTTTTTCGTGACGCTCTGCCCTTCACGTGAATCTTTAACGACCCATCCGAGAGCCGCGATCGCATCGCGCAAACGGTCCGATTCTGCCCAGTTCTTCGCGGCGCGCGCGGCGGCGCGTTCCTCGAGAAGCGAAGCGACCTCCGCGGGAATATCCTCCTTCTCGCTCTTGCCGAAGAAGATTACGCCCAAAACCTCGTCCATCCGCTTAAACGCGTCGAGAACACCCTTCGCCGTCGTGCTGGACGCGTTGGTTTCGCGGACAAGATCGAAGAGAGCCGCGAAAGCGCGCGGGATATTAAGGTCGTCGTTGACGGCCGAGGTAAAGTCTTCAAGCGCCTTCGCCGCGAACTCAGGCGTTCCTGCGGCGGGATCGATACGCTTTTCAAGCGCGTCGACGCAGCGGTCGATCCGCTCCAGCGACTTGCGCGCGTCCTCGAGCGCCGAGAAGGCGAAGTTAAGTCCCTGGCGATAATGGGCGTTCACGAGAACATAGCGGATTTCGCGGCCCGTGAAACCTTTTTCCAAAAGCTCGCGCAGGGTAAAGAAGTTACCCGCCGACTTGGACATCTTCTCGCCGTTGACCTTGAGATGGGCGCAGTGCATCCACGTGTTGACGAATGGCTTGCCGGTCGAGGCCTCCGCCTGGGCGATTTCGTTCTCGTGATGCGGAAAGAGATTGTCGATGCCGCCCGTATGAAGATCGAACGTCTCGCCGAGATATTTCATCGACATCGCGGAGCACTCGATATGCCAGCCGGGGCGGCCGCGGCCCCACGGGGAATCCCAGCCGACGGGGCCGTCGGAATCTTCCCACGCTTTCCAGAGGGCGAAGTCGCCTACATTCTCCTTGTCGTACTCGTCGGCCGCGCAGCGCTGACCTGTGCGCTGATTGTCGAAGTCGATGTGGGCGAGCTTGCCGTAGCCGGGAAACTTGCGGACGTTGAAGTATACGCTGCCGTCGTCGCTCTTGTACGCGACGCCCTTTTCGACGAGACTTTCGACGAGAGCGATCATCTCGGGAATATGATCGGTGGCCGCGGGATAAACGTCGGCGGGAATGATGTTGAGCTTTTTAAGATCGGCGAAGAACGCGTCCTTGTAGGTCTTTGTATAATCCGTAAGCGCGACGCCCGCCGCGTTCGCTCCGCGGATCGTCTTGTCGTCGACGTCGGTAAGATTCATGACGTGCTTTACCTTCATCCCGTTGAACTGGATGACGCGCCTTAAGATATCTTCGAACGCGTACGCGCGGAAGTTCCCGATATGGGCGAAGTTATAGACGGTAGGTCCGCAGGTGTAGAGGCGGATCTCGTTGTCGGCGATGGGCTTAAGTTCCTCGACGCCGCGTGTCAGCGAATTGAATACGTTCATCATATCAATTTATTATACCATATTTCACGCGTAAAAACGCAGACTCCGGATTCATCCGTCGTCAGAAGAAGAGATCGCGCTCGCCGCGGCACGTCGCCTCGTACTGCTTCATCACCGTCGGATAGAACTTCGGCAGCCACTCGCGGATACCCTCGAGCTCACGCCCGATGAGCGCCTCGCCCGCCTTGCGCGTTTCGTCTGAGGCGAAATCGTCGAGCCACTCGCGGAACGTCAAAACGGCGTTGATCTTGCAGAACTTGCCCTCACGCCCCGTCTTGAGCGCGTCCATTATGCACCCTCCCGTCCGGCCGCAGCGGTAGCCGGCGGTGCAGAAGCTCGTGATCGTACCGCGCGAGGCGAGATAGCGGACCATCTCGTCGAGGGAACGGTTGTCGCCGAGCATAAACTGCTGGCGCTCCTTCTCCTGATGGGCCTCGTTCTCAAAATCGCTGTAGCCCTTGATCGCGATATTGGACGAGCAGTCGAGCTGCGTCATGCCGTGATTCAACACCCTGTTGCGGCTCTCGGCGCTCTCTCGAGCGGTTACGATCATACCCGTGTACGGGACCGAAAGTCTCGCGATGACGAGAATCCTCGCGAAAGTGTCGTCGTCGATGAGCCACGGCGACTCTTCGGGAACCCTGGTGCCCGAAGCCGGTTCAAGGCGCGGAAACGAAAGCGTATGAGGGCCGATGTTGAACCAGCGCTCGAGATCGCGCGCGTGCATCACCGTCGCCAAAAGCTCGAATCGCCAGTCGCAAAGCCCGTAAAGAACGCCCAAGCCGACATCGTCGACTCCTGCCTCGAGACAGCGGTGAAACGCCGTGGTGCGCCAGTCGTAATCGCCCTTCACGCTCCACGCGGGATGCATCTCTTCATAAAGTCTGCGGTTGTACGTCTCCTGAAAAACCTGAAAGGTTCCGATTCCGACGGATCTGAGGACCTTGAGATCGTCGACGGGCAATGGAGCGGCGTTGACGTTGACGCGGCGGATGGCGTTCTTGCACCCGGAACGCGGAGCCGGAACCTGCCGAGCGTAACACGTCTCGATCGTTTCGGCGATATACTCGGTAGAAGTCGACGGATGTTCACCGTAAACGGCGATAAGACGCTTGTGTCCGATACGCCCGGCGAGAACGTCGAGCTCCTCCTTAAGCTCGTCCATCGTGAGAACGCGGCGCTTCTGAGCCTCGTTACCCTCGCGGAAGCCGCAGTATTTGCATCCGTTCACGCAGAGGTTGGACATGTAAAGCGGGGCGAAGACCACGAGCCTGTTGTCGTAGACCTTGTGCTTGATCCTGTCGGCCGCCGCGCGCATCTCCTCGAAAAGCCCGGGATCTGTTACCTGCATGAGAACGGCGGTCTCCTCGGGGAGCAGCGTTTCGCATGTCGACTCGCTCTTGGCGATGATCTCGCGCACTCTCGCGGGATCTGCCGGAGTTGAATCGATCTTCTCAATCAGCGAGTTGATAAGCCTCTCGTCGATAAAATGTCTGCCGCCGGGAAGATACTTGTCGATCTCTTCTCTTATGATGAATCTTTTCGTGTAATCGGCCGCGCTTTCAAACTTCCTGATTTTTGAACAGTCTGCCATATTCGCTTCTCTTTTTTATCTCGGACGGGGACAGTCCCCCCTATTGGGCGGGGACAGACCCCCTATTCTAATGTCGGATTACATCGATCCCGGCGTCAACTGAAGAAAATCGAATTGGCTCGCTTGCAGAGCTGAATCGGCACGCCCCACGGATCGCGCAGAATCGCCATGTGGAACTGAGGATTGTCGAGCGTCAGCTGCTCAAGCACGGCACCTGCTTCGACAAGCCTGTCGGCGTCACGCTTCACGTCTTCAGAAACGAACGCGACATGAAGAGTCATTGAATTCATTTTACCGTAATCGGGCGCCTGCGGCGTCTCGCCGGTGCGGTAGATTTCAAGCCCCATAACGCCGGTATCGTCGAGAATGAACGCGCTCCCGGGCTTTGAGCGGCGAAAACCGAGATTATGGCACCACCAGTCGATAAACTTATCGGGATCCGACACGTCTAAAGCGATATGTTCGAGTTTCATGCCTGTTCCTTTCGAAAAAACAAGCGCGACGCAGTCTGAAAAGACTTCGCCGCGCCGATTGCCTAATTAAAGTTTAATCAGCCTTCCGCGGCGAGCGCGGCATCAACCTCATCGGTCGTCTCCATGTTGTTGTAGACGTCCTGAACGTCCTCGAGATCCTCGAGCATGTCGACGAACTTCTGAACGGCCTTGGCGGTGGCGACATCGCTGACCATCGCGGGCTGGTTCGGAACGAGACCGACATTGGAGTTCTCTTCGTCAACGACGATGCCGGCGCCCTTGACGGCTTCGAGAACGGCGGTGAAATCGTTGGGCTGGCACTTGACGGTGAAGCCGCCGTCTTCGGAAAGAACGTCTTCGGCGCCGGCTTCGAGCGCGACTTCCATAACCTTGTCTTCGGTGATGCCGTCGGCCGCGGGAATCATGATCTGACCCATACGGTCGAAGAGACGCGACGCGGCGCCCTGCTTGGCGAATTC
>JAZQTB010000054.1:0-1718 GCA_045630425.1 Kiritimatiellia bacterium | reverse complement strand
AACGATCTGCCGGTCGAGAAGCGCTTTACGCGCGAAGAGGCGCTCTCGTCGATGCGCGCTTTCCGCAAGGAGCTTTGGGAGAAGCGCGGCGTTTTCATCAACTCCTATCTTTGGGACGACGGGTGGGATAACTTCGATTCTCTCTGGGGCTTTAACGCGAACTTCCCGAACGGTTTTAAGGAACTCGCCGATGAAGCGCATCTTGTGCCCGGCGCCTCGATCGCGACGTGGATGAGCCCGTTCGGCGGATACGGCGGCAGTTTCTCGCGTCGCCTAAATTACGCCAAGAAAATGGGCTTTATCGATCGCGACGCGCCCGGGATGCAGCTTTCAAAGCCGAAATATTACGCCGCGTTCCGCGACAGGATTCTGCAGATGATTAAAGATTACGACATGAATCTTTTCAAATTCGACCGCATGGGCTCCGGCAGCGACGCGAACGGCGCGGCGGATCGTTACGCGGCAGATTTAAGAGCCGTCGGCAATCTCTGCGGCGAAATGCGCGCGGCGAAGCGGGATGTCTTTATCAACTGCACGGTCGGCACCTGGGCCTCGCCTTATTGGCTAATGTGGTGCGACAGTATCTGGAAGGGTCATAACGACTGTGACAGTCTCGGTCGTGCAGGTACGGCCCGTCAGCGCTGGGTTACCTATCGCGATAACGTGATTCACGACCGGTTTGTTGCCGCGTCGCCGCTTTTCCCGCTCAATTCGCTCATGATGCACGGTATTCTCGTCTGCAGGTCGTCGCCGCACAATACGATGCGGGATTATCGCGGAACGGGGAACTTCATGTATAACGGCGAGGGTTATGCTACGCCGACGGCGTGTGCGGATTTCGCTTCCGAAGTTTGGATGGGCGTCGCGCTCGGCACGGGGCTTCAGGAATATTACATAACTCCTCAGTTTATGAGCGAGACATGGTGGGATATTCTCGCAAAGGGCGTTAAGTGGATCAAGGCGAACGAGTCGACGCTTATGGATTCTCACTGGATCGGCGGAGACCCGGGAGAGGGGACGCATTACGGCAATACGCGCGGACCCGCGAAGGATGTTTACGGTTACGCGGCGCTTGGAGAAAAGAAGGGCATCGTCGTTCTTCGCAATCCGAGCGACAGGGTCCAGAGTTATAAGCTCGTGCTTGATGAAGTTCTTGAAATGCCGGGCGCGGCGAAGGCGTCGAAGTTTAAGCCGACTGTGATATTTAACTCTTCGGCGGAGTATGAGAACACGAATTCGCCGAACGCCTTTAAGCCGATTTGGCCGCGCAATACCGCTCAAGAGGTAGAGTGGGTTCTTCCGCCGTTCGCGACGATACTTTTTGAAGTTGCGTTTTAATGACAAAGGAAGGGGACTGTCCCCCTTAAATAATGATATAAAATACGTACTTACGGTAAATACGCACTATGAAAACAAAAACTAACGATATTCGCATACGAGAAATCCTCGCAGAAATGTCCTCTATCTCAGAAAAATAGATGTCACAAAAAAAAGCGAAGGTAGCGGGGTGGGACGCGAGTGAGGAGTGAGGTTTTGTAAGCGTATGAGTGTCGTAGCATGAAGCCAGTGGTGTTGTGGTGGCCTCCCCGGAGTATGTGTATTTACTTGTCCTGATTGTAAAGCATAAAACCGAACGACGAGATCGAGCGTCAGCACCCCGGACCGAAGCTTATTTGTATTGATGAAAATGGAAATGAATCAACGAAATAAAATCGCAC
>JAZQTB010000053.1:0-10260 GCA_045630425.1 Kiritimatiellia bacterium | reverse complement strand
CAGCGGTTGGATCACCTCCTTTCTAAGGAGACATCCTCCTGCGCGGTCATAAGACCGGCTACGGAGGAGATGGTGAAAGCCTCGCGCAGACATTCTGTTTTCTCGAGTATCGACAAGTAAAAGCGAAAAGCGCGACTCTTCACGAGCCGCGCTTTTTTTGTATGGTTGTCGTTGACAACATTCCGGAGAAGGAGTATTACAGCGATTGGGACTCCTGTCAGGTAAGAAGCGGTGAGGGATAAGGAAATTGATGGTGAGTTGCGAATAGTATAACTTTGGGTTTCGTATTAGACAATTTACTTAAGTGTGTTATTTAGGTATAATAAAAGCACTTCGAGGAAGAAGTACTTGTCGTTATGAAAAATTTTATTAAAAACAAAAAAGGATAAAACAGATGAGAATGAAGATAATTGTCGCTGCGGTGTGCGCGCTGATGACAGGCGTCGTAACGGCGGCGGATACGATCGAGTGCGACGGCTCTAAAAAACTTCCTACGCCGGGCGGATTCGACAAGAAATACGTGGGGCTCCTTTTTGACGTTTTCAAAACATCCCCGTCGAATATTCTCGCAAACGCCGACCAGTTCCCGGTGCACGCTCCGTATCTCGACGGTGTGGCAATCGGTCTTGAAATTCCGGTCGTTGCCGGCGACGGCAGCGTGATCACGGCGAAGCACAACGAGATCATGCATCCGACGTACCGCTGGACTCGCGATGCGCTTAAAAAGCATCTGCCCTATCTCAAGGAGATCGCCAAAAAGCCGAATCTTTCCGAAAGTCTTCTCCTTTTCTGGCTTACTCCGACCAAGGGCAATCGCCTGCGCTGGGACGATGACAAGGCTTGGGCGAATTTCGCCGAGAACATGGCGAATGTCGCCTGGCTTGCGAAAGAAGCGGGGCTTAAGGGTCTTATGGTCGATCCCGAAGAGTACAGCGCCCAGGGCGGTGCGCGCGCGCAGTACATTCACTGCTACGAGGATCCGCCGTTCGTCGAATCGGCCAAGCTCGCGCGCCAGCGCGGACGTGAAGTCTTTTCGCGCGTTTTCAAGGAGTATCCGGACGCCGTCATCTGGTCGCTCTGGTGCTTCAAGAAATTCGCTTGGTGGCTTGAAGGAGGCCGTCAGTCGTTCCCGGTCGAAAATATCGATCAATCCGGTGAGCTTCTCCACTACTTCCTCAATGGTATGATCGACGTTCTGCCGCCTGAGGCGCAGGTGGTCGACGGAAACGAGGCGTATTCCAAGGGCGCGCTCGATAACTTTTATGTTAACGCATCTGTTTTGATGTCGACGACGGTCTTGAGCGTAATTGCTCCGGAGAATGTCGCCAAATACCGTTCGCAGTTTCATTTCGGCAACGCCCATTATCTCGATATGTACCGGATGGAGGCGAGCCCCAAGAGCCTGTGGTATTTTGGCCCAGTCGATGGCTCGCGCCTTGAGCATTTGCGACTCAATTTCGAGCAGTCGCTTCGGACGGCAACGAAATATGTCTGGATTTACGGCGAAGGCAACGGTAAACTCTTCAACTGGCGCGACGGCCACTTCGCCAAGAAGAAAACGTGGGAAGAGCAGATCCCCGGTATGACCGAGACGATCATGATGGTCAAAAATCCCCTTGGATTTGCCGCCAAGCGCAAAGCGCAGTTGGAGAAGGAGGGCAAGCTCAAGAATCTCGCCAAGGATTTGAAGAGCGTCAAATTCGAGAATTCCTCCAAGGTGCGCGAGTTTCATCAGAGTGAGGATAAGATGCCTTCGGTCAAAAATCTCAAGAGTTGCCAGCGCTATTACTTCACGGTCAGCGTTGTCGAGAGCGGGGCTGAAAAGGGTTCATTCCTTAAAGATAGAGCCATCGCCCGCGCATTCTGGCGCAAGGACGGCAAGCGCACTTCGCACGAGCCGATTTCGTTCAAAATGCATTACGATTGGGGGCGTACCGGACGCGGCGGGGTGACGGCCACCTTGACGGCCGAAGTCCCCGAGGGCGCCGACGAGCTCGTCTTCGATCTTGGCGCGAAACTTGGAATTGAAGAAAAGGTTTCCTACTATGTCGTAAAGATGTCCAGGCTTTACGAGTCGACGGCCAAGATCAAGGACGAGTCCAAAGGCAAGTGGGTGCTCGATCTCGATAAGAAGACTCTTACCGATGGCTGCTGGAAACTCTCCGCAGTGCTCGACAAGAAGCGCAACGAACTTACCGTTCGCGGATACGATGACAAAACCGTCGGTTCGGGCGTTCTCAACCTTTCGAGCGTCAAGGCCGACACCGGATATCCCGTGGTCGGCATTGGAAGGCTTCGCAACGTTGCCAAACTTACGGCGCTTGTCGCTCCCGATGTCGTGAAAGTCTACGACGGCGGTCTGACCGGCAGCACGAACATGACGGCGGTTGTTGTTGCAGATTTTCCCGTCAGCGAGAAAGCCGACACGCCTGAAAAGGCGAGACTGGAGCGTTTGGGCCGTCTTCGGCTCTCGAACAGCAGAAATGTCGAGATGAAAGGTGTAAACCACCGCAACCGCCGCGTCTCGGTTGAAAGTGCCAAGGGCGATTTCAGCGTCAAGGGCGTAAAGCCGGGTGAACTCTACACGGCCGGTCTTTCGATGAAGCGCAGTGGTCCCGGATTCGTGTTTCTCAATGTGTACTTCCGTGGCGAAAATGGAGAAGTCAAGTCCAAGGAGAATGTCCCCGCAATCGTCATGCGCGGACCGAGGACGGATGGCGTCTGGCAGTCGGGCGAGATCGTCTTCCGCATCCCCGAGGGCGCGAACGAATTCTACTTCAATATCCGCACCGAGGTGACTGCTGATCATACGAGTGTGGAAATCGGCGACTTTACCGCCTACAAGATCGGCGATCCGCTTCCTGTCTGGCCTGCTGAAACCTTGCAAGAGAAGGAAGTTCGCCGTAAGTAAGGAGTTTTGACAATGAAAGGAAGCTTGTTTTTTGCGGCGGCAATCGCGCTTTCGACTTGCGCCTTCGCGCAGACGGAAGACGAAAAACGTTTGTCTTCTCTTCTGCCTTCGATAATCGAAAGAAGCGAAGCGCAGTACCGGCGGCTTGAAAACGCCGCGCAGAAAGTGCGTGTCGACAAAGATGGATCCCATCGCGTCCCGCACGGGTACATCGCCGCCGAGAACAAGCTTGATATGCGAGCGATTTTCTGGTGGACTTCGGGCCACTTTCCCGGGTCGCTCTGGTATCTCTACGAGGCAACCGGTAAGGACGAGTGGAAGTGTCGGGCGATCGACTGGACCGATACGCAGGCTCCGGCCGCCGATTACACCGGCAACCACGATACCGGCTTTAGAATGTTCTGCCCGCTCGGCAACGGGCGCAGGCTCTCTCCGGGACACCGCGAACGCTACGACGCGCTTCTTGTCCGTTCGGCCGCGACGCTTTGCAAACGCTATCATGAAGGTCTCGGACTTCTGCGCAGTTGGGGTAAACTTGACGACAAAAAGGATTTTATCGTTATCCCCGACAACATAATGAACCTTGAGCTTTTGATGTGGGCGTCGAAGCAGAAGGTCCCTCAGGCGTCGTTCTTCCGCAAGGTCGCGCTCTCCCACGCCGATGTTTCGATGAAGAACCATTTCCGGGTGGACGGTGGCACCTATCACGTTCTCAACTACAACCAGCAGACTGGCAGGGTGCGCGAGATTTATCAGGGACAGGGCGCTAACTGTCTTACCGCGTGGAGCCGCGGCCAGAGCTGGGCCATTTACGGCTACACGATGATGTACCGCGAAAGTGGGGAGAAGCGGTATCTCGATTTCGCGTGCAAACTTGCGGATTTCGCGATAAACCATCCGAATATGCCGGCCGACGGCATTCCTTATTGGGATTTCGGTGCGCCGGGCGAGGAGCGCGATTCGTCGGCCGCATCGGTTATGGCTTCGGGGCTTCTTGAACTGGCGCGGTTCGTTCAGGGCGAAAAAGGAAAGGCTTACCGCGCGTTCGCCGTGAAGCAGCTCCTCTCGCTCGCCTCGCCGGAGTATCTCGCCAAGGAAGGCGAAAACGGCGGATTTCTGCTGAAGCACGGCGTTGGCCACAAGCCTATCGGCAGTGAGATTGACGTGCCGCTCGATTACGGCGACTATTATTTTCTCGAGGCGCTTCTGAGGTTTAAAAGATAAATGCGGGCGATATCCATAATATCGGCGATGTTTCTTTCGGCGACGCTTTTCGGCGCGACGTCGGTATCAAAAAAGGAATATCTCGATATCGTCGCGGAGGCTGTTGCGGCGTACGACGATGCGCATCTTCACCGCTATACCGAAGAGACCGATAAAAACGGCGTTCAGGAGCACGGCTTTCCCAGGTTGACGTCGAATCTCGGCATTCTTCTCGCCGACGGGCGCATCCCCGAAAAGCGCGTGCTCTTTAAACGGATGATGTCGATCTGCTGTCGTGACATTAAGAGAAAGTCGGTGGGCCTCGAAGGTAATGAGTTTTCGGTGAAGGAACTCGTCGCGGCGATTCTCGCCGTCGAAGGGGCGGGGATATTTCCGAAGGACATCACCGACGCCTGGCGGCGCGAGATCGCCGCCGTCGATCCGTACATCTCCTATCGCGAGAAGCCCGAAGTCGGCGACAAAACCCGCTCATACAACTGGTGCGTGTTCGGTTGCGCAAGCGAGCAGACGCGTCTTGCCGCCGGCATGGGAGGTGATCGCTTGTTCGTCGAAAAATACGTTCCCGATCAGATGCGGTGGTTTGACGCGAGCGGCATGTGGCTTGAGCCTCACGAGCCGATCGTCTACGACCTGGTGACCCGTCTTCAGTTCGCGCTTATTCTTGCTTCAGGTTACGCCGGGCCCGGGCGCGCCGAACTTGAAGCGCATCTTGATAAAGGCGCGGAGGCGACGCTCAAGATGCTTTCGGCGTCTGGCGAGATTCCATACGGCGGCAGGAGCAACCAGTTCCTTCATAATGAGACGCTTTATGCGGCTTTGTGCGAATGGTATGCTGCGCGGTTCCGCGCTCGCGGCGATCTTCGCACGGCACAGCGCTTCCGAAAGGCCGCGCGTCGCGCGGTGGATGCGCTTTGGCTCAATCTTTCCGTAAAGCCGGTCCGCCATGTGAAGAACCGCTATCCGCGCGGCGAAGGCAAGCGCGGCAGCGGCATCGGGTGCGAACGCTACGCATATTTCGATAAGTACATGGTGACGATGGGTTCATGGGCGGCGCTTGCGGCCCGCTTCGCCGACGGGGCACCTCTTACGGCAGCAGATGAACCTCGATACGGAGCGTTTGTTTCGGCGAAAAAATTCCATATCGTTTGTCTGACGGCCGGTGATTATTCGGCACAGTTTGATTACAACGCCGATTTGCATTACGACTCAGACGGTCTGGGGCGGCTTCATCGGCGCGGCGCGCCGACGCAGATCTGCATGTCTACGCCATGCGCGCAGAATCCCTCTTACTCGACTGAGATGACGAATAGCCAGGCGCTCGCGTTTGTTCCGATCGCTCATGATCCGCTTTCTTTCGTCGATGCGGGGTCGACGGCCGATTCGGCGTGGGCACAGTGGCGTTTAGGATCGCTCGATTGGCGCTGTCGGCTCACGGAAGAGGGGCTTCTTTCCGAGTTGAAGGGATGCGGGGAGCTTGCGATGAAGCTTCCCGCATTTCAGTTCGACGGCGAGAATGAGACGGAGATCGCTCTCCGGGGACATGTGCTTGAGGTGTCTTATCAGGGGTGGACGTGCGTCTATGAAACGAACGGAAGGATTTTCGATGTCGGTCAAGTCTGTTGCAACAGAAACGGGCGATACCGCGTCTTTGAAGCTCGGGGCGAAGACGCCCTTGAGGTTCGCGTCACCATAAAAAAAGAAAGGAGATGAAAATGGGATCACGTGCATTTATTGTCTTTTTTATTCTTTGCGCGACGATGTCTGCCGTTGCGTTGCCGGCGGGCGGGTTAGATAAAAAGCACATCGGACTTCTTTTCGATGTGATGAAGACGACGCCGAGCAATGTTCTCGCGAATGCCGATAAATTCGCCGAGCATGCGCCGTATCTTGACGGCGTGGCTCTCTCGCTGAATAATGTCATCGTTCCCGGAGAGGGCGGCAGCGTAGTCACGTCTGGACTTTCGGGGATTATGAGCGGCAGCGTGCGCTGGACGCGCGATTCCGTAAAGGATCAGATTCCCGTTTTGCGCGAGATTGCCAAAAAACCACATTTGAAGGAAAGCTTTCTGCTCTTTTGGATGTCGCCCAAGTATTGCGATACGCGTCTTGACTGGGCCGACGACAAGGCTTGGGCCAACTACGCGGAGAATATGGCGGTTGCCGCGTGGGTCGCCAAAGAGGGCAATCTGAAAGGTCTTATGCTCGATCCCGAGGAATACGCTAACGGCAAACAGTATAACCATACTCCCGCCGATCCGCCGTACGGCGAGTGCGCGAAGTTAGCCCGTCAACGCGGACGCGAGGTTTTCTCCCGCGTTTTCAAAGAATATCCTGATATCGTTCTTTTCACGCTCTGGTATTTCGGCAGATTCCGTCATTATCCCGAGGGCGTAAACCGCACAAACCCCGTCGTTTACGCCGAGGACCGAGGCGAGCTGCTGCACCACTTTTATAACGGCATTCTCGACGCCATGCCGCCGGGAGCGCGCATCATCGACGGCTGCGAGCATTATTCGCTTTCTGCCACGAAATTCCAATATCTCTTTAACGCGAATTCGATCTCGACTGCAGTGATGCCGTTTGTCGCGCCGGAAAACCGCGGCAAGTACCGCTCGCAGGTTCAGGTCAGCAATACGCACTTTCTCGACATGTTCGCCCAAAGCGCGAATCCCATGAGCCGTTGGTATCACGGTCCCGTCAACGGTTCGCGCCTTGAGCATCTCAGGCTTAATTTCGAGCAGTCGCTCCTTACGGCACATGAATACGTTTGGCTTTACGGTGAGAATTCGGGTAAACTTTTCAACTGGGATAACGGGTACTTCGAGAAGGCTAAAACCTGGGAGGAAAACATCCCCGGAATTACCGAGACGTTTATGCTCCTTAAAGATCCCGAGCGCTGGGCGGCGATGAGGCGGGAGAAACTCGCCGCCGAAGGAAAACTCGTAAATCTTCTTGCCGAGACGGAACCGGTGAAGCTTGAAAATCCTGCGCGCCGGATCGTGTATAATCAGCCGGACAAGAAAAAGCCGACGGTTGAAGGGGTGCGGCCGGGTGAGCGGTACATTGTAAAAGTCCAGATTAACGTGAGCGTCGGGCGGCGCGGCAAGGAAGGTCCCGTATCGGCCGCGCAGCCGAAGATCGTGTGGACTAAAAACGGCAAGCGCATCGATTCCGCTCCGACTCCGATCAAGGTTCCCGCCGAAGCGGGGCGGAAATGGGTGTACGCGGAGGATGTCGTCGTCGTTCCCGAGGGGGCCGACGGCATGATGCTCGATCTCGCGGCGGAATTAAGCGCCAACGAAAATGCCGGTTTTCGTTTCCCTTCGATATGGAACGCTTTTGAATCTGCAAAGTTTGAGATGCCCCCACGTAAATCAAAGTGGGTTTTCGATCCTAAAAAACGCACCATCACCGACGGAAACTGGACGCTTTCGGCGAGGGTGCATAAGAATAGGCTGCTGATAAACGGCAGCGGAGCGGATACTGTCGGCTCGGGAGTCCTTGATTTGCGAAATATCAAAGATGATACCGGTTATGAACTCTCTGCGATAGGCAAGCTTGGGGGATGCGCGTCGATTACCGCGCTTGTGGTGGATAGGGCCGAATCTATTGGCGGCAGAATCCTTTCAGAGTGTACGGGTCTGTCTGCAGTTATTGCGGATAATTGCTCGTCCGCTAACGGCGATTCGTCATCAATCGAGAACCGCAGGGCGTTGCTTACGCGTGTTGGATTGCGTAAAGAACTTGTCAATGACAGCAAGATGCGCCTTTCGTACCAGCATAAACCCATTAAGAGCAAGTCGTTCGGAGGAAAAATATCCGCAAAAGGCGTCAAGCCCGGTGAGTTGTACAATCTCCGGCTGTCGATGCGGAGGAAAGGTGCCGGCGCTGTTCGGCTCGGCGCGGCGTTCCGCGACGAGAAGGGGCGTTTCATCCGCACGGGAGGAAGAACGATCAACATGAAGGGGCCCCGCGAAGACGGCGTCTGGCGCGAAGGCGAAGCGGTGGTTCGCGCCCCGGAGGGCGCGTGCGAGGTGTGCTTCAATATCCACGCCGATCTGTACGAGGGCGATGACGAGTTTGAATTCGACAATTTCGCCATTTACAAAATCGGCGAGCCGCTCCCCGTATGGCCCGCAGAGGTTGATGGTCGGCACCTGCAATAATACGGATCGCAGGTGCCGACAGAAAGGAATTCGGGTTTGAGAAATACGGTATGCGTCTTTTGTGCTTTTGTCGCGTATGCTGTGGCGGCGGGTGGTAAAGCCGATGAAGCGTGGTACGTGCCCGGATGGATGCGGACGAAAGAGCCGGAAGAGTTGGCGTGGAACAGTTTTACAAATGTTTTTTCAGCCGGCGAGACAAGTTTCCGTAAATGGGATGGAAATCAGCTTTGGCCGACCGCCGCCAAGAACGCCGATTTAGAAGCGGTGAAATTGGCGGATGAGATTAAAAAGATGCCGGAAAATCGCCGCGCTCGTCTTACGCTCGTCGGGCATTCGCTCGGTGGGCGGATTGTTGCGAGGGCCTTGGCGAGGCTTTCATTGGACGGTGTTAAGATAAAGTGCGGCATTCTTCTCGCGCCTGCGATCCCAGCCAACGATTTTGAACTTCAGAAAATGGGCCTTGGCTCAAAAGAGCCGCTGATCGTGGTCGCAAATCCCGATGATATAACATTGAAGTATGTTTATACGATTGCGGGCGGCGAAGATGGTCCAGCGTACGGAGCGTCGGCAGCGTTTAAGACCCCGAAAAATGTTAAGGAGATCCGCGTACCCGAGGATATCACTAAGAATACGGTTATTGACGCATTCTGGGGGAGATTCGACGCGGTGAAAGAAATCGCAAACCATCACGCGTCGTTTTATTTTGAGGAACTGTCCCGTGTCTTGGACGGTAAAGAATCTAAAGGTGTGCGCGTCATGGTGCCACAGGATAAGATCAATTTCGAGTGGAAGGTTATGGATGCGGGAGTATGGTGGGATGTTCTCGATGAAAAAGAGGGTTGGAAATTGGAGCGCAATATTGTTACGGGACACTGTCGCATTCTTAATCCAGGAAAGGTTCGCGTCGCCTGGGGCGAGCGCGCAAAAATGGAAAAGGCGTTTAAGAAAGTTAAATCGCAGCTGGAAAGTTAAATTGCAGCTGTGGTAATGGAAATTGGACGTGTAAGGAAGGTTGTGTTGAGGGTTGCGTTATATGGTTAAAAGGAGTATAATAACGGTGTTTTAAGGATAAATTGCTGTTATGTGCATGCTTGACGAGATACGGGCGAAGCGTGATGAGATATACGCTGTCGCAAGGGCGCACAAAGCCGAAAAGCTTTGGGTGTTCGGTTCGTGCGCACGCAAAGAGGAAACGCCTGAAAGCGACGTGGATTTTTTGGTGAAGTTCGGCGAAAGTATTGGATTGTTCGAGCTTTTTGATTTTGAACAGGAGTTGACGGACCGCGTCGGCAGAAAAGTTGATTTAGTCGATTCGACTGCACTGGAACGCAGTCCTTGTTTTGCTTACAATGTCAAAAAGGAGATGTTGCCGCTGTGATTGACCGTGTCGACAGAAATGTGCAGCGTCTTCTGCATATGCTTACGGGGATAAAGCGTCTCAATCGAATGCTGGAGGGTGTGTCAAAAGAGACGTTTCTTGATGATCTGCGTCTGCAGGATGCCTCGGCGTGTGATATTTCCACGATTGGAGAAGCGGCATCGAATGTGACAGATGAATTCAAAGCGCTTCATCCTGAGATTCCGTGGATTCAGATGCGTGGCTTACGCAACAGATTGGTACATATTTTTGACTATGAGCAGATTGATTACGATATAATATGGATTGTTGCGACGGAAGAATTACCGGCGCTCGAACCAAAAATCCGTTCTGCGCTCGCGACAATTCCATTGCCGGATGACTTTATACTGCCGGAGATTTAACTTTTCACATCAGTAACTAAACAATGAAAGGAAGAAAAGAGAACTGATTGAAACTTTTATACCGATGTGGTACCGAGAAAAATGCGCCGAAGAAGGCGCAGCCTTCGGAGGGAAGCTTCGACGAAGTCGAACCCGAAGGGTACGCAAGTAGCCGCGTCGGCTTCTCCACTTGGTTAGTTGTTAGGAGTCAGGGGTCAG
>JAZQTB010000052.1:0-3846 GCA_045630425.1 Kiritimatiellia bacterium | reverse complement strand
GTCGGTTAAAAAGTCGCGAGGCACCTGAGAGAAGGTCAAAACCCTCTCAAGCTCGGTGGTCGTGGGTTCGACGAGATTGATCCAGCAGGAAGGCGCGAATTCAAGCGTCTCCTTAAGGCCTCCGTTCTCCCACTGGTAAATCGATATCATGACCGCCCTCCATATCTTTTATCCGATTGAGGTTCAGGCCAGCTGATCGAGGAATCTCACGTCGTTCTCGTAAAGCCAGCGGATATCCTGGATACCGTACTTGATCATCGCGATACGCTCGACGCCGAAGCCGAACGCGTAACCCGAGACGGTGTCGGGATCGTAACCGACGTGCTTGAATACGCGGGGATCGACCATGCCGGCGCCGGCGACTTCAATCCAGCCGGACTGCTTGCAGACGTTGCAACCCTTGCCCTTGCAGACATGGCAGGTAAAGTCGACCTCGACCGAAGGCTCGGTGAACGGGAAGAAGTGAGGACGGAAGCGGACCGTAACGCCGTCGCCCATCATCTCCTTGGCGAAGTACGCGAGAACACTCTTTAAGTCAGCGAGCGAAACGCTCTTGGTATCGACGTAAAGGCCCTCGATCTGATGGAAATTCGCGGAGTGGGTCGCGTCGGTCGTATCGCGGCGGTAGGTGCGCCCGGGGCAGATGATTCTCACGGGCGGCTTGTTGGCGAGCATCGCGCGGATCTGAACGGGCGACGTCTGGGTTCTCAAAAGACAATCCTCGCCGAACCAGAAAGTGTCGCTGCGGTCCATCGAAGGATGGTGGGCGGGAGTGTTGAGAGCCGTAAAGTTGTTGAACTTATTTTCAAGCTCGGGACCGTCGGCGACGGTAAAACCGAGACGGGCGAAAATCGCGGCGCTCTCTTCGATGACGCGCGAAAGCGGATGCTTGACGCCGAGGCCCCACCAGCGGCCGGGCATCGTAAGATCGGCGTCAACGGCCTTCTCCGCCGCCGTAAAGCCCTTGGACGAAAGAGCGGCCTCGACCTCGGCGCGCCAGGCCTGAACAGCCTTGCCGAAAGCGGGACGCTCCTCTTTGGGAACATCCTTCATCGCCTTGATAAGCGCGGGAATAGAGCCGTTGCGGCCGACATACTTGACGCGAAGGGCCTCAACCGCCGCGGCATCCGCCGCCGCCGCCACTTCAGCAAGGCTCGCGGCCTTTGCGATTTCGAGTTCTGCAAGAGTCATTTTAATTCCTCAGATAAGTCCGACACCGGCGAGCGCCGCTTTCATTTTCTCAAGATTGCCGTCCGTCGTCCCGCAGAGAGGAAGACGGAATACACGGTCGATTTTACCCATAAGCGCGAGAGCCTCTTTAACCATAACGGGATTTACGTCGATAAAGAGATCGCGGAAAAGACTGTAATACTTAAAGTGGAGTTCGCGCGCCTTGACGTAGTCACCCGCCATCGCGAAGCGGACCATATCGCCCATTTCCTTGGGAATGACGTTGGACGCGACCGAAATCACACCCTCGGCGCCGACGGATATCATGGGGACGGCGAGCGAGTCGTCACCGGAAAGAACGGTGAAACCGGGAAGCATGTTCTTGATCGCGGAAACGCGGTCTACGGAACCGGCGGCCTCCTTGATGGCCACGATATTCGGGTGGGCGGCGAGACGCGAGACGACATCAAGGGGAATCTCGCGGCCGGAACGCCCGGGAACGTTATAAAGAATAACGGGAAGACCGAGGTCGGCTACCGTCATAAAATGACGATAGAGGCCCTCGGCGTTGGGCTTGTTGTAGTAGGGCGTAACCTGCAAACTCGCGTCGGCTCCGCCCGCATCGATTACGGCCTTCGTCAAGGAAACGGCTTCGGAAGTGGAATTCGCGCCGGTACCGGCCACAATCGCGAGCTTACCGTTCGCGAATTCGATCGTCTTCTCGATCACCTTATGATGCTCCTCATGGCTCAAGGTCGGAGATTCGCCGGTCGTACCGACAGCGCAGATACCTTCGACGCCGGCGGCAACCTGTTCCTCGACTATGGCCTTCAATTTGCCGTAATCGACCTCGCCCTTCGTGTCGAAGGGAGTTATCATCGCCGTAATTGTGCCTGAGAGTTTCATCGTATTCACTTCCGAAGCGTTTATTGACTTTTAATGCCGTCAGCCGTTCTTCTTCTCGAAGTCCTTCATAAAGGCGACGAGAGCGTCGACGCCCTCCATCGGGAACGCGTTGTAGATCGAAGCGCGGATACCGCCGACGGAGCGGTGGCCCTTCAACGAGCTCATTCCGGCGGCCTTGGCCTCTTCGATGAACTTCTTCTCGAGGGCCTCGTCGCCGTTCTTGATGCGCCAGGTGACGTTCATGAGCGAACGATATTCCTTAACGGCGGTGCCCGTCCAGAAGTCGCTCGAATCGATCACGTCGTAAATCTTGCCGGCCTTCTCGACGTTGAGCTTGAAAAGATTCTCTTTGCCCATCTTCTTGACCCACTTCATCGTTTCGCCGAAGATGTAGATACCCCAGGTCGGAGGAGTGTTGTAAAGGGAATTCTCCTTCGTGTAGGTGCGGTACTGGAGCATCGTGGGGATGTCTTCGGGGCCCTTCTCCGCGAAGTCGTTGCGGATGGCGACGACGGCCATACCGGAAGGACCGAGGTTCTTCTGGGCGCCGGCGTAGAACATGGAGAACTTATTGTAGTCACGCTCGCAGCTGAGGATGTCGGAAGACATGTCGCCGATCAAAGGAACGGAAACGTCGGGAATCGTCTTCATCTCGGCGCCCGAAATCGTCTCGTTCGTGCAGATGTGGGCGTAGGCGGCGCCTTCGGTCCAGTTGAAGGTATCGGGCTGACGGGTAGGAATATCCTTCTGGCAGTCGGCGACGATGTTCACGGAAGCGCCGCGAAGAGCCGCGACTTTCTTGGCCTCCTTAATGGCCTTGTTGGACCATGTACCGGCGTTGGCGTAGTCGGCGACCTGACCGTTGCCGAGGAAATTCATGGGGATCATGCCGAACTGCATGGACGCGCCGCCCTGGATGAAGCAGACGGACCAGTCGTCGTTAAGGCCGCAGAGCTCCTTGAACGTGGCGATCGCCTCCTGATGGATGGCATCGTAATCCTTGCCGCGGTGGGACATTTCCATTACGGACATTCCCGTACCCTTGTAATCTACGAGATCCTTCTGAGCGTCCTGAAGGACTTCGAGCGGAAGCGCCGCGGGACCGGCGGAGAAATTATAAGCGCGTGCCATTTTAGTTGTACCTTTCGTCTGATCTTTGTTTAGAGTTTATCTTTATTTTGCCTTGCCCGTAGAGATTATCAAGTGGACAATTATTGGTATTATACTCTTTTAACCGCTTTCAGGCAAGCGCACACGAGCCCAACAATTCTGCCCCCGGGGGACTGTCCCCCTTTGCAGCGCCTCGCATCGGCTACACCCCGCCATTTTCCGCCTCTTGCGACCTCTATCGTCCTCTTCGCGGCAACGCTCCGCCCTCCGCCCTCGCTCCTCGCGCAGCAGTTCCTTCGCTTTTTCGCTTTCCTCATGTCTCTTTCGCTATCCGCCCTCATCAGGCCGTCGATGCGTTCAATTCAGCTCGCTCTATATCACCAAGCTGCGCCGGGCCGTCCGCTCCTTCCATTCGGCGGATCCGGCTTCACCGTCCGCTCGCCTATGCGACTATCGGCTCTCTCCAATCGAGCGCCTTGCAGCGTTTCGCCGAGCGCGTCTTATGCATCGGATAATCCGTCGGCAAGCTCATTATCGTTTTCAACGCAAATTCAACTGAACCGATAAATGCGCCTTTAAAAATCTTCAACGTTACCCGTATCGCCTGCGATGCGCGTATCTGCCTTTTCCAAGGCTTGGTCTTTTCGTCGTTTGGTTGAT
>JAZQTB010000051.1:0-55062 GCA_045630425.1 Kiritimatiellia bacterium | reverse complement strand
GATCCTGTTGCGAAGCTTTCTTCTGTTCTTGACGAAATTGGACGCAACAAGAACGCGGATGTTGACGCGCTTTTATGGCGCAACGCAAATTGATTAGTCGGATGGGCGGCGTTAGCCCGCACATTCGACTAACCGATTACGGTGTTTTATTGTTTTATTGTTGACTAAAAACTGCAAGGTGTGATATCATTATACTTGAAAATGAGAAGCGAAAGGATAAAATATGAAAGAGTGCGTTAAATGTTTAGTGGCGGCGTTAGTCGCTATAATCGGAGTGACCGCAAATGCGGATTGGACATTTTATCCTGAAGGAGGCACTTTGCCCGACGGGAAGACTGCGTACGTAGGAACTGTGACCGATGGTGTAGTAACGTTTCATGTGACTGGAAATAATAAAAACAATCAGTTGACGATAAACGCGCAATACGGTTCCTTTAATAATCCGAACGCCATTCCAGACACATTTTCGATTGATTTCAGCGTGATTAAAGACGCCCAAGGAACGCAGTATTACGCAGTTAAGTTTGGAAATTTTTCTTACCAAGAAGGTTGCAATTTTAAAGGCTATGCGGATCGATTGACGGAATTTATCGCGCCGGACCTAACTGAAATTTATGGCACCGGTTGCTTCGGGAACTGTATTAACTTGACTAAGGTTAAGCTGTCTGATGGTTTTACAAGTTTTAGTAGTCATCGTCCGTTCATCGGTTGTAAATCGCTTGTTGATTTTGAGCCCAAAGAGTTGAATATTACAAGTATTCCAATTGAAGCGTTTTCGGGTTGTGCGAAATTGGCCGGTGAATTTTCATTTCCAGTATGTACTGGTAATAGTGGCGGAGGTAAGTGGTTCAGTGGTTGTGAAGAAATTGAATCGATAAAAATGCCTTTGATGACTTCGATACCAGGGAATTCATTTTCAAGCTGCAAAAAACTTAAATATGTTGAGTTTTCGAAGGAAATTTCAAAAATTTCTTCCACGGTGTTCAGTGGCTGTGTCTCTTTGCCCGGTGATTGTATTCGTGCAATGCTCAATCCGGGGATTACGCACCTTGGAAATGATAATTCAGATGTTAAAAACATTTTTTCGAATTGTTCTTCTTTTGACGGTGCTCTTGAATGGAATTTTCCTAATTTAGCCAGTACGAACGTTGTGGGGGGAAGTTATTTTGGAGGATGTACAAGCCTTCAAGAAGTTGTTTTTAAGACTTATGTCTATGAAATCCGTGGCAATGCGTTTTGTAATCTTGCTCCGGGAGCAGAAATTTTTATGCACCCAGAGCCGGTTAAAATTTTTGCAGATGGGTCTGTAGGCAATACTAAGGGGCCTTTCATCAAGGTATACATTGATGAAGAAAGTGAAGATGAATGGGTGGATGTGATCGATGAGACATATCATGTAATGAGGAAGGAAAAATTTAATAATAGAAGTTGGAGTGAAAAAACCAGTGACGAAAAATTTACGCGAGACAGAGACGATATGGTTGCGCGTATGATAGAAGATCAGTTAATGTGTGCAACGGATGCGAATACAGGCGATGTGAAGATAAATCAAAGAAATGTAATTGCTTTTTGCATGCAAGATAAAACCGGTGGTAATTTTTCGGGCTATCCATGCTTTTGGCTGATAAAGAAATCGAAAACGGGCCTTAAAGTAATTGTTAGATAAGTCAAGTATTAGAAAAGGGAAAAGAGTAAAGAGTAAAGGGTAAAGAGTAAAGGGAAAAGAGTAAAGGGTAAAGGGAAAAGAGTAAAGGGTAAAGGGAAAAGAGTAAAGGGTAAAGGGAAAAGAGTAAAGGGTAAAGGGTAAAGGGTAAAGGGTAAAGAGAAAAGAGTAAAGAGTAAAGAGAAAAGAGTAAGGAGAAAAAATGAAAAAAGAAAATATGAATAAGAGAATGAAGACGATCGTCTCGGCGCTTTTCGCGTTGACGACCGGAGTACTGACGGCGGCAGACGCGATTCCGGCGTGCGCCGACGCGAAACTGGCGACCGCAGGCGGATACGACAAGAAGTATATTGGACTTTTGTTCGACGTTTTCAAAACTTCCCCGTCCAATATTCTCGCAAACGCCGATCAGTTCGCAAAGCATACGCCATATCTCGACGGCGTCGCCATCGGCATTAAAGCTTCGGTCGTCGACGAAAGCGGCAATGTCATTACGGCCAGCCATTCGCAGATTATGCATCGCTCCCAGCGCTGGAAGAGAGAAGAGATCAAAAAGCATCTTCCCTACCTGAAGGAGATCGCCAAGAAGCCGAATCTCACCGAAAGCATGCTTCTCTTTTGGATGTCTCCGAGCGGGGACAACCGCATCAACTGGGATGACGATGAAGGTTGGGCGAATTATGCCGAAAACATGGCGAATGTCGCGTGGCTCGCCAAGGAGGCGGGGCTTAAAGGGCTTATGCTCGACCCCGAAGAATACGCGGCTCAGGGTGGAGCTTTCGCGCAGTATATTCACTGCTATAAAGATCCGCCGTTCGCCGAGACCGCGAAGCTTGCCCGTCAGCGCGGCCGCGAGGTCTTCTCGCGCGTCTTCAAGGAGTTTCCCGACGCGGTCATTCTGTCGCTCTGGTGCTTCAAGAAGTTCGATTTCTGGACGCAGGAGGGCCGTCAGCCCTATCCGCTCAACAATGTCGACCAGTCGGGTGAACTTCTTCATCACTTCCTCAACGGAATGATCGATGTGATGCCGCCGGAGGTGCGCGTCGTCGAAGGCGCGGAGGCGTATTCGCGTTCGGCGACGGAAGATTTCTTCCTTAAGCAGCATGTTCTTTCGTCGACCACGGTTCTGCCGCTCATAGCTCCCGAAAACACCGCGAAGTTCCGCTCGCAGTTCTACATGGGCAACACCCACTTTCTCGATATGTACCGCACGAACTCCAATCCTGCGAGCCTGTGGTATCACGGACCGGTGAACGGTTCGCGCTTGGAGCACATGCGCCTTAATTTCGAGCAGTCGCTGCAGACGGCCACGAAGTACGTCTGGCTTTACGGCGAATCGGGCGGAAAGGTTTTCAACTGGCGCGACGGCCATTACGCCAAAACGGCCACATGGGAAGAGCTCGCCCCGGGCATGACCGAGACGATCATGATGGTCAAGGATCCGCTTGGTCTTGCCGCGAGACGTAAAGCCGCGCTCGCCAAGGAGGGCAAACTCGTCAATCTCGCCAAGGATATCAAGGGAGTTGTCTTTGAGCGCGACCCCAACAGGCGCGAGTTCCGCCAGAAGGACGAAGAGCGCCCGTCGGTCAAGAACGTCATACCCGGCGAAAAGTTCTTCATCACGTTCAGGGTTTCGCAAACGACCCGCAAATTCGCGTTCATCGACGGCGCGGCGACTCCGCGCGTGTATTGGAAGAAGAACGGCAAGATCGCGCCGATCGATCCCGTCGCGATAAAGATGCCGGACGAGCCGGTGAGAGAGAAGGGCTATTGGGGATTCTATCCGGTCGAGGCTGAGGTCGTCGTTCCTAAAGGCGCGGACGAACTTGTGCTCGATCTCGCTGCCGTGCTCACTCCCGATCAGCGCGTCATCTACCGGTCGATTCAGATCAACAGGCTTTTTGAGCTGCCGGAGAAATTCAGGAAAGCGAAGGGCGGCAAGTGGAAATTCGACGAAAAGACCAATGTCCTCACCGACGGGAACTGGAAGCTTTCGGCTAAACTCAACAAGAAAGCGGGCACTCTCGTGGTTAAAGGAGACAACGCCGAAACGGCCGGGTCGGGCGTGCTCGATCTTACGGGCGTCAAGGCCGACACCGGTTATACCGTCGTCGGGATCGGGAAGTTGAACAATATCCTTTCGATGACGGCGTTGTACGCGCCTGACGTGACGGGCGTGTATGAAAGGGGCATTACCGGATGCTCAAATGTGGCCGACGTCGTAGTCGGCGAAATCAAGACCCACAGTTCGATCGTCACGCCCGCCGCCAAGAGAATCGGCCGTCTGAAGACCTTGGGTCTCATTCCCGCCCTGTTGGGCAGGAACGTTCCCGCCGTCGATCACCGCAACCGGTTCGTTTCGTACGAAGGCGCGCCTCATGACATCGCGGTCAAGGGCGTCAAGCCGGGTGAACTTTATACGGTAGGTCTTTCGATGAAGCGTCGCGGTCCCGGGTATATTTTCCTCTATCCGCGTTTCCGCGGCAACGGAGAGAACATCAAATCGAACGTCGTCGTTCCGCAGATCGTCATGACGGCGCCGCGCGAGGACGATGTATGGCAGTCGGGCGAGGTGGTTGTGCGCGTTCCGGAAGGGGCGGACGAAATCTATATCGACGCTAAGGCTGAAATCACGGCCGGTCATACCCGCATCGAGCTTAAGGACTTTAAGGTCTACAAGATCGGCGAGCCGCTCCCGGTTTGGCCCGAGGAGGCTCTCCGCGAAAAGGGCTGGAAGCGCAAGTGATATTTCGCGTCGTCTGCGCAATTCACAATTGAGCCTTTCGACGATTTGAAAACAACTTATCTGAAACAACTTTCTTTTGGCGCACGGGCGAATTCGCCCGTGCCCATTTTTTTGTCAAATAAAATCGCACCCAACAATCGGTAGTTTTGATATAATATCGTCAATTATGAATGTTATTGAAACGGAGATAGACGGTGTAAAAATCGTCGAGCCGGACATGAGGCGCGACGAGAGGGGCTATTTCTGCGAAACATACAGCCGTAAGCGTTATTTTGACGCGGGGATCACCGCCGAATTTGTTCAGGACAACGAGTCGCTTTCGATGAAAGGTGTCGTTCGCGGGCTTCATTGGCAGACCACGCCTTACGCTCAGGCCAAGCTCGTTCGCGTTATACGCGGAAGAGTTTTAGACGTGGCGGTCGATATCAGGAAGGGTTCGCCCACCTTCGGTAAGTATACGGCAATGGAACTTTCCGCCGAGAACGGTCGACAGCTCTTCATTCCCCGCGGTTTCGCCCACGGTTTTCTGGTTCTTGAGGATAACACCATTTTCAGTTATAAGTGCGATAATTTCTACAATCCGTCTTCCGAGCGCGGCCTTAAGTTTGACGATCCGTCGCTTGGGATTAAGTGGCCCGATATCGGTGTTGACTTTATCGTTTCTGAAAAGGACAGAAAGCATCCTTCTCTCGCCGGAGTAGAGCCGTACGATGAAAGCGGGAGGTCGTGACGGATGGGCAGAAAGGGTATAATCCTGGCAGGCGGAGCAGGTACGAGGCTTCATCCTCTTACTCGCGTGGTGTCGAAGCAGCTTCTGCCCGTATACGACAAGCCGATGATTTATTATCCGCTTTCGACGCTTATGCTTTCGGGGATTCGTGAGGTTTTGATAATTTCAACTCCGACTGATTTGCCAAACTTCGAAAAACTTTTAGGTGACGGTTCGCAACTTGGGATGAAGTTTTCTTATAAGGTCCAGGAGCGTCCCGACGGGCTCGCCCAGGCGTTTGTGATAGGACGCGAGTTTATCGGCGACGATGACGTTTGCCTTGTTCTCGGCGACAACATTTTCTACGGAGCCGATCTTCCCAAGGTTCTGCGCGAAGCGAATGAATCTCCCAAACCGACGGTCTTCGGTTATCGCGTCGCCGATCCCGAACGGTACGGTGTTGTGGAGTTTGATGAAAACGGCAACGCGGTCTCGTTAGAAGAGAAGCCTAAAATTCCGAAGTCCAGTTATGCCGTCGTCGGACTTTACTTTTATCCGAACGATGTCGTCAGGATTGCCTCCGGTCTGCGTCCTTCCGCGCGCGGCGAATATGAAATCACCGATGTGAACAAGGTGTATCTCAATCGCGGCGATCTGCGCGTCAAGACTTTCGGGCGCGGCTACGCGTGGCTCGACACGGGGACTCACCAGTCGCTCGCCGACGCCACGAATTTCGTCAAGGCGATTATCGAACGTCAGGGACTTCAGATGAGCTGCATTGAGGAAATCGCCTGGAATCGCGGCTGGATCGACGATGCCCAGCTCAAGAAACTCGCCGCGGATTACGGAAAGTCGAGTTACGGAGATTATTTAAGGAGGCTTGTCGATGTTCGCTAAGCGTTGTATAGTTACCGGCGGCGCGGGCTTTATCGGCTCAGCTCTTGTGCGGCTTCTTATAAAAGAGACTGATGCAAAGGTTCTCGTTATCGATAAATTGACATACGCCGGCGTCCCCGAGTCGCTAAAGGAAGTTGGACTAAACCCCGAAACGCTCGAGAGTTCCGATGGGAGGCTCGGTTTTCTCAAGGCTGACATCTGCGACATGGCGCTTATGGATGTTGCGTTTCAGTCGTTTGAGCCCGATACCGTTTTCCATCTCGCGGCCGAAAGTCATGTCGACCGTTCGATCGACGGGCCCGGCGAATTCGTGAATACGAACGTCGTCGGCACCACGGTTCTTCTCCAGGCGGCGCTTAAATATTGGCGCGCTCTCTCTGACGAAGCGAAGTCGGCGTTCCGTTTTCAGCATATTTCCACCGACGAGGTTTACGGCTCGCTCGGCGACGACGGGTTTTTCACGGAGTCAACGCCTTATTCGCCCCATTCTCCGTACAGCGCGTCGAAGGCGGCGTCGGATCATTTCGTCCGCGCCTGGAGCGACACGTACGGACTGCCGGTTTTGATCACGAACTGCTCGAACAATTACGGGCCGTATCATTTCCCGGAAAAGCTTATCCCGCTCACGATTCTGAATTGTCTCGGGGAGAAGCCGCTCCCCGTTTACGGCGCCGGTGCGAATGTTCGCGACTGGCTTTACGTCGACGATCACGCCCGCGCTCTCATGCTCGTGAACGAGAAGGGCGCACCCGGCGAGACGTACAACGTCGGCGGCCACAACGAGAGGACGAATCTGGAAGTCGTCAAAACGATCTGCCTGATTCTTGATGAACTTAAGCCCCGCTCTTCGGGCGCAAAGTATGAAGAGCTCATAAACTTCGTCTCCGACAGGCCCGGCCACGACCTGAGGTACGCGATCGATCCCAAGAAACTTATGGACGGTTTGGGCTGGGAGCCGCGAGAGAATTTCGATTCGGGCATCCGCCGGACCGTAAAATGGTATCTCGAGAACGAATGGTGGTGGAAGCCCATCCACGAGAAGAGGTACGGCGGGCAGAGGCTCGGCGCGATAAAGTGAATTTCCGGAATTATAAAGGAACAAAAAAATGACAAAAGCCGAAAAAGAAAGGTTGGCGCGCGTAGGCAAAACCTTCAACGCCAAGAAATACATCAAAGAAGAGATCGAAGCGATCCGCGCTCAGGTCGGCGACAAGAAAGTGCTTCTCGCCATGTCCGGCGGCGTCGACAGCTCCGTCTGCGCCGTTCTTCTCCAGAAGGCGATCGGCGAGCAGCTTACCTGCGTTTTCGTCGATCACGGCTATATGCGCCTCAACGAAGGTAAAGAGATCAAGAAGGTGTTCAAGGGCAAGTTCGGCATCAATCTTATCTGCGTGGACGCCGAGCAGCGCTTCCTCGACAAGACGAAGGGTGTCGTCGAGCCCGAACTCAAGCGCAAAATCATCGGTTCCGAGTTCGTCCGCGTTTTTGAGGAGGAATCCAAGAAGCTCGGCAAGATCGAGTTCCTGGGCCAGGGTACGATTTTCCCCGATATCGCCGAGTCCGGCGTGGGCGGCCACAAGGCCGTCAAGGCCCACCACAACGTCGGCGGCCTTCCCAAGGATCTCGGTTTCGAAGGTCTCGTCGAGCCCGTCAAGTATCTTTACAAGGATGAGGTGCGCAAGGTAGGCAAGCTTCTCGGCATTCCCGAAGAGCTCGTCATGCGTCAGCCGTTCCCCGGCCCCGGTCTCGCCGTCCGCTGCCTCGGCGAACTTACGAAGGAGAAGCTCGACATCCTCCGCAAGGCCGATTTCATCTTCCGCGACGAGATGGCCAAGGCCAAGCTCGACAAGAAGGCCCAGCAGTTCTTCGCCGTGATGACGAACGTCAAGTCCGTCGGCGTCGTCAACGGAGCGCGCACGTTCGGTTACGTTATCGCGATCCGCGCCGTTTCTACGTCGCAGTTCGTCAAGGCCGGCATCGTGGAACTTCCGTTCAAGTTCGTCTCGATGGTCGCCGAGAAGATCGCCACGAAGGTGAAGGGCGTCAACCGCGTCGTCTGGGATATCACACCTAAGCCGCCCGCCACGATCGAGTGGGAGTGAGCGCCTGAACCATGAAGACGGTTGATTGCGATTATTTCGTCGTCGGCACGGGGATGTCCGGGCTTATGAGCGCGCTGCATCTTGCGAGCTACGGCAAGGTCGTCGTCGTCTCGAAAGGCCGTCTTAAGGAGTGCAACACGAATTTCGCCCAGGGCGGAATCTGCTGCGTGATGGACGCGAACGACACGTTCGACAAACACGCCCGCGACACCATGATCGCGGGCGCGTGGCTCGGCGACTCCAAGGTCGTTCACACGATCTGCGAGAACGCGCCCGAGGCGATCGGCGATCTCATAGACTGCGGCGTGAAGTTCGCCAAAAAAGAGGACGGTTCGTGGGATCTCACCCGCGAGGGCGGCCACAGCGCGAGGCGCATTCTGCACGCGGGCGACATAACGGGCGAGAAGTGCGAGACAGCCATGATCCGCTCGGTGAAGAAGACCGACATCGACGTCCGCGAGAATACGGTGGTGATCGATCTCGTGATGACAAAGCGCATCGGGCTCAAGGGCGAGAACCGCTGCATCGGCGCGTATGTGCTCGACAAGACGACGGGCGAGATATACGCCGTGCGCTCGCCGAACACGATTCTCGCCACGGGCGGCTGCGGCAAGGTCTATCTCTACACCTGCAACCCCGACTCGGCGACGGGCGACGGCGTGGCGCTCGCGTGGCGCGCCGGGGCGAAGATCGAGAACATGGAGTTCATCCAGTTCCATCCGACCTGCCTCTACCATCCTCAGGCGAAACGTTTTCTCATTTCCGAGGCGGTGCGCGGCGAAGGAGCGGTTCTGGTCGACCGGCACGGGCGCGAGTTTATGACGAAGTACGATCCGCGCGGATCGCTCGCTCCGCGCGACGTCGTCGCCAGATCGATCGACTCCGAAATGAAGCGCACGGGCGACGACTGCATGTATCTCGACATCCGTAAAAAGGGGCGCAGATATCTAAAGGAGCGTTTCCCGAACATTTACGAGAAGTGTCTGAGCTACGGCATCGACATGGCGAAGGATCTCATACCCGTCGTTCCCGCCGCACACTACGCCTGCGGCGGAATAAAGGCGACGCCGGACGGCGAGACTTCGATCCCCGGGCTTTCCGCCGTTGGGGAGTGCGCCTCGACCGGGCTTCACGGGGCCAACCGTCTCGCGTCCAACTCACTTATGGAGGCTCTCGTCTGCGCGAGACTTACGGCGGGGAGAATCGGGCCGAAGCCGGAGAGTTTCCCGCGCGGCGGACGGCCTAAGATACCGGCGTGGAAAACGGGGGCCGCCGTTCCTCCCGACGAGGCCGTTCTCGTGGCCCACATGTGGGACGAGATCCGCCGCCTCATGTGGGACTATGTCGGCATCGTGAGGACCGACAAGCGTCTCGACCGCGCAGCGCGCAGGCTCAAGACCCTCAGGCGTGAGATACGCGATTACTATTTCCGTTACCTCGTAACTCCCGATACGCTCGAGCTGCGCAATCTCGCGGTGTGCGCCGAACTTATAGTGCGCTCCGCCCGCAAGCGCCGCGAGAGCAGGGGGCTTCATTACACTCTCGACTATCCGAAAACGGCTAAACGCATCCGTCAGACGGTCCTTGACGGATTCAAAGGTTGACACCTATGGACAACATTCTCGAAGTTCGCGATCTGAAGGTTTATTTTCCCGTGCGCAAGGGGCTGTTCGGTTTTGTGGATCATTACATCAAAGCCGTCGACGGCGTGAGCTTCGATCTCCGCCGAGGCGAAACGCTCGGCGTCGTCGGAGAGTCCGGGTGCGGCAAGTCGACCACGAGCCGGGCGATCCTGATGCTCAACAGGCCGTGCGGCGGAACGATCAATCTCGACGGCAGGAACATTCTGACGCTCAAGGGCGACGATCTTCTCGACTACCGCCGCAAGGTCCAGGTCGTTTTCCAGGATCCTCAGGCGGCGCTCAATCCGCGCCACACGGTGATGGAGATCCTCACCGAGGGAATGGTTTATCACGGGCTCTGCAAAAAAGAGGAGCGCAGGGAGAAGGCCGTCGGACTTCTCGAGTCGGTGGGTCTTCCGGGCGATATTCTCGACCGCTATCCGCACGAGTTTTCCGGCGGCCAGCGCCAAAGGCTCTGCATCGCGCGCGCGATCGCGCTGAAGCCCGAGCTTCTCATCTGCGACGAGGCCGTCTCGGCGCTCGACCTTACGATCCGCGCCCAGGTGCTCGACCTTCTTGCGGAACTTAAAAGGAAACTTTCCCTAAGCATCATCTTCATCACCCACGACATCGGAGTCGTTCAGCATGTAGCCGACCGCATCATCGTGATGAATAAAGGCAGGATCGTCGAGCAGGGCGCGGCTTCGGAAGTTCTCTCGAAGCCGAAAGAGGAATACACCAGGTTTCTGATGGCGAGCGTACCCAAGATCGGGAAGCCGCTTTGAGATGAACTGCAGGACGGCAGAAGGGGTTTTTCCGAACGGGAGCATGGCATTTGATGAAAGTCGCAATCGTATATCCGCCGCTGAAGAGCGATAAGGGGGTCGCTCTTCTCACGCAGAACCGCCAGTTCCAGTGGTTCTCCCGTCCGACCTACATTTTTCCGGTCGTGCCCGCCACGGCGGCGACGATGCTGAAAAACGCGGGGCACGACGTTCTTTTCCTCGACGCGATCGCATCCGAGATGTCGGTCGACGAATTCGAGCGGACGCTTATATCGTTCGAGCCCGATCTCGTCGTCATGGAGACCAAGACTCCCGTCGTCAGGCGTCACTGGAAGTGGGTCGCGAGGATGAAGGAGATGCTTCCCTTTTTCCCGCGCACCGTTCTCGTCGGCGACCATGTTACCGCGATGCCCGAGGAGTCGATGGAGAATTGCCCCGTCGATTATATTCTCACCGGAGGCGACTGGGACTTTCTTCTCGAAACTCTCGTAAGATCAAACTTCGATCCGTCGCTTTTCGAAACCGGCGTATGGTACCGCGAGAACGGCGCCGTTAAATCGACGGGGCCGTTCCGTCTCGATCACGATCTGAATTCGGCTCCGTGGATCGACCGCGACCTCGTGAACTGGAAGCTTTACGCCAGGAAGAACGGCAACTTCAAGCGCACGCCCGGAACCTACATCATGTCCGGGCGCGACTGCTGGCATGCGAAGTGCACATTCTGCAGCTGGACTACGCTCTATCCTACATACCGGACGCGCGATCCGATCGACGTCGTCGACGAGATCGAAACGCTCGTCAAGAAGTACGGCGTCAAGGAGATCATGGACGATTCGGGGTCGTTCCCCGTCGGCGAGTGGCTTAAGACGTTCTGCGGCGAAATGATCCGCCGCAAGCTCAACCGCAAGGTCCGCATCGACTGCAACATGCGCTTCGGGCGGCTCGAGTATGCCGACTACCGCCTCATGCGCCGCGCCGGTTTCAGGCTCGTTCTTTTCGGGGTCGAGTCCGCGAATCAGCCGACTTTGGACAGGTTCGTAAAGGCCCTTAAGGTCGAGGATGTCGAGAAGGGGGCTAAGTGGGCTTCAAGGGCGGGGCTCGCCGTACATCTCACTTTCATGTTCGGTCACGCGTGGGAAGGTCCGGGCGAAATCGCCAACACGGTAGCCCTCGCGCGAAAACTTCTCGCAAATGGTCATGCGGCGACTTTGCAGTGCACGCTTACGATACCCTATCCGGGAACTCCTCTATTCAAGGAACTGAAAGAGACGGACGGTCTTGCGACTCTCGATTGGGACGAATACGATCAGCGCACCGCAATCACGAAAACGCCGCTCGCTTCCGAAGACGACATTAAGGCGGCAATCCGCGAGGTCTACCGGGGATTTCTCCAGCCGATGGCGATCTGGCATCTTTTCAGGCGCAATCTTTTCGACGTCTCGTTCTATTGGCGCGGACTGAAATATCTTAAAGGTCATTTAACCGATTTCTCAAACAAAGACAAAAACGGAGCTGAAAATGGGAATGTGGAACAGAACTGCTGAAACGTTGTCCCGCGACGAATTGGCCGACCTGCAGCTGAAGGGGCTTCAGAAATCCCTTCGCAGAGTCTGGGGTAACGGGTTTTACCGCGATCGTCTCGCGGCAAAGGGCATCGCCTCTCCCGAAGACGTCAAGTCTCTCGACGATCTTCCGAAATTTCCGTTTTTCACGAAGGACGATTTCCGCGACGCCTATCCTCTTAAAATGAACTGCGTCGAGCGCAGGGAGCTGATGGAGTTCCATCAGTCCTCCGGCTCCACCGGCACGCCCGTCGTCATGGCGTACACTAAAAACGATCTGAACCAGTGGGCCGAGTGCATGGCCCGCTGCTACGCGATGGCGGGGCTCGAGAAGGGCGACGCGTTCCAGATCATGCCGACGTTCGGCCTTTTCAACGGCGGCTTCGGCTGTTATCACGGCTGCCGCAAGGCCCATCTTTTCTGCGTGCCCGCTTCAAGCGGCAATACCGAGCGTCAGATTAAGCTGATGCGCGATTTTCACGTTAAAGGTTTTTGCTCCGTAGTCTCGTACGTGCCGCGCCTTATCGAGAAGCTCGATGCCGATCCGAACGGAGACTTCGATATTCCGTCTCTCAAAGTCGGCATATTCGGCTCCGAAACCTTCTCGGACGAGCTGCGCCGCAGAATCGAAAAGCGTCTCCACATCGAATGTTTCGACATCTACGGCATGACCGAGACGGGCGGCATCGGCACGACCGGCCAGGATTGCAAGGCTCATAACGGCATTCACGTCTGGGAAGATCAGTACATTACCGAAATCATCGATCCCGTCACGGGCGAAGTCGTTCCCGACGGCGAATACGGCGAGGTCGTATTTACGTCTCTCACGCGCGAGGCGATGCCGATCATCCGCTACCGCACGCGCGACATTTCGCGCATCCTTTCGCGCGAGAAATGCGCCTGCGGGCGCACCTCGCTCCGGATCGACAGGATTACGGGCCGCACCGACGATATGCTTATCGTCAAGGGCGTCAACTTCTATCCGCGTCAGGTCGAAGAGGCTCTCATGGAAATCCCCGGGGTGAAGGACGAGTTTCAGATCGTTCTCGAGGAGCGTGACGGAATGACCGACGTCACCGTCAACGTCGAGGCCGAAGAGGGCGTTACGGGTCACATGGTCGCGAAGCATCTTCGCGAGAGGCTCGGATTTCTCCCCAGGGGAGACGTTTTCCCGATCGGGTCTCTGCCGCGCTCCGAAGGCAAGGCCAAGCGTGTTATAAGAAAGACGGTTTAAGTGGACGGCGGATCATCTCGTATGGCAAAGGTAAAAACATCGCTTTCGCTCGTCTCTCTCGGCTGCGCCAAGAACGCGGTCGATCTTCAGGTCATGGCGGGCAATCTTCTGAAAGACGGATGCGTTCTTTCTTCGGATCCCGATCGCGCCGACGTCGTGATCGTCAATACGTGTTCATTTATCGCTTCGGCCCGCGAAGAGGCCGAGAGCGAGATCATGCGTGCCGTCGCTCTAAAGAACAAGGGAAATTTCGGCAAGGTCGTCGTAACGGGATGTTATCCGCAGCGTTATCCCAAGGCGAAATCGAAGTTTCCGGGCGTTGACGTGTGGCAGGGGGTCCCGTCGGAATGGATCGAGCCGAAAATGCCTGAACTGCGCTTTACGGGAAAGGCGTTCGCGTACCTCAAAATCGCCGAGGGCTGCAACCACAGATGCGCCTACTGCGCCATTCCGGGAATTCGCGGCAGGTTCCGTTCGCGTCCGATGGCCGATATTCTCCGCGAAGCCAGAGCTCTTATCAAAAGCGGATGCCGCGAACTCAACATCGTCGCTCAGGATCCCATGCTTTACGGGTGCGACTTCAAGGATAAAACGCGCCTAAGCGATCTTCTCTGGAAGCTCGACGCTCTGAAGGGCGATTTCTGGATACGCGTTCTTTACAGCTATCCGAGCGAGATCACCGAAGAGTTCATTGATTGGCTCAACAACGCCAAGCACGCCGTCAAATACGTCGATGTGCCGCTGCAGCATACGGTTGCCGAAGTTCTCGTCAAGATGAACCGCAAGGGCGCCGTCGACGCGTCGCGCGTCGCGGCGGAGGTTCTGCGCGACGCCGTTCCCGGAATCACGCTGCGCACGACCGTGATGACGGGGTTTCCCGGCGAGACCGAGGCCCGTTTCAACGAACTTCTCGCGGATTTAAGGCGGATGCAGTTCGACCGTCTCGGCGCGTTCGCGTTCAGTCCCGAGAAGGGCACGAAAGCGGCGAAGATGTCCGGAAGGCCTTCGCGCAAGGTCGCCGAAGAGCGCGAGCGGATCGTAATGGACGAGGCGAAGAAACTCTGGAGGATGAAATCCGGGAGGATGCTGGGCGAGGAGCACGAGGCTCTCGTGGTCGCCCCCGGCGTAGCGCGGATGCGTTCCCAGGCTCCCGACGTCGACGGCGTCGTCTATCTTCTCGATTCGCCGAAGGCGCGCCGTCTCGCCGTCGGAGATTTCTGCCGCGTCCGTTTGGAGCGGGTGGACGGGTTCGATTTCGAAGGGGACGCTCTGTGACGCGGCCCGTTCCATACGTGAACGACGAGGTCGCCGAGCGCGACTTCAAATATTATATTTTCGACTGGGACGACAATATCCTCCACATGCCCACCAAAATAAAGATGGAGCACAAGGGCGAGGACGGAATATGGAAAAGCGTCGAGGTTTCCACGTCGACGTTCGCGCTCGTCAGAACCGATACCGAGCATTACCGCCCTCCGTCCGACGGAGGGTGGGCGGAGGCCTTCAGGAATTTCGCGGATCCCGACAATGACGGCGAGCCGAACAGGTTTATCGAAGATACGCTTGCGGCGCTTGCGAAAGTCTCCAACGGCGAGAGGCCTTCGCCGAGCTACAATACGTTCCGAAAGACGCTTATAGAAGGGCGGATA
The DNA here is from genome assembly GCA_045630425.1 of Kiritimatiellia bacterium. Taxonomy (GTDB): domain Bacteria; phylum Verrucomicrobiota; class Kiritimatiellia; order RFP12; family UBA1067; genus UBA1067. The sequence continues at coordinate 40,093 of JAZQTB010000051.1, read as the reverse complement.
TTCGCGATCGTCACGGCGCGCGGGCACGCTCCGGCGACCATCGAGAAGGCGGTGCGCGTTTTCATAGAGAACGCCCTCACGCCGCTGGAGCGAGAGACGATGATGTCGAATCTGCGCGGCTACCGCAGGTTTCTCGACAAGGTCGAAACTTTCGGCACGGACGAAGAGGAACTCGATTACTATCTCGGCATGTGCCGCTACGCGGCGGTAACGTACGACGGATTCAAAGAGCGCATGGCCAGCGATCCCGTCTACAGGGAGAAGCTCGCCGTCGCGACGACGGCGTCGAAGCCCGAGCTCGCCAAGGAGTTCGCGATACGCGATTTCGTCGAACACGTCTTCCACATGCTCCAGCGTACCGGCGGACTGGGGCGCTCCGTCGCGATCGGTTTTTCGGACGACGACAAGGGTAACGTGAAGAGCGTTTCGAATTACATCAAGGCCGAACTCGCGCGCCGATTCGACGGAATAAAGTTCGTCGTCTACGATACGTCGGACCGGACGCTCTCCAAGGGGCGCAAGGTCTGCGTTTCAGGTCAGATGAATCTGCCCGGTTTTTGACATTGTGATGATATATTTGGTAAAATATATTCAATTTGTTTGAAATTATAAAAGGACGGCAAATGAAAGAAATAACCGGAGATCTGATAGCGGGCGGGAGTAAAATCGCTCTCGTCGTCAGCCGCTTCAACAGTTTTCTGACCGAGCAGCTCGTCAAGGGCGCGGTCGACGCTTTTGTCCGCATGGGCGGCAAGGAGTCGAATTTGACTTTGGTGCGCGTTCCCGGCGCGTACGAAATCCCGATCGTCGCCGATAAGCTCGCTAAGAGCGGCGTAGACGCGGTCGTCTGTCTCGGCGCCGTAGTCCAGGGCGCGACTACCCACGCTCAGCTTATCAATACCGCTACGGCCGAGGCGTTTAGCAAGATTTCGCTCAAGACGGGCGTTCCCGTTCTCGACGGCGTCGTTTCCGCCGAAAACCTTGAACAGGCGGTCGAGCGCTGCGGCACGAAGCAGGGCAACAAGGGCTTTTCGGTCATGCAGGCCGCGATCGAGATGGTCAACGTCCTCAAGAAGATCAAGGCCTGAAGAATTACGACAATCTGAAACAATAAAAGAAAGAGAGAAACAAAGTGGCTAAAGAAGTAAAGAAGGTTGCGTTCCTCACAGCGGGCGGTCTTGCCCCGTGCCTCAGCTCGTCGATCGGTTTTCTTATCGATGAATACAACAAGAAGAACCCCAACGTCGAGATGATCGGTTACGTCAACGGTTATATGGGGCTTCTCAAGGGCGAGTCGATTCCCGTCACCGACGAGGTCCGCAAGAACGCGCTCGTTCTCACCCGTCACGGCGGCTCCCCGATCGGCAACAGCCGCGTTAAGCTCACGAACGTCAAGGACTGCGTCAAGCGCGGTCTCGTGAAGGAGGGCGAAGATCCCCTCAAGGTCGCGGCCGATCAGCTCGTCAAGGACGGCGTCGACGTTCTTCACACCATCGGCGGCGACGACACCAACACGACGGCCGCCGATCTCGCGGCCTATCTCGCGACCAACAACTATCCTCTCATCGTCGTCGGCCTTCCCAAGACGATCGACAACGACGTCTATCCGATCAAGCAGTCGCTCGGCGCGTGGACGGCCGCCGAAGAGGGCGCGAAGTTCTTCATGAACGTCGTCAAGGAGAACAGCGCCAATCCGCGCGCGCTCACGATCCACGAGGTCATGGGCCGCAACTGCGGATGGCTCACGTACAAGACGGCGCAGTACTACCGCAAGATGCTGGGCCGCACGAAGTTCCTCCCCGCTTTCAACCTCACGCTCGGCCGTCAGGACGTCCACGCCGTGTACGTTCCCGAGTCCCGCATCGACTTCAAGGCCGAAGCCGAGCGCCTCAACAAGATCATGGACGAGTTTGACAGCGTCAACATCTTCGTTTCCGAGGGCGCCGGCGTCGCCGACATCATCAAGGAGATGGAGAAGCGCGGCGAGGTCGTTCCCCGCGACGCTTTCGGCCATCCGCGTCTCGACAAGGTCAACGTAGGCCAGTACGTCGGCAAGCGCTTCGGCGAGCTTCTCGGCGCAGAGAAGGTCCAGGTCTTCAAGTCCGGCTACTTCGCCCGCGCGGCGGCTCCGAACAAGAAGGATCTCAAGCTTATCGAGAAGTGCGCCCGCAAGGCCGTCGAGTGCGCGCTCAACGGCGAGAGCGGCGTGGTCGGTCCCGACGAGGACGCGGCCGCCGTCATCCGCGCGTGCGAATTTCCGCGCATCAAGGGCGGCAAGCCGTTCAACGTGCGCAAGGGTTCCTTCCGTAAGATGCTTAAGGAGATCGGTCAGCCCAATCCCCGCAAAAAACGCACTTCCAAGTGAGTTTTTTAAGATGACCGGAATAGAAAGACTCCACGAAATAATGACCCGTCTGCGCGATCCGCAGACGGGTTGTCCTTGGGATAGGGAGCAGACTTTAGAGTCTCTCAAGCCCTGCGTGCTCGAAGAGACGTACGAACTTCTCTCCGCGATGGACAGGCCGGATGACAAGGCCAATCACATCGAGGAGCTGGGAGACGTTCTTCTTCAGGTGATGTTCCAGAGCGTCATGGCCGAGGAAGAAGGTCGCTTTACCTTCGACGATGTCGCCAACGGCGTTTCCGACAAGCTTGTCCATCGCCATCCACACGTTTTCGGAAATGTCGACGCGAAGGATTCCGCGAGCGTTCTCAGGAACTGGGAGCGGATCAAGCAGCTTGAGCACAAGAAGGAGTCCCGTCACAGCGCGCTCGACGGAGTCCCCGCCGCTCTGCCGGCCCTCCTGAAGGCTCAGCGTACGCAGGAGAAGGCTTCCCGCGTCGGATTTGACTGGAAGGACGCCGCAGGGCCGATGGAAAAGATTTCCGAAGAGCTCGATGAGCTTAAGGCCGAAATCTCCGCTCGCGCGAGCAAAAGGCCCGCCGATTCCGACAAGGTCAAAGAGGAATTGGGCGATCTTCTTTTCGCGGTCTGCAATCTCGCCCGCCATCTTGGGGTTGATGCGGAGAGCGCGCTTGAGCTTTCGAGCGCCAAATTCTCGCGGCGTTTCCGCTGCGTCGAGGCCGGCGCTAAAGAGGCGGGGCGCGATCTGAAGGAAATGACGCTCGAGGAAATGGACGGGCTGTGGGAGCGCGCCAAAAAAGGTGAAGCTTGAGATTTTAAATCCCCACGGCTTCTGCGCCGGAGTAAAATCCGCGCTTGAAAAGGCTCGCCGTCTGGCGATAAGCGGCGAGCGTATTTATTGTCTTCACGAAATCGTCCACAACGAGACGGTCGTCGCCGAACTGAAGAACCGCGGTTTTGTTTTCGTAGAGGACTTAAGCGAAGTTCCTGCCGGGGATACCGTGCTTTTTTCGGCTCACGGAGTAAGTCCGGCCGTCCGCCGCGAAGCGGAAGCGAGGGGGCTTAAGATCGAGGACGCGACGTGCCCGTTCGTCGCGCGCGTGCACAGGGCCGCCGCGGATTTTCACGCAGGCGGATTGCAGGTCGTCATCGTCGGCAAGCCTTCACACGCCGAAGTAAAAGGGATTTTGGGCGAGGCTCCGGACGCGATCGTCATCTCGTCCCCCGCAGACGCGGAGCGTCTGACGTTTCCCGGGAGCGGTTTCAGAAAAGTCGGCGTCGTAAGTCAGACGACGATGAACGCCGACGACGTGGCCGAAACGGTGGCGGTTTTGAAGAAGCGTTTCAAGGTCGAAAGCATGGCGGAGGTCTGCAACGCGACGAAGGAGCGTCAGGATGCGGTCAAGGCGTTTGACGGGGAAGCGATACTCGTTCTCGGAAGCTCAAACTCGTCCAATACCCGCCGCCTCTGCGACGTGGCCCGCTGCAGATCGTTCCGGGCCGGGAACATCGGCGAGCTGAAAGCCCTCGATCTGGGCGGTATCGGCCGTCTGGGAGTAACGAGCGGAGCGTCTACTCCGGAATCCTTTTTCGGGACCGCGCTTGAATTTCTGAAGTTAAAATATGATACAATACCGTTATGACAATAAATGAACTGAACACACGTTACGGGGCGCCCGAGCGCATCGTTTTCCGTCAGGGCCACTGCGGCTATCCAGAGGTGGTGCTCGCAAACAAGTTCGGCACGGCGGAGATCGCGCTTATGGGGGCGAATGTTCTTTCGTACAAGCCGACGGGCCACGCGCCGGTCGTTTTCCGTCCCGCGAAGCGCGACTACAACCGGGGCGAATCGTTCCACGGCGGCATACCCGTATGCTGGCCGCAGTTCGGGCGGCTGGCCATACCGGGAATGTCGCCTCACGGTTTCGCGAAGATCATGCCTTTCGAGGTGCGCGCAACGCAGTATTCCGAAGATATGACGGAGATAACGCTCGCTCTGAAGTCGACGGCCGAGACAAAAAGTCTCTGGCCTCACGATTTCGATCTGGAGGTCAGGATTTCCGTATCGATGAAGCTCAATCTGAAGCTTACGACCGTGAATACGGGGGAAGCGCCGTTTGAGTTCACGGCCGGTTTTCATCCGTATTTTCTCGTCAGGGAGCGCGACGCCGTTTCCGTCAGAGGGCTTGACGGTTGCCGGTACGTCTACGCCGTCGACATGTCTGAGCATGTTCAGGAAGGCGATCTTATGGCGGATTCGTCGACGGACCATGTCTTTACCCTCAAAAACGAGATCAAGCATGAATACGCCATCCTCGATCCCGGCCTCAGGCGCGCGATCGCGATGGTGTCGACGGGCAACGACAGCGCCGTGGTCTGGAATCCCGGCCCGGGCGAGAAGCTTGCGGATTTCGAGGAGAACGACTGGCGCAGATTCGTCTGCGTAGAGCCGGTGACCGCCTGGCCGAAGGCCGTCAGGGCGCTCGAACCCGGCGAAAGGCACGAGTTGACGGTCGCGATACAGTCATCGAGCGAAGAGGCCCGATAGCGAAATCTGTCGGGGAGATTGATTTCTCGGCCGGATTATGAGATAATCGTACAAAAGCCCGGCAGGGCGGAAAGGCGGTTTTAACAATGACGATTGCAGATGTTGTAAAAATTCTCGACGGTAAACTCGTGGCCGGAGACGGCACCAGCCCCCGCGTCGTGGGCGAGGTGGTGGCCAACGACCTTATGAGCGACGTTCTCCTTCACGACGCCGACGACATTCTTCTCGTGACTTCGCTCGCGAGCGATCAGGCCATCCGCACGGCACACATCGTCGGCGCGATGGGCGTCGTCGTCCATAACGCGAAGCCTCTTTCGGAGACGATGCTCAAGGTTTCCGAAGATCTCGGCATCCCGCTCGTGTCGAGTCCGCTGTCGAAGTATGACGCGTGCGTGAAACTCCACGACGCTTTTCTCGCCGAAGAGCGCGCCTGAAATTCCCCGACGTCAAAAAGGATGCCCCGATGGCGGAATACAATCCCGTGATTCTTCAGGGCCAGAAGACCAATGACGACGAGATTCTGGCCAAGTCTCCGCTCGACGCGAAAGCGCTCGGAGGAGATTCGAGCGTCATCATCATGGAGCTTCTCCAGCGCTTCAAGGTGCGCGACGTGATGAAGCGCCAGGTGATTACGATTCCGCGCCGTGCGACTCTGCGCCAGGCTCAGGTTCTGATGCGCGACAACCGCATATCGGGCGTGCCCGTGTGCGAAGACGGGCGGCTTTTCGGAATCGTTTCCGTTAACGACATCATCCGCGGTCTCGACGGCGGCTGGATGGACGATCCGTGCGAGAGGCACATGGCGACGAATCTCGTCGTTCTCGAGGCGGGCATGCCGATCGCTTTCGCGCTCAGGTATTTCAACAACTACACATACGGGCGCTTCCCGGTTCTCGACTCCAACCGGAAACTCGTAGGCATCATTTCCCAGCGCGACGTGATGCGCGCGCTCCTCTACGAACTTTCGGTCGAGATCCGCAAGCTCGAGCGGAAGACCTCCAAGAGCGTCGCCGAAACGTCGAAGGAGGCGAGCGAGAATTACTTCCGCCGCGAATGGGCCGTCGTGAGGAACGACCTTTCCCGCGCGGGCCACGCCGCCAACGACATAAAGGGCATTCTGCGCGAGCGCAAGATCGACCGTTCGGTCGTCCGCCGCATCGCGGTCGCCGCGTACGAGCTCGAAATCAACATCTGCATACATTCCCACGGAGGGGTTCTCGTTCTGATGATCACGAACGACGTCGTCACGATCACGGCGAAGGACCGCGGCCCAGGCATCGCCGACATCGAATGGGCGTGCCGCGACGGCACCTCGACGGCCAACGACTGGATCCGTTCGCTCGGTTTCGGCGCGGGCATGGGGCTTTCGAATTCGAAGCGCGTGGCGGACGATTTCGAGATAAAGTCCGAAATCGGGAAGTTCACCAACGTGAGGTGCGTCTTCAATCTCGCGCCCGGGAAAACCGGGGAAGGGGCCGCGTCATGACGCTGAAGGAAGTCTGCGAAAAGGTCGGCGGCGAAATCGCCGTCGACGTCGAAGACGCGAAGGCGCAGAGCGTTTACGTAGGGGATCTGCTCTCGGACGTGATGGGCCACGCAGGCGAGGACTGCGCGCTCGTGACGATCCAGAACCATCTCAACACCATAGCGGTCTGCACGCTCGTCGGGTGCTCGATCGTCGTGATCTGCCACTCGCGCCCCGTGCCGCCCGATATGGCCGAGGGCGCGAAACGCGAGGGAGTGGCGATCGTCGTCACCGGGCTTTCGCAGTATGCCGCCGCGCTCGCGCTTTCGTCGCTGCCTCCGTGCTGATTCCAAATGAAGTTCGACCTCCATATCCACAGCTGCCTTTCGCCGTGCGCGAGTCTCGAGATGTCTCCCGCGGAGATCGTCTCCAGGGCCGCCGCCGCCGGGATGGGCGGAATCGCGATAACGGACCACCAGTCCTCGCGCAACGCCCCTGCGGTCGCGGAGTGCGCGCGCAGGGCGGGGATAGGATGCCTTTGCGGGCTCGAGGTCTGCACGGCGGAGGAAGTTCACACGCTCTGCCTTTTCGATACCGTTGAAGCGGCGGCCGAGATGACCGAGTGGGTCTACGCCGCGCTCCCGAAGCGCGTCAACGATCCGGACGTATTCGGCGATCAGCCGGTCGTAACGTGGGACGACGATATCGTCGACATGGAATGGCGCATTCTCGCCATGGCCTGCCGCAAAACGATACCGGAGGTGTCGGCGAAGTGCCACGGGCTCGGCGGGCTCTTTATCGCGGCGCACGTCGACCGCTCGACGTTTTCGGTGTTTTCGCAGTTGGGCGGGATTTCGGGCGCCGAGGGGTTCGACGCGGTGGAGTTTTCGCGCACCGCCGACGAGTCGGTCTGGCGGGAGCGGGTTCCCGGGTACGCGGTCACGCGGAGCTCCGACGCGCACAATCCCGATGATGTCGCGCGCGTATGGACCGAGGCGGAGCTCGATTCGTTCTCGGTCGAAGGACTTAAAAGGGCGTTTGCCTCAAAGGCGGGCGCGATTTCGCCGCGCCTTACGAGATTTTAGGAGGTTTTATGCACGCGACACTGTCGGACGTCATCGCGGATACGGCGCACAATTCCATCGAAGCGGGCGCGTCGCGGATTCTTGTCGTAATCGAGGAGGACGGCAGGTTTTTCAAGGTGGCGATCGACGATAACGGCAAGGGTATGGACGAGGAAGTTCTGAAAAGGGCGTTCAACCCCTTTTACACCGAGGCGGGCAAGCACGACAGGCGCAAGGTCGGGCTGGGGCTTCCGATTCTCAAGCAGCTTTGCGACGCGACCGACGGGAGCGTGAGCCTTAAGTCCGAGAAGGGCGTCGGCACCAGGCTTGAATATTCTTTTTCGGCGGGCCATATAGATCTGCCGCCGCTGGGCGATCTCGTCGAGACGGTCGTTTCGCTTTTCAACTTCCCGGGCGAGTTTGAACTTGTCTTTACGCATCGCAAAGGTCTGGAGGAATATTCGGTCGCGAGGTCCGAGCTGGCCGAAGCGGTAGGCGGTCTCGAAACGGTCGACGGGCTTATGATGGCGAGGGAATTTCTCGCCTCGCAGGAGGAGTCGCTGCCCGATATTGAGATGGAGGTTGGAGTTTGAGGGTGGATTTTGGTATAATACGGACACTATGAAAATTCTTGGAGAGTCGATTTTCGCCAGGGATGCGGAAGGGAGACTTCTTTCGCGCATCGGCACGCTGTTTCTTAAAACCCCAGGGCTCGTGACCCGAAAGGGCGTCCACGCCATGCAGCGCATGATGTGGATAGACGAGATGAACGCTCAGCGCAAAGCCGCGGGCCTCGCGCCTCTGACGCCGGCCGAGGAGGAGGAGGAGCTTTCCTTTTCGGTCGATCTCATTTTTACCGACGATGCCGTTCTCATCCGCCCCGATCCCGACCGCATGGACCTTGCGTTCCGCGCCGACGAGGCGCTCCAGACGTTCGTCTCAAAGCGCAAAATCCGCTTTCTCAACACCCATTCCGCCAAGGTCCGCAACGCGCTCAGGGCGCGCGGCGAGAACTGGCGCATGTCGCGCGCGCCTATTTCGCCCGAGGATATGGCGCTTCTCGTCGAACGGTCTAAAATCGCGATTCTCGGCGAGCCGATCTACTATTACAACTCCGCCACGGGAACGCGCTATATCACGGTCGGCGCGTCCTCCGCGCTCACTGCTCTCGACGGCGATAAGCTCAAGTCCAACATAAAGGAGCTTCAGGCGATGCTTTCGCGGCGCAACCGCATTGGCTGCCCCGAGCTGGATCTCTTTCCGGTGACGACGCCGATCGAAATCAAGCAGCGCATAAAGGCCCTCGATACGGAAAGGATGACCCCCGACGAGCTCAAGGCCGAAATCCGCAGAATCGACATGGAGTGGCGCGCGTCGCTGCCGGTCGGTCTGCGCGACGAATCGGTCGAGAACGTCGAGTGGCGCAACGCGATGTGCCAGATCCTGACGACGGGGCCTAACGAGACCATCGTCAAGGAAGGCGACCTGATACAGGGGATTTCGCCCGAGTTCTACCGCCAGATCGAGTGGCTGCCAGGAGCCCGCGTGGAAGACGGTGAAATCATATTCGATCCCCTCTGGGAGGAGTTCGACCGCACGCGCGACCCCGAGCTCGCCCAGATATGCGATCCGCGCGCGCGGAACATCATCATGAATCTGTCCCGCGTTTTCAGCGAAATCGATTACGTCAACGTCGGGCGCATCGTCTCGTCCCTCGCCCGCGATCCGATCCAAGGCTCCAGACGCGGCAACGTTTATATAATGCAGTGCAAGGAGGTCGGGCTTCCGATAGCCCATGTCTACATGTTCCGTTTCCAGAAGTGGGGTATCGCGGAGCATCTCGACGAGGGCAAGGATCTTCTGCAGGCGATGATAGAATCGAACGATTACTCCGATTACATCCTCGACCGCCGTCTCATGTGCCGCCAGCTCGGGATGAAACTTCCTACCCATGTCGGGTTCGGGCAGTTCACCGAGCCGTACAACGGCAACAACCAGTATCGCGGAACTCTCGTGAGAACGGCGTATTTCGCCCGTTCGTACATTTCCGGCACGGCGTCGGACAAGATTCCGGCGTCCAAATTCCGCAATCCCGTCTTCGCGTTGAGGTTCGCCCAGCTGATGGGCGAGGCCGCCGCCGTCGACATGATCGTCGGCCGACGTTCCACCGAAACGAAAGAGAATCTCTTCGACAAGAACTACGAGGTGCTCCAGTTCGATTCGAGCGGAATACCTTTCCGTCTCATAGTCACCGAGCATACGGGAAGCTTCGTGAACTACCAGCATTCCTTCGAGGAGTCCGTCGCGCCCTACGCGAACGTCGTGCGCAGGCGCCTTCCGCTCGTGCAGGATCCCGGCGCGTTCACGTCGGCGTACGTGGGCAGTTTCGAGAAGACTCTCGCCTCGGTCCGGCAGAAGTACCGCTCCCACCGCCGCGCGTTCGACAATCTGTTCGTGAGCCGTCCGTTCGACGTCGCCGGTTCGGGTTCGTACCGCTGGGCCAAGATACTCGAACGTCTCGACCGGTGCGATCCGGCCGAAGTCGCGCGATGCCTTGCCGCGGCGATCGCGCTCTGATGATCCAAGAGATGCTCAGATACGTTCTCCGCAGATTTCTCGAGTCGATCCCGACGACGCTGGGGATCCTTCTCGTGACGTTCCTTCTGTTCAACGTCGTCATCGGCGATTCGCCCGCGCTGACGATACTCGGAAAGGGCGCGAGCGAGGAGAGCATAAGGGCGTTCAACCGCCGGTACGGCTACGATAAGCCGCTTATCTTCGGCGAAGACAGCGTTTTCGACAGTCAGTTCTTCTCGTTCGTCAAAAGCGTAGCGACGGGGGATCTCGGTTATTCCGCGAAGATGAACGAGCCGGTGAAGGACGTCCTCAAACGCGGAGTGGGGCCGTCTCTTTCGCTGACTGTGCCGATACTCGTCTTCGGATCCGTGCTTGCGCTTTTTTTCGCGACGCTCTCGGCGGCGTACCGGGGACGTGCGCCCGACAGGGTGATACTGTTCGTCTCCGCCGCGCTCATGAGCGTCAACTATGTCGTCTGGGTGCTCTTGGGGCAGTTCTTTCTCGCGTTCAAGGCCGGATGGTTCCCCGTATGGGGGTACGGATCGGCGGAATACGCCGTTCTGCCCGTGATGATAGGAGTGCTGAGCTCGTTCGGCATGGACGTGCGGTTCTACCGCACCGCGATTCTCGACGAGATTTACAAGCCTTACGTCCTCACGGCCCGCTCGAAGGGCCTCTCCCGCTTCGTCGTGATGACGCGACACGTTCTGCGCAACGCTCTGATTCCGGTCGTCACGTACATTTCGCTTTCGATACCGTATCTGTTCACCGGCTCGCTTCTTTTGGAGAGTTTCTTCGGCATCCCCGGTCTCGGATCTGTGTCGATAAACGCGATCCATTCCGCCGATCTGGCCGTTGTCCGCGCCGTTGTCGTTCTCGGCGCGCTGGCATATCAGATCGTCAATCTCGCGACCGACGTTCTTTACGCCTTTCTCGACCCCCGAGTCCGGATTTCCAAATCGTGAAAAATGGATTTTCGTGCTTGCGCGGGAAGCCGAAAAAAAGTATAATTAAGACACTATTATGAAAACTCTACTGACATTCTGGTACGGTATATTCAAGAACAATCCGATTTTCCGGCTCGTTCTCGGACTGTGCCCCACATTAGCGGTAACGACGAGCCTTGAGAACTCCCTCGGCATGGGGCTCGCGGCTACGTTCGTTCTCATCTGCTCCAACGTGCTCGTTTCGGCGCTGCGCAGGGTGATCCCGGCGGCGGTTCATATTCCGTGCTACATCGTGATCATCGCGACATTCGTGACAGCGGTGGATCTTCTGATGAAGGCGTTTCTGCCCGCGCTTTCGGAGTCGCTCGGAATCTTCATCCCGCTCATCGTGGTCAACTGCATAATACTTGGACGGGCGGAAGCGTTCGCGAGCAAGAACGGCGTCATCCTTTCATTCGCCGACGGTCTCGGTTCCGGGCTGGGCTTCACCCTCGCCCTCGCATTCGTCGGGACCGTGCGCGAACTGATCGGCTCCGGCTCGATAACGCTCTGGGGCGACATCGCCGTCAGGAACGTCTTCGACTCTCCTGTGACTCTCGCGATTCTTCCGGCCGGAGGATTCATCGCTCTCGGACTTCTCCTGGCGCTTGTCAACCGGATAGGGGAATGGAACGCGAGGCGCCGAGGCGCGCCTCCGCCGCTGCCGGTGAATCTCGATTGCCGTCACTGCACGATGTGTCCCAACGGAAAGTGAAACAGCCGAATGAAGTGTCCCAAATGCTCTGAAGACAACGACAAGGTGCTCGATTCGCGCACCGCGCGCGAGGGCGCCGCGATCCGCCGCCGCCGCGAATGTCTCTGCTGCGGGTACCGCTTCACAACCTACGAAGAGATCGACCGCGACGAGGTTCTCGTCGTGAAAAGCGACGGGTCGCGCCAGCCGTTCGACCGCCAGAAGGTCGATAAGGCGATCCGCCACGCATGCGGCAAACGTCCCGTCAGCGACGAGCAGATCCGGACGATGATCGACCATGTTGTCGCCGGTCTCGACGGCGACGAGGTCAAGTCCGGGACCATCGCCGAACTCGTGATGGAAGAGCTTCACAGGGTTGATGAGGTCGCCTATATACGTTTCGCCAGCGTATACAGACGCTTCACCGATGTAGCCCAATTCTTGTCGGCCATAACGGAGATCGTAAAGAAATGAGGCTTGAATACCATCGCCCGCCGGTGCGCGTGGCAGTCGTCGGACTGGGACGCTCGTTCTTCTCGAGCCATTATCCCGTCTTCAAGGCGCATCCCGCGCTTTTCAAGATCGTCGCCGCGTGCGACATCATAAAGGAGCGCCGCGACATGATCGCGGGCGATTTCCCCGACTGCAAGATGTTCAGGCGGTTTTCCGACATGCTCGACGAGCGCGACATCGATCTCGTGGATATCGCGACGTGCTCGACCGATCACGTCAAGCACGCTCTCATGTCGCTCGAGCGCGGGCTGTGGACGCTTCTCGAATCTCCGATGGCGCTTACGCTCGATGACGCGCAGCTTTTGCGCGGGGCGGCGACCAAGGCGAAGAACCGTCTTCTCGTTCTCCAGCGCGGACTTTTCGCGCCGGACTTCCTGCTGGCGAAATCCATGATGGGGGATCCGCGCCTCGGAGAGATATATCAGATATGCATCCGCCGCGAGGATTTTATCCGCCGCGACGACTGGCAGACGGTGAAGCGTCTCGGCGGCGGGGCCGCGTACTACGCGATGACGGATCTTATCCTCCAGGCCCTCAAGATTCTGCCGCAGCCGCCGATTCAGATGTGGAGCGAGCTTAAGCGGGTCGCTTCTCTCGGCGACGCCGAAGACTACGCCCACGTCAATCTCAAGACGCGGACTCAGATTTCCGCCGACATCGAATTCAACGGCGGCGTTCTCCCGCCCAGCAGATCGCCTTCGTTCGTGATACGCGGCGAACGCGGGGTTTTTTCGGTGAACGCCGATTCGCCGTCCGGCACTCTCACCGTGGTCGATCCGGAGTACAGGTTTTCGCGCCGCCGTTCCAGCGTGAGAACGCCTCCTCTCGCCGACATGCACGAGGACGTTCCCGTCGTCACTTGCGAGGTATCCCTTCCTAAGGACACTCTTCACGGGCCGAGCGCGTTCTGGAGGTGCGTCTACGATTCCGTCCGCACGGCCGCCCCGTTCCCGCTGCAGCTTGAGGATTCGATCGAGGCGGTGAAGTTCGCCCACCTGATGAAGAAGACCAGTCCGTTCGGGAGTTGATCGATGGGGGCGATGACGCAGAGTCTTGAGGATTATCTCGAAACGATCCATCTCCTGATAAAGGATACGGGCAGCGCCTGCGTTCGCGACGTCGCCAGATCGCTCGGGGTTAAAATGCCGAGCGTGGTGAAGGCGCTTCACGAGCTCAAGGGGCTTGAACTCGTGACGCAGGAGCCGTATTCGTCGATCGAACTGACGAAAAAAGGCGAGCGTCTCGCGAAAAGCGTTCTCGCGCGCCACAAACTGCTTAAGTCGTTTCTTCTCAGTCTCGGCGTCGCGTCCGACACGGCCGACGAGGACGCATGCAGGATGGAGCACATCCTTTCGGCGGAAACTTTGGATAAAATAAGAACATATATCGAAAGAAGAGTAAAATCATGAAAAGTCAACTCAACAATCTCCAGCAGCTCCAGGAGCTCGTTCTCACGCGCGACGAACATCATCAGACCGGCGACGGGAGCCATCTCGATTCTCTCAACGACGCCATCGCCGACCTTCAGGACAAGCTGGATCCCCAGGTGGCCGGGCTTTACTCCCGGCTTTACAAAAAGAGCCATATCGTGATAGCGGCGATGTCCAACGGATGCTGTTCCGTGTGCGGCATGCAGGTTCCGATCGCCCAGAGTCAGCAGGTCCGCCTCGCGAAGCACCTCGTCACCTGCTCGAGCTGCGGCCGTATCCTTTTCGCGTCCGACGCCGACGCCGCCCACAATGTCTCCGAACGTTACGACCGCGACGAACCCAAGACCGGGATTTCGCGCTTCAGCGCCGAAGAGCTTATGCTCGCCGACCTCGACGCCGACACCTCCGAGGGAGCGATCACGGCTCTCGCGAAACTGATGGAGAAGAACAAGTTCATCAGCAACGCCGATTCCCTCGTCGCGGCCGCGATGAACCGCGAGGGCGTTCTTTCGACGGCCATAGGCGGCTCGCTGGCGTTCCCCCACGTCCGCGGCGTCGAAGGCGGCGGACTTACGCTCGCGATGGGCGTTTCCAAAAAGGGCATCGACTGGGACGGCGAAAAGGTCCACGTCGTTTTCCTCTCCGCCATTCCGGTCGCTGTTTCGGCTTTCTATCTCCGCCTTATGTCCGGTATCATACAGTCGTTCTCCAAGAAGGAGAATCTCGACGCCGTTCTTGCGGCGCAGGATCCTGCCTCGCTCTGGAAAACTCTCGTCAAGGCTACCCGGCATACCATAAAGTGAAATTGTCCCTGAGAATACTTTTGGCGGCGGCGCTCGCCTTTTCGTTCGCCGAAACACGCGCCGCCGCGCCGCTCAATCGGCGAAAAGCGTCTCAACGGTCCGTACAGAGCGCAAGGCCTGATTCTTCCGTCCAGTCGCGCTACCGGCGCTCTCCGTACGTCGGGGCGCTTTCGATCGACGCGGATACGGGGAGCGTTCTCTTCGCCGACAACGCCGACACTCCCGCCTATCCCGCGAGCGTTACCAAGCTTATGACGGCGTTTCTCGTTCTTGACGATGTTAAAGAGGGCAGGCTTTCGTTGTCGGATCAGGTTGTCGCTTCGCCCACCAGGACGAAACGCGACGTGCATCTGCGTCAGCCGAGCGCGATCGGGCTTAGACCCGGTCAGTCGGTAAGCGTCGACGATATGCTCAAGGCCATTATGGTCAAGAGCGCCAACGACGCCGCCGTGTTTCTTGCCGAGAAATGCTCCGGGACGATGGAGGCCTTTGTCGCGCGGATGAACGGAAAGGCCCGTGAGCTCGGGATGAATTCGACGAAGTTCTACAATCCCAACGGGTTGCCGCCGTATAAGGCTGCGGATACCGACGGCTTCAATGTCTCGACGTGCCGCGATCTCGCAAAAATGTCGCAGGCTCTGATAAAGACCCATCCCGAGATCTTAAAATACACGTCCGTTAAAGTCTGCGAGCTCGATCTTCCGGCGCAGGGCGCCGTAAGGTTCGTAAATCACAACAACGTGATGGTGAAGGACAAGCTGAAGATCGTCAATCCCGACGGAACCGAGGCCGCCGACGGTCTGAAGACGGGTTACATCAACGCCGGCGGAAGCTCAGTGGTGCTTACCGGCAAGCGCGGCGGCAAAAGGGCGATAGTGGTCGTTTTAGGCTCTAATTCAGCCGCCGAACGCGACGGGGTGGCGCGCGCAAAACTGGAAGATGCTCTCGGTGCCCTGTCGTTCTGATAAGACAAGAAAACTTTTCCGGCTCAAAACGCTTCCGGTATTCCTTCTGTCCGGAGTTATGGTTTTTGCGCTGCTGTCGTATATGCTCATCGGCTGGTCGGCGGACGGGGCCGACGACTATCCCGGCGGCATCGTCCTCAGGGACGCGCGGGGAGCGATAATACGTGTCTCTCTCGGCCCAGGGGATATCGATTCTCGACCTTTTTACAGGGCCGCGAAGGACGACTGGATCGTAAAGGCTCTTGTCGCCTCGGAAGACGGGACATTTTTCGGGCATTGCGGGGTAAGGCCGTTGAGCGTTCTCCGGGCGGCGTGGCAGAACCTGGTGAACCGGCGCCGCGTTTCGGGGGCGTCGACGATCTCAATGCAGACGGTGCGTCTTATAAAACCCCACAGGAAGACCTACGCCGCGAAATTCGTCGAAGCTGTCCAGGCGTTGAAAATGGAACGCCAAAAAGATAAACTCTGGATAATATCGCAGTATCTGAACCGAGCTCCGTTCGGTTCGAATTTCATCGGCATCGAGGCCGCCGCCGACGGCTGGTTCGGAAAAAGCGCGAAGTCGCTGACGCTTGCGGAGGCGGCTCTGCTGGCCGGCATGGTGCAGGCTCCCTCGCGGTTCAGGCCGGACAGGAACTACGACCTTGCGCTGAAACGCCGCAATTACGTTCTCGACAGGATGGTGCGCCTCGGGTTCGCGAGCGAAGAGCAGGCGGACGCGGCGCGCGGCGTGAAACCCGAACTGCGCCGCCGTCCGAGACCGTTCGAATATCCGCATTACTGCGATTACTATATCTCCAGATTCCGGCGCGATGGAAACGGGTCTCGCGTTTCGTGCGATATCACGACCCCGCTCGAACCTGAACTTCAGCGTTTAGCGCAAGAGTGCGTTCAGCGGACGAAGAGCGATAAAGGGTGCGACGTTGCGGTCGTCGTGCGCAGGGTTCCCACGGGAGAAGTCACGGCTATGGCGGTGAGCGCGGACTATTTCGCCGATAAGGCCGGGCAGGTCAATACCGCGCTGGCTCCAAGGTCTGCCGGATCGACGCTGAAGCCGTTTCTCGCGGCTTTCGCGATCGACGGCGGAATCGTCTCTCCGGGGGAGATGCTTCTTGACATACCCAGAACGTACAACGGATACGTTCCGTCCAATTTCGACGCGAAATGGCGCGGCGCAGTTTCGCTCGACGATTCGCTCGTGCTGTCGCTCAACATGCCGTTCGTGCGTCTCTTAGAGAAGTTCGGCGTCGACAGATTCGGGGCTCTTTTGAGAACCGCCGGACTGAACAGCATAGGCTACGGGGATGCGCGGAGCGGTCTGGGGATGGCGATAGGGAACGTGACCGTCACTCTTGAAGAGCTTACTCTCGCATACGCCCGTCTGGCGAGGGCGGCGGGCGGGAGCCAGGGAGAGCCGTTTTCGCCCGAGAGCGCGTATCTCGTGAGCGAAATCCTTTCTTCTCCCGCGCGTTCGATGGCGGCGCTGGGTCATATCGCCGATGTGAACGCGCCGCGCTTCGCGTGGAAAACGGGGACGAGTTCGGCGTTCTGCGACGCATGGACGGTCGCCTGGAATCCCGATTACGTAATCGGCGTCTGGTGCGGTCACGTTTCCGGAAAGCCCGGCGACAGGACCGTCGTCGGCGCGGAAATCGCGGCTCCTCTGGCGTGGGAGATCGCCAGAGCCGTCGAATCCGGATCGAATCCGAAATGGTTCGCCGTGCCCGACGGCGTTTCTACGCGCAAAATCTGTTCCGTGTCGGGACATCCCGCCAATCCCGATTGTCCGTCTTCCGTCGAGGCCCTCTATTCAAAGCGCACGGCGAGCGCGAGATTGTGCCAGGCGCACCGCCGCGATCTGGAAGGCAAGGTGGTCGAAAGGACGGATCCTCTTCTTGAGGCCTTCTATTCGCGTGTCGCGAAGGCGTCGAAACTTTCGATTCTTCAGCCTTCAGACGGCGCCAGATTTGAACATGTCGAAGCGATGGCGCAGCAGAAGATAGTGGTGAAGGTGGCCGGCAATCCCTCCTCGTCGCGCCTTTGGTGGTTTTTGGACGGCGTTTCCGCCGGTGAAACGCTCGGAAGCGAGCCTTTAGTTCTCGACATGCGACCGGGGGAGCATACGCTCGTCTGCGTTACGGCGGAAGGGGTGAAGGCGGAAGTCTCCTTTACGGTCGAGACCGTAAAATCCGGCGGATGAACCCCGGTAGAGCCGGACAAAGGGGGCGTTCAGCGCTCTATCGCTTTTCTCGCTTCCGCCAGATCGGAGAATTCGCCGGCGGATATCATCTGGACGATGAGATTTCCGATCGCGGTTCCTTCGGTCGGCCCCGCGAAAACCTCAAGCCCCGTGGCTTCGGCCGTGAGCGTGTTCAGATACTTGTCCTTGCTGCCGCCGCCGACGATGTTGATCGAGGTGTAGGTCTTGCCCGTGATGTACGACAGGGTCGAGATGGCCGCGGCGTAGCATTCGGCCAGCGAATGGTAGACGCACCGCATAAGTTCGCCTATGGTCGACGGCCGTTCGCCCTCTTCGGCGGCCGCCGAAAGAACCTCGCCGATCATCGACGCGGGGTTTATGAAGCGCTGGTCGTTGACGTCGATCGTGACGTTGTAGTCCGCGGAGTCGCGCGCGGTCATTTCAAGTTCGGCGAACGAATATTTCCGGCCGGGTTCGTAATCCGCGATGTTCAGTAGCGCCTCCCTCGTGGCTTCGGAGCCTTTCCCCTCCACGTATTCGACCTGGTTCAGCTCGCGGCGGATCGACTGGATCATCCATAAGCCCATGATGTTCTTAAGGTATCTGTAGCGCCCCCACGCGCCGCCTTCGTTGGTGAAGTTCGCCTCGCAGCTTTCCGGGGTCGTGATCGGTGAAGAGTTCTCGACGCCGAGCAGCGACCAGGTGCCGCTCGAAAGGTAGACGGCCTTGTCGTCACGCGCGGGAACGGCGAGGTATGCGCTCGCGGTGTCGTGCATGGCGGGAAGAACCACCTTTACGCCCTTGTATTTTCCGACTTCGGTCCCCGGCATTTCGAGTTTTCCGAAGATTCGCGCGGGCAGTCCGAGTTTCCCGATCAGATTGAAGTCCCAATCCTTTTTCGCGGCGTCGAGGAGCGCCGTTGTCGAGGAGTCGGTATATTCATGAACGATGTTGCCGGTGAGCCTGTAGTTCAGATATTCGGGGACGGTGAGAAAATGCGCCGCCTTATCGAGCTGTTCGGGCGATTCCTTCTTCAGGGCCCAGAGCTGATAGATCGTGTTGTAGCTGGCTTTTTGGATGCCCGTGCGCGAATAGAGGTCCGCAAACGGCAGAACCGAGGCCTCGATCTCGATATCGGCGTTTTTGGTGCGCCCGTCGCGATACGCCACGGCATCGGAGCACAGTTCTCCGTTTTCGTCAAGAAGCACGAAATCGACACCCCAGGTGTCTATTCCGATCGATTCGATTTCATGTTTGGAAAGCGCCGCTTCGATTCCCGCTTTGACGGATTCGGTCAGCTTTTCGATATCCCAGCAGTCGTGCCCGTTCCTGCGGATCTGGCCGTTGTCGAATCTGTAGATCTCTTCAAGATGGATGCGCCCGTCCTTCACGGTTCCGAGGATGTGGCGTCCCGAACTGGCCCCGATGTCAATGGCAAGATAGTTTTTCATAACGCGGTGAATTATATCATAATAATCCTCTCCGCTCAAACATCGAATTCGACTAACCGATTACAAAACAGTCCCCGCTCCACATCCTTTTTTGCTATAATATCAGATAATTATGGCAGAAAAAATCGCAGTATATCCCGGCACCTTTGACCCTATGACGAAGGGCCACTTTGATCTTATCGTACGCGGGGCCAAGCTCTACGACAAACTCATTGTCGCCGTGGCGGCCACGAGCACGAAAGATAAGGCAATGTTTTCGGGCGAAGAGCGCCTCAAAATGATCCGCGAAGACGCCGAAAAGGCCGGTTTGGGTAATGTCGAGGTCAAGATTCTCGACACGCTTCTCGTCGATTTCTGCCGTCGCGAGGGGGCGCGGGTCGTGCTGCGCGGCGTGAGGGTCTACAGCGATTTCGAATACGAATTCCAGATGGCGCTCATCAACAGGCGCATGGCTCCGGAAATTGAAACTCTCTTCATGATGCCGAGCGAGAATCTCGCGTATGTTACGGCGTCCACCGTCCGCGAAATCGCCAGCTACGGCGGCGATACGGCTCCTTTTGTGACGGATGTAGTTCAGGCCAATTTGGAAAAAAGGAAATCCCAGGGAAAGGCGTAAGAATCAAATGAAAATCAGAGACGATATCAGGTATGTCGGCGTAAACGACCATGAGGTTGACCTTTTTGAAGGTCAGTACGTAGTTCCGCGCGGCATGGCCTACAACTCCTATCTCATCGACGACGAGAAGAAGGCCGTTCTCGACACGGTCGACGCGAATTTCGGCGACGAGTGGCTCAAGAATATCGAAGACGCCGCCAAAAGCGCCAAAATCGACTATCTCGTCGTTCATCACATGGAGCCCGACCACTCCGCCAACATCGCGAAGTTCGCCGAGCGCTATCCCGAGGCGCTCATCGTCTCGAGCGCCCAGGCCTTTACGATGATGAAGAACTTTTTCGGCGACGATTTCGCGTCGCGCCGCATCGTCGTCAAGGAGGGCGATACGCTCTCGACCGGCCGCCACAATCTCGCGTTCGTCGCCGCTCCCATGGTTCACTGGCCCGAGGTGATGGTCAGCTACGATACGACCGATAAGATTCTCTTTTCAGCCGACGGCTTCGGCAAGTTCGGAGCCAACGACGTCGAGGATCCCGAGGGCTGGGACTGCGAGGCGCGCCGTTATTACATCGGCATCGTCGGCAAGTACGGCCCTCAGACCCAGGCGCCTCTTAAAAAGGCGGCCGGTCTCGAGATAAAGACGATCTGCCCTCTGCACGGCCCCGTTCTTTCGACCCCCGATGAAATCGCCAACGCCGTCACCAAGTACGACATCTGGTCGAGCTACCGCGTCGAATCGCCCGGCGTGCTCGTCGCCTACACTTCGGTTTACGGCAACACGAAGAACGCGGCGCTCAAGCTCGTCGAGATCCTGAAGGCGAAGGGCTGTCCGAAAGTCGCCGTCGCCGATCTCGCGCGCGACGATCAGCCCGAGGCCGTCGAGGACGCCTTCCGTTACGGCAAGCTCGTTCTCGCGACGACGACGTACAACGCGACGATCTTCCCGTGGATGCGCCACTTTATCGATCATCTCACCGAGCGCAACTACCAGTCGCGCAAGGTAGGTTTCATCGAGAACGGCTCCTGGGCGCCGATGGCCGCGAAGGTCATGAAGAAGATGTTCGAGAATTCGAAGGATATCGTTTTCTGCGATACGGTCGTCACCGTAAAGGGCGCTCTCAATCCGGAGAGCGAAGCGGCGCTTGGAAAACTCGCCGACGAGATTCTCGCCGATTGAAACAGAAAGGCCGGTTTGAAGGAACGTATCGCTAAACACGTGGCGGAACTCCCCAAGAGCGGGATACGCAAATTCTTCGACATAGTCGCTCAGTCGAAGGATGTGATCTCGCTCGGTGTCGGCGAGCCCGACTTCGATACGCCGTGGCATATCTCGCGCGCGGCGGTGACGTGTCTTGAGGACGGCGGAACGCACTATACGTCCAACCTCGGAACGCCGAAACTCCGTCAGGCGGTCGCGCGGTATTTCAAGCGCCGTTTCACCGCCGAATATGCGTGGGACAAGGAAATTTTGATCACGGTAGGAGTTTCCGAGGCGATCGATCTGGCGATCCGCGCGCTTTGTTCGCCGGGCGACGAGGTAATGTTCCACGAGCCGTGTTTCGTGAGTTACGCGGCGACCGTGCGTCTCGCGCATGCCGTTCCCGTAGCCGTTCCCACCTGCGTCGAGAACGCTTTCAGGCTTACCGTCGAGGAACTCGAGAAATACGTTACGCCCAAGACAAAGGTTCTGCTGCTCAATTTCCCGTGCAATCCCACGGGCGCCACCCTGAGCCGCGCCGAGATGGCGGACATCCTCGAATTCTGCGAGCGTCATGATATCATCCTGATTTCCGATGAGGTCTACACCGAGCTTAATTACGAAATCGAAGACGGCGCCGAGGATGTCGCGCTTGACTCGTTCGGTTCGTTTGAACGTTATCGCGACAGAGTTCTGGTTTTAAACGGTTTTTCGAAAAGCTGGGCGATGACGGGCTACCGTCTCGGCTTCGCGTGCGGGCCCGAGGATATCATCGGCGCGATGATGAAGATCCACCAGTACGGGATCATGTCGGCTCCGACGCTCGCGCAGGCCGCTGGAGTCGAGGCGCTCGATTTCGGTGATAAGGATATCGCCCGCATGCGCGGAGAATACAGGAAGCGCCGCGATTATCTCGTAAATGCGCTTAATTCGATGGGGCTTAAAACGCTTATGCCGAAAGGGGCGTTCTATCTGTTCGTCGACATCCGTTCCACCGGCATGACGAGCGAGGATTTTACGATGCGTCTTCTGAAGGATTTCGGCGTGGCGTGCGTTCCGGGATCCGCGTTCGGCGCTTCGGGCGAGGGGTTCGTGAGAATGAGTTACGCAACGGGGCTGGAGAACATAAAACTCGCCGCCGAGCGCATCGCGCGTATGGCAGATAAAGGAGGGTGCTCATGAACGACGATTCTCGGCGCAGCTTCAGCTGGTCTCTGCCATTGCTCGCGAGCGTTTCCGTCCATGTCGTCGTGCTGTGGGCCGCGGTCGCGTGGCTCGGGCCGTCCGATGAACCGGAGGAGCCGGAAACGGTCGAACAATCCGGAAAACCCCGGCCGGTGGAAGAGCCGAAAGCGGCGGACGGTGGCGCGTCTGAACCGGTTCGTTCCGACATGCCCGAAAATCGGCCGCTGTCGCCTCCGCCGGAGGATCATGCCGCGCAGGGCGCCGTGTCGGACGTCGCGACATCGTCTCCGTCGGCCGCGGGAACGATTGTGTACGAAGTGAAGCCGGGCGATAATCTGACAAGAATCGCCAAGAAACACAAATGTACCGTGTCGGAAATTCTGAAACTGAACAAAATGAAACCGAACAAGGTGCTATGGGTGGGGCTCAAGCTTAAGATTCCCGCTCCCGTCGAGTGATCCGAATTTAAACCTATGTCGTGTGAAATCGTCATTGACGGCAGTTTGCCGCGTTCCGTCGCCGTCTCCAAGGCGTCTCTTAAGGTGGCGGCCCGGTATTTCGCGTCGCGCTCGTCCGAACGGATCGGGGTTCCTTTTCGCTCCGTCGTCGTTGTCCTTCAGGATGACGCCGCTTCCGACGAGGTTCATCGCGGCATCATGGGTGTCGAGGGCGCGACCGACGTGATAACCCAGGCTTACGAGGCGATGCCGCCCGAGCCCGAAGGGATTTACGGCGAACTTTACGTCAACGTGGATCAGGCGCTCAGATTTTCAAACGTCGCCAGAGGCTGGTCGGCGGCGAAGGAACTTCTTCTGTACGTTGCGCACGGGATGGATCATCTTTCCGGGGCCGACGATCTTGAACCTGCCGACAGGGCGCGCATGCGCAGGCGCGAGCTTGCGTGGATGAGGGATTACGCGCGCACCGGGGCGGAAAAGGGCCGGAGGTGAGGATGAAATTTAAAATTCTTTTGGCGGCTTTCACATTGTCTTTCGCCTCTGTTTCTTCGGCAGAGGATGAATACGATTATGCGCAATACGATTTCGAGCGCTGGTACGCGGGCGCGCGCGCGGTCGCGGTGATTCCGCAGGGCGGCGGCGAAATGCGCAATCTCTGCGGCGCGGGCGCTTATTTGGGTTATTATCTCGGGGATTTCATAACGGTGGAAATTTCCGCCGCCTGGCTCGAAGATACCGTCGGGTTGAGCGTCAAGCACCTCTGGCACTGGTGGGGCTACGAGAAGTTCGATCCGTTCTTCACTTTCGGCGCGAGCGGCTGGATAGACGGCGAAGTCGGACCTGCAATCGGATGGGGAGCGTTTTGGCATTTCAACGATTGCTGTTCGCTGCGGTTCGACGCCGACGCGACATACGGGATCGACGACGCCGACGAGATGGTGTATTCGGTCGCGCTCGGCGTCCAGTGGTCGTTCTGACGGATTCGCGGTCTGCTGCTCGCGGGGGCATCACGCGCAGCGCAGGAGCGTCATGTACAGCGCGGTTCCCGCGACGATGCTCAAAAGGGGGTTGCCTCGGATCATCTGGAGCGAAACCGTAAGCAGCCCCGCCAAGTAGGGGCTGAGCGTGCGCCATTCGAGAGACGAATACGAATAGACGATCAGAAAGGCGATTATGACCGGCGAGATCAGAACGCCGAGCCGGCCGACCCACGGGGGCAATTCCCGCGCCTTGCGGGAGAAAAGGACGAAGGGCAGAGCTCTAAGAGCGTACGTTACGCACCAGCCGACGAGAACTACCGCAAGGAGATGGAGTATGCGGCTACCTGTCATTGCCGAGAAATCCTTTCATCTGATCCGTGAAAATGACGAGAAACAGGGCGACCATCGCGAATTCCACTCCTTGGGCCGCGGCCTTTATCTTTTCGGGCGACAGCGCTTTCTCGAGAAAGTAGACGACGAGGCTTCCGGATGTCACGCCCGCGACCCAGTACGAGAGATTCAGGGCGGAAAGAAAGGTGCAGTATTTGATGTAGAGGGCGTCGTTGCGGATTTTGCACGCGGTTTCGAGAGCGTAATTCTCGTCGGTCAGCATGTGTATCAGAAAGAGTTTTCTGAAAAACGGAACGTTCTTCCATTTTGAAAGCATGGAGATCCCGTAAAAGGCGTATCTGAAGTTGATCATCAGCGTCATCGCCGCCACAGCGGCCATGGACGCGCCCTGGGCCATCAGCGGGACGACTGCGAAGCTGAGCGTTCCGGATACGAACGAAGCCGCCGAAAGAAAGGCCCACAGAGGCGAGAAGGGGGCGTCGGCCTTCGCGCCGAGGAGAACGCCCGCTGCGAATCCCATGGTCGAATATCCCATCAGCACCGGAAGGGAATCGAGAAAAGCGCGTTGCAGTATTTTTCTTTGAGTTTTCATAAAACATGCCGCGTCAGATCGTGATCGTGAACGTACATCCTTTCGACGGCGTCGAAGCGACCGAGACTTCCCCGCCGTGGAGTTGGGCGATATGCTTCACGATCGCAAGTCCGAGGCCGGTTCCGCCCTTTTCGCGGCTCCTCGCCTTGTCCACCCGGTAAAAGCGTTCGAAAATTCGCGGCAGATGTTTTTCCTCAATGCCGACTCCGTTGTCGGCGACGGATATTCTGGCGCGTCCGCCGATGTTCTCGAGCGAAAGTCCGATGGTCAGCGATCCGGAATACCGAAGGGCGTTCTCGATGAGATTGAGCACCGCTTCTTCGATCAGCGCGGCGTCGCACGCCGTTTTCACGGTTTCGTTCTTAAGAAGCACCAGCCCGACGCCGGCGGCGGCGGCTTTGGGTTTCATCAAGGTGAAGGCGTTTTTGATGACGTCCGAAAGATTGCATACCGCGAACGCGCGTTTCGCTTCGTTGCTCGTGTGTTCGATCCGTGCCAGGGCCAGAATATCCTGGGCCAGCTTGTCAAGGCGTACGGACTCGTCTTTGAGGATTTTTAGCATCGTCGTGCGGTCCGCGTCGTTCAGATGGCCGTCGTCGCCGAGGAGCTCCACGGCACCGAGGATTCCCGTAAGGGGCGTGCGTATCTCATGGGTCAGATTGGAGATGAAGTCGCGTCTGAATTTTTCGAGTTTCCGCATTTCGTCTATGAGTTTCTCTTTGGCGTCGCGTTCGCTGACGAGCTGCTCCATGCGGGCGCGCGTTATGCGGGAGAAGTGGTATATCGTCGCCGCCGTCAGCGCACCGGCGGCGGCCGCGATAAAAAGGCTCGGTGTGAAAGTCATGCCGGTGTCTCTGCGTTGATTCTATGATCGTTCATCATCGCTGCCCATTATACCACTTTTAAGCGCAAAATAAAACCGCGCACCGAACGGACTTGCGTCTGTGCGTTTTTTTTTATATAATTTAATTAAAGTTAAGGAGGTTTTGATATGGCTGAAGAAGATATTAGGCTCGTTGACGAGAATGACGGCGGCGACAATGCCGAGATCCGCGATACCGATATCGTTTTTGAGTGCCCTAACTGCGGCAAGCAGCTGGTTATCGATTATCGGGGAGCGGGGCTTCAGATCAATTGTTCAGGATGCGGAACACAGGTGCTGGTTCCCATCCCCGACGGCATGCAGCTGGCGGATCTCGATCTCGATTCCGGCGAGATTCTCAAACAGCTTTTCGCCACGCGCAGAAATTATCAGAAGGCGGAACTCCAGATTCAGGCTTTGAAGATGCGTCTTGCGCAGCTGCAGGAGGCTCTTGAGGTCATGCAGAAGGTTGTTTCCGAAGGATTGGAGCTGTCTTGAACGCCAAAAAACTCTTCGTCAACGCGCTGACGTTTTTGCGCGTCCCTTTAATCGTCGCCTGGCTTGTTCTGGCCGTAGCCGAGGAATTTCACTGTTCGCCGTGGCTCATCTTTTTCGCCGGCGCCGCGATGTTTTTCTCGGGGTTGACCGACGCCTTCGACGGAATGCTCGCGCGCAGATGGAACGTCGTCAGCCCCCTGGGGAAGATGGCCGATCCTCTGATGGACAAGGTCTTCTATGTCGTGACGTTTCCCGCGCTGGCGTGGCTCCTGCTCAAACAGGGCGAATCGGCTCATTCTCTGGTGATGCTCGTTTTCGCGATACTCTATATCCTGCGCGATCTGTGGGTTACGTTCCTGAGAGCGGTGGGTTCCCTCTACGGCGCCGACGGAGCCGCCATGTGGCTCGGCAAGGTCCGCACCGCGCTTTCGTTTCCCGCTGCGGGCTGGGTTTACGCGTATATCGTGTTTCACGATATGGAGTTTTTCGCTCCCGTCGAGAAATACATGCTCTGGAGCTGTTTCGTCGTCGAGGGGCTTATGATAACGCTGAATCTCGTCAGCTCTTTCACGTACACCCGGGCGTATTCGTCTTATCTTAAAATGGCTCTTGAACGAAAATAGCAAATATGAGATAATACATCTGTTTTAGAAAACATTTAACTAAAGGAGGTTGAAAATGAAAATGACTAAAAAAGGTTTTACGCTCGTCGAGCTTCTCGTCGTAATCGGTATTCTCGGCTTGCTTATGGGTGTGTTCTATCCTATGATTTCTTCCGCGATGACCGAGTCGAGCATGAAGACCGCCGGTGTCGCCGGAAAGCGAATCGTCGATGAGATCCTCAAGGGAAGCATCGATCGTCAGGCGAACGGTCTGCCCTCCCTCTGGCCCAAGGAAGCCGAAGGCAAGAGCGACGACACCACCGATATCGCCGGCAATACGTTCGGGACCTCCACGAAGTATTTCGAGATGCTTTTCGATATCCCCAACCAGACGAAGGGTCAGGGTCAGTGGAGGCCCTTCACCGGAACGAGAAACTACGAAGCCAGCTGGCTCGCTCTCTCCGGCGTTCCTCCGCACCAGCCCGGCGTCGTCGAGCAGAAGAACGTCGCGTGGACGATCGTCTCCGGCCTTACGGATGAACTTCCCGACTATCTCCCCGCGCTCGTCACGCGCAACGGCGATACGGCCCAGTTCGCGACCTCCGGTCAGTTCGATTCGTCTTCCAAGGGCAACGATCTGATCACCTTGGGCAAGAAGTTCGCCTCGCCTTTCGGCGACAACGGCCTGATCGTCGTCACGAAGAGCGGCGCCGTCAGGAATTTCAAGCCCAGAGAGTGCAACCTTCGCGACGTCTACGGCCGCAACAATCTCTTCCTGCCCGACGGCATTCAGCTCAAGTATCTTGAGCCGTGATTGATGGTTGTAAAGGTCGCCATAGACCTTGCGCTCGACCGGCTGTTCACATATCTTGTGCCGGACGAGCTGGAGAAGAAGCTGGCTGTCGGCCAGCTTCTTCTTGTTCCGTTCAATCACCGCCACGCGCGCGGTTTCGCTCTTGAGATCGCCGACGCGCCCGATGAAGGTGTCTCGTACACTCTCAAGCCTGTCGAGGGTATTGCGGACGAGGTTCCTTTTTTTTCGTCGTTTACGCTCAAACTCGTAAAGTCCATCGCCGCGTATACGGCCTCTCCCATTGAGACGGTTTTAAAAACCGCGCTGCCCGCCGCCGTTCTGAAGCCCGGCGCAAGAGCCAAGGAACAGCTGTTTGTCGATCATCTGCCGCTTAAGGGCGAACAATCTCTGACTAAACGCCAGCGGTGGCTTTACGATCAGATCGTCCGTCTCGACGGCGGGTGGATGACTTTCCTCTGCCGTGAACTTTCGACGACGCCTCAAAGCGTCAAGGCTCTCGCGGCGAAGGGACTTGTTGAAATAGCCCCCCGCGCCAAAAGGCGCAACCCTCTTTCTGCTAAGAGGATTCTGCCGACCAGACCGCTCGATCTCAACGGCGAACAGTCGGCCGCCCTTGAGAAGATTAACGTCCTCGCCCCCGGAGAGACGCTGCTTCTCCACGGCGTTACGGGCTCCGGCAAGACGGAAGTTTATCTTCAGGCCATCGCCGCCGAACTTGAGGCCGGGCGCGGCGCGATCGTGATGGTTCCCGAAATCGCGCTTACGCCTCAGACCGTCCAAAGGTTCGCTTCGCGCTTCGGCGACAGGATCGCCGTTCTCCATTCCGCGCTTTCGGACGGCGAACGGTACGACGAGTGGCACAGGATAAGAAGCGGCGAGGCCCGCGTTGTGATCGGTCCGAGAAGCGCGGTTTTCGCGCCGATAAAGGATCTTGGTCTCGTTATAGTCGACGAGGAGCACGAGACGAGTTACAAGCAGGATGAGACCCCGCGTTATCATGCCCGCGATGTCGCGGTGATGCGCGCCAGGATCGAGGGCGCGAAGGCCGTGCTCGGCTCTGCGACGCCGTCGCTCGAAAGCTGGATGAACGTCGCTCGCGGCAAGTATGCGAAAGCCGTAATGCGCGAGCGGGCGGGCGCAGGAACTCTGCCTAAGGTTCTTGTCGTCGATATGGCCGAGGGCGGGTCGCCGGGGCGGATATTTTCGCAGCCGCTGATGGAGGCGATAGGCGTCCGTCTTGATCGCCGCGAACAGGTTATTCTCTTTCTGAACAGGCGCGGTTATTCGCGTTCGGTCGTCTGTTCCTCGTGCGGGTATGTCGCGAACTGTCCCGACTGCGATCTCGCGTACACGTACCATAAGGCCGACGACTGCTGCAGATGCCATGTCTGCGGCGGGTGGATCGAGGTGCCGAAGAGATGCCCCGAGTGCGGCGGACCGTTTGAGTTTAAAGGCATCGGCACCCAGCGCGCCGAAGCGGCTCTTAAAGCGTGTTTCAAGGAGGCGCGAGTTTTGAGAATGGACGCCGATTCCACGCGCGGAAAGAATTCGCACGACGATATTTTAGGAGCGTTCCGGCGTCACGAGGCCGATATACTGATCGGAACCCAGATGATCGCGAAGGGGCTTGATTTTCCGAACGTTACGCTCGTCGGGGTTCTGAACGCCGATACATCGCTTAATATGCCAGACTTCAGGGCGGCTGAACGGACATATCAGCTTTTATCGCAGGTTGCGGGCCGTGCCGGAAGGGCGGAACTGCCCGGCGAGGCGGTCATCCAGACGTATAATCCGTCCCAGAGTGCGATACGCTTCGCGGCGAAGGGCGATTTCGCCGCGTTTGCCGAGGAAGAGCTCAAGAATCGCGAAGAGGCGTATTTTCCCCCGTATTGCCATCTGTCCGTGATAAATTTAAGAAGTAAGGATCCGGAGATTGTCGCGAAATGGGCCGATATGTATGCGAAGAGTTTAATGAAGGTTAAAGACCTGAATGCGGGCGAGGCCGTTCCGAGCGTGATAGAAAAGGCGGACGGCTGGCATCGCTGGCAGATTGTTCTAAGGTCTTCCCGGGTGTCGACGGCGATAAACGCCTGGAAGTGGCTTCAGGGCGTGAGGCCGCCGCCCAATACTCTGAAGGTTTCCTTTGATGTTGACGCGTTTAATTTTTTGTGAACCTGTTTTTCCTGGAATAGCCCAGGTTTTTAGCACGAATTACAAATGAACAACGCGAGTCGCAATTGACGGATTTTAATATTTTAGGTAAAATATACCCAAAAATGGAAAAATGAAAGAGAACGGTAATGTTCGGTAAAATCAAGTCTCTTTTTTCAACGGATATCGGTATCGACTTAGGAACCGCGAACTCCCTCGTCTACGCGAAGGACCGCGGTATCGTTTTGCGCGAGCCGTCCGTGGTCGCTATCCAGGCCGGCTCGAAGCGCGTCCTTGCCGTCGGCGAGGAGGCTAAGCGCATGTTGGGCCGCACGCCTGGCAATATCGTCGCCATAAGACCGATGAAGTCCGGCGTTATCGCCGACTTTGACATTACCGAGGCGATGATTTCGTATTTCATCAGAAAAGTCTGCCCTAAGCGGTTTTACTCGAATATGAAGTGCGCCAGACCCCGCATGGTTATCGCTGTTCCCAGCGGCATCACCGAGGTCGAGAAGCGCGCCGTCGAAGACGCCGCACAGAACGCGGGAGCCGGCAGGGTATTCCTCATCGAGGAACCTATGGCCGCCGCGATCGGTGTCGGGCTGCCGGTTTCTGAACCCGCGGGTTCCATGATCGTCGACATCGGCGGCGGAACGTGCGAAGTCGCGATCATATCTCTCGCGGGGATCGTTCATAGTTATTCCGCCCGCGCGGCGGGCGGCGACGCTATGGACGAGTGCATCATGAAATATGTCCAGCGCGTCTATAATCTTCTCATAGGCGAGCGCATGGCCGAATGGATCAAAATCGAAATAGGAAGTGCCTATCCGGTGGGTGAAGAGAAGACGCTGGAGATCAAGGGCAGAGACGTAGTGGCGGGATTGCCGAAAACCTTGACTATTACTTCCGAGGAAATCAGAGACGCTTTGAAAGACCCGGTTACGCAGATTGTCGATGCGGTGAGAACGACTCTCGACAAGTGCGAGCCGGAACTCGCGGCCGACCTTGTCGATCGCGGGTTGGTGCTTTCGGGCGGGAGCGCGCAGCTCCGCGGGCTTGATAAACTGCTCGCGGCGCAGACGGGTCTTCCCGTCACTCTCGCCGAAGATCCGCTTTCGGCCGTGGCCGAAGGCACGGGCGTCGTAATGAACGAGCTTGATTTCCTCGCGGGCAACAAGCGCGAAATGTAAGGTTTTCGGCGGTTCCCGTTTTAAGGGGGCGCCAAAATGAACGTAAAGGCATCAAGAACCTGGGCGATCGCCGCAGTCGCGGCGCTCGGAGTTCTTGTTTTCCTTTTTTCGAAATCCGCCGCCATCGAATCCGTCTATCCGTTTCAGCGTGTTTCCCTCTGGTTTTCAAGGAACGTCACGACCCGTATCTCCGGCGCTTTCGACGGCGCGCGCGCGGCGGCTGAAAACGGGCGTCTTAAAAGGACGATCGCGGCTCTTGCGTTCGAAAACGGCGAGTACGAGGAACTTGCCGCCGAAAACGACCGTTTGAGGCGGGCTCTCGGTTATGCCGGGCGCACCGACGTCGAGCGCATCGCCGCCGAGGTTCTTTCGTTCGGCGGAGGCGCTGCCGACGCGTATAGATCGATCCGCGTCGGTAAAGGTTCCGTTGCGGGTGTCCGCGAGGGCGCGGCGGTCGAAACTCCCGAAGGGCTTGTCGGCAAGGTCGTGTCCGTAACGCCCCACACGAGCGAGGTGATGCTTATAACCGATCCGTCCGTGAAGGTTTCCTGCCGCGTTGAGGCGGCCAAACCGTTGACGGGGATCCTGACGGGCGGCTCCGACGAGCTGCTCTCGATACGATTTCTAAAGCCCGGCGTGGAGGTGCTTCCGCGGGCCAAGGTTTTTACATCGGGTTTCGGAGGGGTCTTTCCCCCGGGGATACCGGTCGGCGCTTTCTGCACTGTCGAGGGAGACGTCTCGAATGACGTAAACGGACTCGAAGGACGCGGAGGCGTGCTGCCGGCTGTCGATTTTACGGCGCTGAAGGACGTCTTTATCCGCAGGTGAAAAAAGATATCGTCCATCTCGTCCACGCGCTTCTGACGCTCGTTATCGCGTGCGCCGCCGAGGAACTCGCCCCGGGAATGTTCGGGGTGGGGCTGCCCGTGCTGCTTTCATCGTCGCTCTACTGCGCCATAAACCGCAAGCCTCTCGAAGGAATTCTCTTCGCTCTGGCCGCGGGCGCCGCTGAGGATTCCGTCGCTTCTCTGCCGTTGGCGTCCAGCGTCAGCTTTTTCGTCGTCGCCGGCGCGCTTTTCAGAGGCTTTAAGCTTTCTCCCTTCGCCGCTCCGGCCGTTTATCCCGTATACCAGTTCTGGGTCTGGGCCTGGCTCGGTTCGGCGATGCAGGGCAACATTCTGCTCAGGATGCTGGCGGCGTTCCCAGTCGGAGCGATGGTGTTTTCGCTCGTCTGGTTTTTTCTCCGCTGGCTCGACGGAAAGGCGGCTCTTGATGAAAAGTGAGTTTTCCCTGAGCGCTCTGGTCGCTTTCGCCCTGCTGGCGTTCGTCTTCACCGTCGGTTTTCTCGTTCTCGCCTTCCGTCTTAAAACCGAGCAGGTCGACGGGGCGGCTGAATACCGCCGCCAGATGCAGGCGCAGTCGTTCCGCCGCGTCCAGACGATCGGCATGCGCGGGCGGATACTCGACAGACGCGGCGTCGTTCTCGCGGGCAACAGGCCCGTGATGAACGTGACGATAAGCCCCGAAACGTACCGCGCCAGAAAGCGCGGAGAGAAAACGGACGAGAAAATCGCCGGCGCGCTCGCGAAGGCCGCCGGAATCATCGGGCGCGAATCGCACATCGACATCGACGACGTCCGCCGCCATCTGAGGCAGTCTCTCGCCAGGCCTCTCACGGTGTGGCGGAATCTTTCCGAACGGGAGGTCGCGCGGTTCTGCGAACGCCAGGACGAGCTCGAAGGTTTTGAATGCGTCGTCGAACCGGAGCGCCATTATCCCTACGGGACGCTGGCGGCGCACGTTCTCGGACGCGTCGGCCGCGACCGCCTGCCCCAGAATACGGGCGACGCCAAGATAAATTTCGTCGACAAGGAACTTTGCGGAAGGGACGGACTGGAACTTCTGTACGACGCCTATCTGCGCGGGATGCCGGGCGAAGACCGGCTTCATGTCGACGCCCGCGGTTTCGCGACGTCCCGCGAGACGATCGTCGCGCCGAGGGACGGGTTCGATCTCCGCCTTTCGCTGGACGCATCTCTTCAGCATGCGGCGGAGCGCGCGCTTATGGGGCTGCGCGGAGCGTTCGTGGCCGTCGATCCCCGCGACGGCGCCGTCCGCGCCATGGTCAGTTCGCCGTCTTTCGATCCGCGCGAATGCGTTCCGGTTTTCCCCAGAAAGATCTACGAACGCTACAGGAACGACCCCGCCAAACCTCTTCTCAACAGAGCGGTCGCCGGTCTCTACGCGCCCGGTTCGACCTTCAAGCCGCTGACGGCGCTCGCCGCGCTGAAGACGGGGCTTGATCCGGCCTGGACGTACGAATGCATCGGCTACTCGCAGCACGCCGGGATGAAGATCCGCTGCGCGCGCACCTGGGGGCACGGCGAGGTCAATCTTTCCGAAGCGCTGAAGGAAAGCTGCAACCCGTATTTCTGCGCCGTCGGCGTCGAGGCGGGCACGAACGCCGTCGTTTCGGTATGCGAGGAGTTCGGTCTCGGCGGAAAGACGGGAATCGATTTCCCGATCGAAGGCGAAGGTCTCGTTCCCGACGCGGCCGAAAAGGCGAAGCGCGATCCGGCCGTCAGATGGAATTCCGGCGACGTCGCCCAGACTTCGATCGGACAGGGGCTTCTTCTCGTCACTCCTCTTCAGATGTCGCTCGTCGCGGCGGCGCTCGGCACGGGCGTAATGCCGGTGCCGCGCCTCAACGCGGACGTGCCCGTTTCGATGCGCAGGCTCGGGATTCCGGAGCGCCATCTGCGCGAAGTGCGCAAGGGGATGCTCAAGGTCGTCGCTGGGGGTACCGGACGCAGGGCGGGCGAAAACGTGAACGCGACGGTTATGGGCAAGACGGGCACCGCGGAGATCGGCTCGCGCGCCAACAGGCGTAAGAACACCTGGTTCATCGCCTACGTCGAGCCGTCAGAGGGATCGAAGACCAGAGAGCCGCTCGCTCTCGCGCTTATCGTCGAGAACGGCGAGTCGGGCGGATCCACTGCGGCCCCGAAGGTCGGCGAGATATTGAGGTCGTATTACGGGGAGGTCGAGCGGTGAAAAGGTTTCTTTTCAGATTCAACTGGATCTCCTTTCTGTCCATGGCGGCGCTTATGGCGATCGGGGTTCTGACCCTGGCCTCGGCAGGCGAAGCGCGCGGTTCCGCGGTGATGGCCGCGAAATGGAAGTCGACGCTCTTAACCGCATTCATCGGGCTTGCGCTTTACTTCGTTCTCGCATTCACCGACTACCGCGCCGTTTTCAGCTATCTGTCGGTTCCGGCTTACGGCATGTCGGTTTTTCTGCTCGTGCTGGTGCTGCTGGTCGGCACGGAACAGTTCGGCGGCAGAAGGTGGCTCTGGTTCTTCCAGCCGAGCGAAATATCGAAATTGTGCGTCATGGCTTTCCTTGCGCATCTGTTCGGGACGTCGGAGCCGGCGTTCAGGGGGCATTACGGTTTCAAAGGTTTTCTGATCGCATCGGCCGCGATCGGCGTGCCGTGTCTTCTCATTCTGCTCGAACCGGATCTGGGAACGACTCTTACGCTTGTTCCCGCGACGCTCGTCATACTTCTCGTCGCGGGGGTCTGGCGCAAGGGGCTCGTCATACTTCTCGCGGCGGGTTGCGTCGCGGCGGCGGCTGTTCTCGCCGCAGTCTACGAGGCCGAAAGGCCCGGAACGAGCGCGGCGCGGAGGGCCGCGGTCCTGAAGTATGTGCCTTTGAGACCCCATCAGACGGAGCGCGTCAAAACTTTCCTTTTCCCCGAAACCGACATGATGGATTCGGGCTACAATCTCAGACAGTCGAAGATGACTATCGGAGCGGGTGGCTTTTCCGGGAAGGGGTACGGGAAAGGTGAATCGATCAGGCGTCAGCTCCTGCCGCCGATGGGGGTCATGAACGACTTCATTTTCTGCGTCTGGGCCGAAGAGATGGGGTACGTGAAAGGATCGCTGACGCTGATTCTCCTTTTCGCCGCGCTGTGCCTGTCGACGGCCTGGACGGCCGTTTCCGCGCCCGACCGGCGGGGACGCGTTTTCGCGCTCGGCGTCGCGACTCTTCTTTTCGCGCATGTTTACATAAACATGGGCATGTGCATCGGACTTGTCCCCATAACGGGACTGCCGCTGCCGTTTTTATCGTTGGGCCGCACTTTCCTGCTTACGGTCATGTGCGCCCTTGGTATTGTACAAAGCATATCACTACACAGAGAGGATAGAAAATGAACCTGTTCGGATGGCTTAAGCGCTCGAAAACCAAGCGCGAAATCATAGTAAACGTCGAAAAACTCGAAACCCGGGTGGCCGTTATGGAGAACGGCCGACTCGAGGAGTTCATGGTCGAGCACCGCGAGGAGGAGCGCCTCGTCGGCAGCATCTTCAAGGGGCGCGTCCAGAATCTCGAGAACGATCTCCAGGCGGCGTTCGTCGACATCGGGCTGAAGAAGAACGCGTTTCTCCACTATTGGGACATGACGCCCGACGCGGATTCGATTCTCGACGACGACGACGACGGACGCGGCAGAAATTCCAAAAAGGCGAACCGTCTCTCGGACGCGGAGATCGCGAAGCTCTTCCCGCCGGGATCCGAGATCATCGTCCAGGTGACGAAGGGCCCCATCTCGACGAAGGGCCCGCGCGTCGTCGCCAACCTCTCGATCCCCGGCCGCTATCTCGTGATGATGCCGGGGGCGAAGGATTCGCGCGGCGCGACCCTGCGCGGAGTTTCGAAGAAGATCGGCGACGCGAAGGAGAGGCAGCGGCTTAAAAAGATCATCGACAAACTTCCTCTTCCCGAGAACGTCGGTCTCGTCGTCAGAACGGTCGGGCAGGGCGCGAGCGCCCGCGCTTTCGCGCGCGACCTGCGCAATCTTCTTTCCGTATGGAACGAGATGCAGGCCAACACGAAGAATCTCCGCACTCCCTGCTGCATTTTCCAGGAGCCCGACCTGTGCGAGCGCGTCGTGAGAGACTGGCTCACCGAGGATATCGACGCGATCGTCATCGACGACGCCAAGAGCTACGAGGAGATGCGCGAGGTTACGGGGCGCATCTCGAGAAGGGCGAAATCCAAGATCCGCCGATACGACGGCAGCGTCAACATTTTCGAGCATTACGGCTTAGAGCGCCAGCTCGCCGATGCGTTCGCGCGCAAGGTTCCCCTCAAGTCGGGCGGGTATCTCGTCATCGACGAGACCGAGGCCCTGATCGCCGTCGACGTCAACACGGGGCACTATAAAGGGAAGGGTTCCCAGGAGGAGTCGATTCTCGAGGTCAACCTCGAAGCGGTCGAGGAGGTCGCCCGCCAGCTGAGGCTGAGGAACATAGGAGGACTCGTCATTCTCGATCTTATCGACATGAAATCGCGCAAACACCAGAAGCAGGTGTACCGCGCGCTGAAGGACGCGCTCAAGCGCGACCGGGCGCGCACGAACGTTCTCGAGATTTCCGAGCTCGGACTTCTCGAGATGTCGCGTCAGCGCCAGGACCAGTCGATTCTTTCGATGCTCACGTCCAACTGCCCGTTCTGCCAGGGTCACGGCGTAGTGAAAAGTCCGATGGCGATTTCGATCGAGGTTCAGCGCCATCTTACGAGCCTGCTTAAGAAAGCCGCCGCCGACAAGAAGCCGTTTGAGCCTAAAATCGTCATCGCGCCGCAGGTTATGCAGCGTCTGAGAACCGACGATTCCGAAATCCTTTCGCAGCTTCAGAAGGATTTTGACACCCGTTTGACGTTCGTTTCGGAGCTTCACCGGCATCCCGAATCGTTTTCTATACTGGACGCGGCTACCTCACAAGTGCTATACTCTCAATCATGAAAAGAATTTTTCTCGCATTTATGGCGGCTGCAGCGCCGCTTGTCTCCGTCGCGTCCGAAAAAGGCGTCGAGCCTCTGAAGGTGACCGCAGACAGGATGGCGGCCGACAGGACCACAGGAAATCTCGTCGCTTCAGGAAGCGTC
Source organism: Kiritimatiellia bacterium (assembly GCA_045630425.1). Taxonomy (GTDB): domain Bacteria; phylum Verrucomicrobiota; class Kiritimatiellia; order RFP12; family UBA1067; genus UBA1067. Next base: position 3,577 of record JAZQTB010000051.1, on the reverse strand, counting down.
GTGGCGGTCTCCAGGCCGTTCAGGATGTTCTCCGACAGAGTGTCCAGAATCGGGAACGTATACAGTTTTGCGGACGACACGATGGTGACGACCTGCACCAACGATGTCGGCTGTCTGCACTGGTGCGCGAAGGGTTCGCTCGATTACGACGACGGAAGGGAGATAACGGCGCGCGACATGACTGTAAAGATGTTCGGCGTGCCGGTCTTCTGGTGCCCGTACTGGTGGCAGCCGCTCAATACCGACTACGGCTGGCGCGTGATGCCCGGCTACAGGAGCCGCTGGGGGGCGTACCTTCTGACCAAATACGTCTATGACATAACCGACGATTTCGCATCCGCCGAATGGGGGCTGCGCGGAGCGACAAGATTCGATCTTCGGTCGAAGAACGGAGTCGCGCTGGGCCAGAGCGTCCGCTGGAAACTCGGAGATTACGGCAAGGGCAAGTTCAAGGTCTATTATCTCTGGGACGAGGATGCCGACAGATACGACAGAAACTGGCACAATCAGAAAAAATACAATTATGCCAACTGGGGTTCCGAAATTCCCGACGAGCGTTATGCGCTGGAGTTTTCACACAAGTGGGAGATGACCGAGCGCGACATATTCCGGGTGCGCGCGACGTATTTCACCGATTCCAGCTTCGCCTATGATTTTCTGCGCGACGGAATGATGCGGCTTGCGAATCCGTATGCGGATTCCGCCCGTACGGAACTGGCCTGGGAGCATATCGAGGATACGGTGGGATTCGGAGTGAGCGCGTCGGGTTCTCTGTGCGACTTCAACCCGAGCGTCGCGAGACTCCCCGAAGCGTACTTCGACGTCGCTCCCCAACCGCTATTCCGTCTGCCCGTCAATTACGAATCCTCGACGCGGGCGGGATGGCTCAACCGCGATTATGCCAAGTACGGCGATGCGGGTACCGCCGTCAACTACCGTTACTTTCCCGGAGTCTGGGCCGATTACCAGGCCTTCCGCGCCGATACGTACCACAGGCTGACCCTTCCATTCAAGGTGGCCGACGTCGTTTCGGTCGTGCCTCGGGCCGGCGTCAGAGGAACGTTCTGGTCGGACTCCGGCACCGAGAACGTCGGCGGATTCGGCCGCAACGCGCGGCGCGACGACGATGTTTTCCGCTCGATCGTCGAGGGCGGGGTGACGTTCGCCGCGAGAGGCGTCGCGCCGATAGGGGAAGATTGGCAGCACGTGCTCGAGCCGTATGCCGATGTCCTTGTTCAGGACGCGCGCTACAGTTCTCTTGAAAACGGAGCCCGCGCGCTTTACTTCGACTCCATCGACGGCAGCGCGGACTGGCTCGATCAGTTCGCCGGCAGAAGCCGCAATCTGCCATACTCCTGGGCGGGCGTCACTCCCGGCGTGAGAAACGTTTTCAGAAAAACCGGCGAAGACGGAACCGTGAGGACGGTTTTCGATTTTGACGTCTACGCGGCCGTTCAGTTCAACGACACATCGTGGACGGCGGGGAACCGTTATCACCGTCTGAGCGCGGATCAGGAAAAGCCGAATTACGGCCGCGACGGCGACATCACGGTAAATCCCGGAGTCAGAACGAGATTTTTCCCGACGGACGGCTGCGCGTTTATGGCGCGCGCCGAGTGGGATTCCCAGAACGATACCGTCGCCTACGCCGATATGGAATTCACGAAACGCTTCTCGAAGTCGTTCATGGCGAGCGTTTCGTACGCGGCCCGCGATCACCGCTACTGGGATTTCTCCTCGACTCCGTTCGATCCGCAGATCATGAACAGGGAGGATTTCAACTGGGCGAAGTATTCCTACGCCGGAATCGAGTTCGAACATGAAATATGCGACGCCGTGGCGTGGGGTCCGTTCGTCCGCTGGGATATGCGTAAGAACGAACTCGATGAGATCGGCGCCTGGGTCGATCTCAGGACGGACTGTCTCGCGTTCAGGTTCAGCCTTTCGTACGAAAACGACTACACGCGCATCGACGGGTCCGAGTACGATCACGACTGGAGCTTCAGCGTGGGCGTTTATCTGAGAGCCTTCGGCGATAACGCCGGATCGATGTTCGGAGACTGATGCGGATGCGCAAGGCCAGACAGAGCGGCATCGAACGGCTCGAGAAATACCTCGTGAAGGTGATTCTCGAGAAGGGGGCGGACAGGAACCAGCCGTTTTCAATGGTGCTTCTGCTCGGTTTTCTCAAGGCCCTGAGCTATATTTTCGCGGCCGTCGTCGCCGTAAGATATCTCTTCTACCGCATCGGGCTGCTCCGGCGGTATCCGCTCGGCATACAGGTGGTTTCGATCGGGAACGTGACCGCCGGCGGAACGGGTAAGACGCCCGTGACGGAGATGTTCGCGCGCACTCTCGCGGCGAACGGCCGCAAGGTCGCCATTCTTTCGCGCGGCTACCGGCGCAAGGAGGCTCCGTGGTGGCAGCGGATCTTCACGGAGGTCATAGATCCGCCGCTCGTCGTCTCTGACGGCAAGCGCGTTCTTCTCGATTCGGCGGTGGGCGGCGACGAGCCGTATATGCTCGCCTCCAATCTTCCCGGGGTCGCCGTAGTCGTTGACCGCGACCGCGTGAAGGCGGGGCGCTACGCCATAAAGCGTCTCGGCTGCGATACGATCATTCTCGACGACGGCTTCCAGTATCAGAAGCTCAAGCATTCCGTGGAGGTCGTTCTCGTCGACGCGACGAATCCATTCGGCAACGGCAACATGCTTCCGCGCGGGATTCTCCGCGAGCCCGCGCGCCATCTGGGGCGCGCCGACATAATCTTTCTGACGAAGTGCCGCGGCGACACGTCCGCGGTCGTCGAAGAGATAAGGAAATACAACACCCGGGCGGAAATCGTCAAATGCACCCACGCGCCCAAGACGCTCAAAGACGTCTGGAGCCGCGAGGAGTTTCCTCTCGGCTGGCTCGAAGGGAAAACGGTCTCGACGCTTTCGGGTATCGCATCCCCGAAGGGTTTCGAAAATTCCCTGAGACATCTCGGCGCGAAGGTCGTCTGGTGCGAGAGGTATGCCGACCATCACCGCTACGACCCCTCTGAGATCCTTTACGCGCTCAACAGGACCGCCGATATGGGGTGTGACGCGCTTGTCACGACCGAAAAGGACGCCGTGCGCTTCCCGCGCTTTGAAACGGTTCCCGTTAAGTGTCTGTATCTGCGTATCGCCATCGAGATGCTCGAGGGCGGGGAAAGTTTCAATAAGATAATCAACCGCATCAGCTACGTGAAATGAAACCGCGCGGCATACTGAAAAACACCTTCACGGTCGGCGCTCTGACGGCTCTGTCCAGAGTTCTCGGACTTGTTCGCGAAATGATGCAGTCGCGCCTCATCGGGGCTGGAGTGGCGCAGAGCGCTTTCACGATCGCCTTCGCCATACCGAATATGGCCCGCAAGCTTTTCGGCGAAGGGGCGTTGACCGCGGCGTTCGTTCCGATATTCAAAGACGAGGTCGAGAACGGCTCGCTGGAGAAGGCTACTAAACTGGCGCGGGCCGTGATGACGACCGTGATGCTTATGCTCGGTGCGATTCTCGTCGTCGCGATAGGCTCGCTGGAATTGGTGGTGAAG